>JBPYFM010000155.1:0-66094 GCA_051986435.1 Solirubrobacterales bacterium | reverse complement strand
GGATCCGTGGGACTCCCGTCGCTCTCCCGTGACGCCCCCGCGTCCCTTCCTCCACTCATCGAAGACCCGGCCCTCTCGGCCACGGCCACAGCCTGCCCGGGCCGTGGCCGAGAGGGCCGGGTCCCTTGCCATCAATCCCCACACACTGCCTTCGTCGCTGCGGCGTTGATCGCCGCGGCGCTGATGTTCATGCCGGACTTCCTCGGGTCGCTCTCCCGGACATCTTCGGCGATGACACCGCGGCCGGCGGCGGCGGGACGGGGGCGAAGCCCGGCGCTAGTAGATGTAGTTGCGCAGTTTGTTCGGCTGCAGCACGGTGACGCGGCCGCGGCCGGAGCGGACGACGCCGGCGCGCTCGAGCTCGGCCAGGAAGCGGCTCACCGACTCGCGCGAGGTGCCCGCGAGTTGGGCGAGGTCGGTCTGGTTCATGCGGATCGTGACCTCCTGCATCTCGCCTTCGCCGTCGTTGTCCTCCTGGCCCTCGCGGGAGAGCTGGGCGAGGATGCCGGCGACCCGGCTCGGCACCGTCTGGAAGGACTGGCGCGAGAGGCGCATGTTGGCGGCGCGCAGGCGGCGCACGAGGCCGGCGACCAGCTTCAGCGCGATCTCCGGGTTGCGGGCGAGGAGGCTGCGCACGTCGTTGGCCGGCAGCGCCAGCAGCGTCCCGTCGGTGATCGACTCGGCCGAGGCGGAGCGGGTGTCGCCGTCGAGCATCGCCAGCTCGCCGAAGATCTCCCCCGGCCCGAGAGTCGCCAGCGTGATCGCCCGCCCGTCCGAGTGTTCGCGGGTGACGCGGAAGCTCCCTTCGCTGACGATGTAGCAGGCGTCGGAGCTGTCGCCCTCGTGGAAGACGCGCGTGCCGGCCGGGAAGGATCGCGGCACGGCGACGTGGGAGAAGCGTTCCAGCTCTCCTTCCTCGAGGTCGGCGAAGAGCGGGACGCTCCTCAGCAGCTCGATCGCGGTCTGCTCCGTGGTCTCAGGCACCCTCATCGATTATGGCAACGGGCCGTGGCGAACATGTTGCGGAGCGGACACACGACCCATATGGGGGACCTATCGCGCGGAGGCGGTCAGTTTGCGGGGGCCGCGGCTGAAGCCGGCGCCGATCAGGGCCTCCTCGTGCCCGGAGCCGATCACGGCCTCGCCGTCGAGTTTCTCGATCGCCAGCCTGGGGAGCTGGCCGGCGCCGACGGCGTCGGCGAGCGCCTGCATCGCGGCGCCGAGCTCCTCTTCGTCCATCGAGCGCAGGCGCAGCAGGCCGCGGCCGCCGCGCTCGACGAAGACCTCGGGCTCGCCGTCGCGCAGCAGCAGGTAGGCGCCGGGGGTGCGGCCGGGGCGCCGGCCGCCCTCGAGCTTCGGCCAGGGCAGCGACGCCCCGTAGGGGTTGGCGGGGTCGGTCGCCGCCAGGACCATGTACTCGCCTTGGGCTTCGGGGAGGGAGCGCAGCCGCTCGACCGCGCCGGGGAGCGCGAACTGGGCCCCGCCGAGCCCCTCGACGAAGTAGCCGCGGCGCGCGGTGCCGAGGAGCTCGAGGTTGCCGAGCTCCGAGTAGAGCGTGGAGAAGCCGCCGGGGACGCCCTCGGCGAGGACCGTCTCGCGGGTGACGATCCCGTAGCGCTCCATCATCAGCTCGGCCTGGGCGCGGAGGCGCGCGCCGGGGCCGGGGGCGCCGGCGAAGATCGGCGCGGTCAGGGACCAGCGACCCTGGACGGCGGCGCCCGCGGTCGAGCGGCGGCGAGCGAAGCGGCGCCCCGCCCGTTCGGTCTGGGGCACGGCGCGCAGGCGCGGCGCCCGCAGCGGCGCGAAGGCGTCGTTGGTCACCTCGCCGCCCCAGGCGAGGTCCCAGAGCGCGTTGTGGAGGTCCTCCGCGGGGTGGTCGATGTCGGCGACGAGGTCGAGCCAGAAGGACGGGCCGGCGGCGAGGCGCTCGCGGATCGCGTCGTGGACCTCGCCCTGCGGGACCTCCAGCCTGCCGTTGGCGGGCGGCGGGCCGGCGAGGCGGACGTCCTCGCGGAAGTAGAGCGCGACGCGGCCGTCGCTGCGCCCCAGGGCGCCGGCGCCGATCCAGATCAGCTCGCCGCTGGTGCAGAGCTGGTCGAGCCAGTTCTGCGAGTAGGCGCCGAGGCGGCGCGGCAGCACATCGGTCTCCCAGACTTTCGGGGTGAGCGCGACTCCCTGCAGCGGCACCAGCGCCTCGCGCAGGCGGTCGGGGCCGGCGCCGGCGGGGCGGAAGGCGTCGACGTTCTGCCAGCTCGGCAGGAACCGGGCGAGCTCGGTGCGGTCGGCCGCCTCGACCTCCTTGCGCAGACGCGCGAGCGAGGCGCGCCGCACGCGGCGGAGGACGTCGGAGTCGCACCACTCGCGCTCGGTGCCGCCGGGGAGGAGCTCGCCGCGGACCAGCGCCCCTTCGTTCTCCAGCTCGCGCAGCGCCGGGCCGGGGTCGACCCCGTAGCGGTGGGACAGCTGCCCGGTCGGGAACGGGCCGTGGGTGCGGGCGTAACGGCGGACCAGCGCCCGCATCGCGTCGGGGTAGTCGGCGAGGAAGGTCTCCGGCAGTCCGGGCGGCGGCGGCACGCCGAGCGCGTCGCGGTAGAGCCCCGCGTCCTCGCTCGCGATCCAGCGCTCCTCGCCCGCGATCCGCACCTTCGCGATCCGCCGCTCGCCGGCCAGCTTCGCCAGCATCGACTCGGCCGAGTAGGGCGCTTCGACGCGCTCGGCCGCCTCCTCGGTGGTCAGGTCGCCGAGGTTGCGGAGGATCTGTTGCAGCGCGTCGCGGTCGCCCGCCTGTCCCGCCTCGGTGCGGTGCTGGAGCTGGGCTTCGACCTCCTCCAAGGCCTCCGGGTCGATCAGCTCGCGCAGCTCCTCCTGGCCGAGCAGCTCGCGCAGCAGGTCGCGGTCGAGCGCCAGCGCCGCCGCGCGCCGCTCGGCGTTCGGCGTGTCCCCCTCATACATATAGGTGGCGACGTAGTCGAAGAGGAGCGACGAGGCGAACGGCGAGGCGGTCGGCGTCTCCACCTCGACCAGCGAGAGCGACCGGGCGTGGAGCTTTTCCAGCAGGTCGACGAGCGCGGGCAGGTCGAGCACGTCCTGCAGGCACTCTCGGTAGGTCTCCAGGACCACGGGGAAACGTGGAAAGTCACGCGCGACTTCGAGGAGAGATTGCGATTTCAGCCGCTGCTGCCAGAGCGGCGTGCGTTTGCCCGGGTAGGCGCGCGGGATCAGGAGCGATCGTGACGCGTTCTCGCGGAAACGCGCGCCGAAGAGTGCCGAGCCGGAGAGCTCCCCCACGACCAGGTCTTCGAGCTCCGCCGGGTCGACCAGCACCAGGTCGGCGGGCGGCGGCTCGTCGGCGTCGGGCAGGTGGATGACGATGCCGTCGTCGGACCAGATCGCGTCGGCCTCGAGATCGCGCTCGTTGCGGATCTTCGCCGCCAGCGCGAGCCCCCAGGCGGCGTGCACGCGCCCGCCGTACGGGGAGAGGACGCAGAGGCGCCAGTCGCCGATCTCGTCGCGGAAGCGCTCGACCACGATCGTCTGGTCGGAGGGGACGACGCGGGTCGCGTCCTGCTGTTCGCGCAGGTAGCAGACGAGGTTGTTGGCGGCGCGCTGGTCGAGGTCGTACTCCTTCGCCAAGGCGGTGGGCTCGCGCGAGACCGCCTCGCGGGCGAACTCGCCGATCGCGCGGCCGAGCTCCGCCGGGCGCCCGACCCCGTCCCCGCGCCAGAACGGCACCGCCCCGGGCGCGCCGGGCGCGGGCGTGACGATCACCCGGTCGCGGGTGATTTCCTCGATCCGCCAGGTCGAGGCGCCGAGCAGGAAGGTCTGCCCGGCCCGCGCCTCGTAGACCATCTCCTCGTCGAGCTCGCCGACCCGCCGGCCGTCGGGCAGGTGGACGCCGTAGAGGCCGCGGTCGGGAATCGTGCCGGCGTTGGTGACGACCAGCTGGCGGGCGCCTTTGCGGCCGTGGATCGTCCCCTCCATGCGGTCCCAGACGATCCGCGGGCGCAGCTCGGCGAAGCGGTCCGACGGGTAGCGCCCGTCGAGCATGTCGAGCACGTTCTCGAGCTGCTCGCGCGAGAGGTCGTGGAACGACTCGGTGGCGGTGACGACCTTCTCGACGTCGTCGACCTGCCACTCGTCCAGCGCCGCCATCGAGACCAGGTGCTGGGCGAGCACGTCGAGCGGGTTCTGCGGGATCGTCGTCTCCTCGATCTCCCCCTCGCGCATGCGCCGCGCGACCACCGCGCACTCCAGCAGGTCGCCGCGGTATTTGGGGAAGATCCGGCCTTTGGAGGTCTCGCCGATGCCGTGCCCGGCGCGCCCGATCCGCTGCAGCCCCCGGGTCACCGACTTCGGCGACTCGACCTGGATCACGAGGTCCACCGCCCCCATGTCGATGCCGAGCTCCAGCGACGAAGTAGCGACGAGGCACGGAAGCTCCCCCGACTTCAGCATCTCCTCCACAAGGATGCGCTCCTCGTGCGAGAGCGACCCATGGTGCGCCCGTGCAATTTCCACGTACCGCAGCGGATCCCCCGGGGATGACTCGACGGAACCTCCCCGCTGTTGTTCCGGCGAGTCGTCCCCGGGGGATCCGCCGTGCCCAGCATGCTCCGTGGCCGGCAGCTCCTGCTCCCCTTCGCCGTTGGCGAGCTCGTTCAGCCGCTTCGCCAGGCGCTCCGACGCCCGCCGGTTGTTGACGAAGATGATCGTCGAGGTGTGCTCCTGGACCAGCCGCAGCAGCTCCGGGTAGATCGCCGGCCAGATCGAGCGCACGTGCGCGCTCGGCTCGATTTCCGAAGGCTGCGCGTTCCCGTTCTCACTCGGATAGGCGGGCGCCCCCGGATCGGCCATGTCCTCGACCGGCACCACGATCTCCAGATCGAGGTCTTTCCGCGTCCCCGCATCGACGATCTTGCACTCGCGCCCAGGCCCCACCAGGAACTGAGCAATCCGCTCCAAAGGCCTCTGCGTCGCTGACAAGCCGATCCTCTGAATGCCCCCGGACGCGAACACCGAGGGGGACTCGCCGGAACCTCCCGGCTGTTGTTCCGGCGAGTCCCCCTCGGTGTCCGCCGCCGCCGAAGTCCTCACCAGATGATCCAACCGCTCCAAGGTCAGCGAAAGGTGGCTCCCCCGCTTGGTCTGCGCCACCGCATGGATCTCGTCGACGATCACCGCCTCGACGCCGGTGAGAATCTCCCGGACCGAGGAGCTCATCATCAGGTAGAGCGACTCGGGGGTGGTGATGAGGATGTCGGGCGGCGTTTTCGCCATCGCCCGGCGGTCTTTCTGGGAGGTGTCGCCGGTGCGCAGCCCGACGGAGATGTCGGCGCCGATGCCGCGCAGCGGCGCGCGGAGGTTGCGCTCGATGTCGTAGGAGAGCGCTTTCAGGGGCGAGATGTAGACGAGCTTGACGCCGGTGCCGAGCTCCGGCTCCCGGGCGAGCTTGTCGATGCCCCAGAGGAAGGACGCGAGCGTCTTGCCGGAGCCGGTCGGCGCGCAGATCAGCGCGTTGTCGCCACCCGAGATCGCCGCCCAGCCGCCCGCCTGGGCAGCGGTCGGCCCCTCGAAGGAGGCTTCGAACCAGCGCCGCGTGGCCGCCGAGAACGGGGCCAGCGGGTCAGAGTCGGTGCGTGGTTTCGACTTGGTCGCCAACCCATCGATCTTACGCACCTCTTGTGCCGGCCTTCGCCGGCCCCCACATGTTGACGGGCCGAAAACCGCTGATATAGAGCGGTTTTCGGCCCGTCAACACCCGAGCGGCTAGGGGGTGCCGCCGGTGAACTTCGTGAATTCGGTCCAGGACTTCTTCGGCACGAAGCCCTTCCTGAACAGGCCGGAGCCGTTGCAGAAGTTGCACGTTTCCGGGGCATCGTCGACCGAGAACCAGTAGACGTGGCGGAGGCGGAATTTCGCCGCGTCGGCTTTCATCAGGCTGAAGGCGCCTTTCAGTTCCCGCGCCTGGCCGGAGGCGCCGACCGCGAACACGTTGGACGGGCCCTGCGGCGGTTCGGAGCTCCAACCGAGCTCGGTGATCCAGAGGCCCTTGGCGGCGTCGCCGGACCGCGTCATCACCCCGCGGAGTTCTTCGATCTCCGGCGGCAGCTGCCGGTACCGCGCCACGTAGGGGTGCAGCGCGACGCCCTGGAAGCGGGACTTGATCCCCGGGTTCGTCTTGTACATCTGTTCGAGGAAGTACGAGCCGAAGTAGTTGGGGCTGGTCGCGTGGATGACCTTCCTGCCCTTCAGGTACCGGGCACCCGCCGGCTTCGCGAAGAGGCCGCCGAGGACGACCTGCGCGGTCGGGTCGACCGATTTGATCGCCGCCGAGGAGGCTTTCACGAGCTTGCCGTATTCGGCCGGGTTCGGGTGGGCGACGAAGTACTTGAAGTTCGGCTCGTTCCAGATCTGCCAGGCCTTGATCGGCTTCGCCGGAAGGGTCGGGTTTTCGCTCCAGAAGCTGCCGTTGGTCCCGTACCGGGCGACGGCGGCTTTGAGGAACGTCGACCAGGCCTTGCCCGCGGTGCCGGCCACCGGCAGGCGGGCGGGGGCGAGCGCCCCGGGCGCGCCGGGGACCTTCACGCTGGGCACCGCCCAGGTCGGCGTGCCGACGATGAACGGCAGCAGTTCGATCCCGCTCTTCGCGGCGCGTTCGACGGTCGCGTCGAATTCGCCCCAGTTGGGGGTGCCGCCCCGGGTCGGCTGGACCGCGCCCCAGATCAGCGCCACGCGCATCTCCTTCACGCCGCCCTGCTTGAGCGTGTTGAACTGTTCCTGGCTGAGCGACGACTGCGGCACCACGCCGAAGAAGTTGGCGGGCACGGCCGCGGCGCTCGCGGCGAAGGCGCCGAGCGCGAGGACGACGGCCAACGCGGCCGTCAGGGCGCGCGCCTTCCTGCTGGCTTTAAGCATCGATCCCTCCATGTGGGGTTGTGGACTAGTGCCGTGCCGGGTGAGGTTTGCCCGGGTCCGGCGCAGCAGTCGCCTTGGCCGGCAAGGACGCAGACCCGAAGGCGTGGCGGAGCCACGTCGAGCGGTCGAGGACGCCGCCGGGCGCGGCGAGGGCAAGCCAGAGTGGGCGAACATCGCCTGGCACGGCACTCTAGCTCGCGTTGGACGAGGAGACGCGTCCGTCGGAGCCACCCGGGCCCGACTTACGCTGGCGGTAGAGCACCACGCCGATCGAGATCGCCGCGAGGACCGCGACCGCGATCAGGATGGGCACGACCGGCGAGGAGCCGCCGCTGCTGTGCGAAGCGTTGGCGCCCGGCTGGGTTCCGCCGAGTTCCTTCGATTCGGAGATCGAGCCTTCCGGCCCCTTGCCTCCACCGCCGCCGTTCGGCTTGTTGCCACCGCCGCCACCGGCCGTGGAAGGATTGCCTTCTTCTTCCTGCGAAGAGGACCCTTCCTTCTTATGCCCTGCCGACTTCCCTTCGGACCCTTCCGCGCCCCCGCCGACTTCGGCGTTGGAGCCGGTCGCCCGACCCGATTCACCGTTGCCGGTGTTATGGCTGCTGTGATGGGTAGGCGACTTGCCCGCGTGGTTCCCCCCCGTGGAGGGTTCACTCGTCACCGAGGGAATTTCGGTTTCGTAGACGGTTTCGCCCGAGTTCCCCGCGAAAGCGCTCACGGGAAATAGAGCCAATGCCAGCAGAGCAAGCACTGACGGAAGCAAGAAGAAGGAGCGGGCCGAGCTACGGGCCTGGCGGTGGGGGGCACCTTGCATTCCGCGCAAGGTTAGAGGAATCGGCGGCGTTCCTCGGTCCGATCGCCCTGATCGGGGCTCTGGCGATGACCGGCGGAGGCTTCTCGCTGAGCTCCCGGCATATCGCCGGACTGGTCGTCTGGCTGCTGGTCGTGGGCCTGCTGGTGCTTGGCGTGGCCGGGAGGTCACTGCTCGCGAAGCCGTTCTACTGGGCATCGGGCCTCCTCTTGGGCTTTGCAATTTGGTCTGCAATCTCATCTCTCTGGTCCGGTTCTGTCGAGTTGAGCGTCGCCGAGGCGGATCGCGTCCTGATGTACCTCGGCGTGTTCCTTGCCGCGTTCCTCCTCGCCCAAACCAACCAACGGCGCCAACGTTTCGGTGAAGGCATCGCAATCGCTTTGGCCTTGGTGGCGATCCTGGCCCTGGCCACCCGCCTCCTGCCGCACGTTTTCGCGCTTTCCTTCGACGAATCGAAAGGGACCAGGCTCCAGTACCCCCTCGGCTACTGGAACGGCAACGCGATCCTCTTCTCCTTTGCCGCCGGCCTCTGCGTCTGGATGAGCCGTCGGTCGCTGAGCCGCGCCCTGCGTTGGTTCTCGGTCGGCGCGCTGCCCGCGGTCCTGCTCGCGCTCTACTTCACCCATTCGAGGGGGGGCATCCTCACGCTGATCCTCGCCGCGGGCACGCTGATCGTCCTCTCCCGCGACCGCCTCTGGTACCTGGCGACGCTGCTCATCGCCGCCGTGCTGACGGTGCCGGCTATCGTCGCGATCCACTCCTATCCGGAACTGTCGAACAACTACAACTTCGCCCCGATCGTCGGGCAGGGGCTGAAAGCGGGAGCGATCCTGCTCGCCGGGATCGCGGTGACCGTGCTCGCGATCTGGGCGATGCGGCGGCTCGAGCGGCGCAACCCGCCGGCGGTCGAGCGCGCCCTCGCCGTCTCCCGCGACCGCCGCGTGCTGGGCGGGATCGCGATCGTCGCCCTCGTGCTCGCGATCGTCGCCGGGATCCTCTACGGCGAGACCGCCTGGGACAAGTTCACCAGCACCGACCTCACCACGCCCTCGGGCCTCGCCGAAGCCTCGAGCCGCGGCCGCATCCAGTTCTGGGAAGTCGCGCTCGAATCCTTCGACGAAAAGCCGATCGTCGGCCAGGGTGCCGGCACCTACCAGTTCGCCTGGGACCAGCTGCGTCCGATCGCGATGACGAACACCCAGGCGCACTCGCTCTACCTGCAGGCGCTGGGCGAGCTGGGGATCGTCGGCGGGCTCCTGATATTGGGGCTGGTCCTCTTCCTGCTCTGGACCGGATATGCGGCCTGGCGCGCCGCCGGCGGCCGCGAGCGGGAGCTCTACGCGATCCTCCTCGGCGTCAGCCTCGCCTTCGCCGTCGGCGTCGCCTACGACTGGTTCTGGCAACTGGCAGTGATCGGCTCGGTCTTCTTCATGTCGACCGGGATCCTCGTCGCGGCCCGCTGCGGCCAGCTCTGGCGCGCCCGCGCCGCGGCCCGCGCGCGGGAAGGGGTCGAGGTCGAGACGGACGCCGAAAGTCGGCGTTTCGGCCTCACGATCGCCGGTTTGGCCATAGCCTGGTTGACCATGCTCGCGCTCACCGGCCCGCTCCTGATCGACCACGAGATCAGCCAGTC
Source organism: Solirubrobacterales bacterium (assembly GCA_051986435.1). GTDB lineage: Bacteria > Actinomycetota > Thermoleophilia > Solirubrobacterales > 70-9 > VAYN01. The sequence continues at coordinate 56,735 of JBPYFM010000155.1, read as the reverse complement.
GACCGCCGCGGTGCACGAAGAAGACTTCGAAAGCGCGGTCAACCACGCCGACACCGCCCGCTCGATCGAGCCGTGGGCGGCGACGCCATACCTCCAGCTCGGCCTCCTGGCGCAGGCGCAGGGCGAATATCCGGAAGCGATCCACCGCTTCGGCCAAGCGATCGACCGCGAGGACCACAACTGGACGCTCTGGTACCTGCGGGCGAAAGCGGAGCATCAGGCAGGTCAGAACGAAGCCGCCCAGAACGACCTGAACGAAGCAAAACGCCTCAACCCACTCGAAACTTGCCTCACCGAAGGGTTTGAAAGTTGCGGATGACCCGAACGCCGGACACCGAGAAGATCGCCGCCGAACGCCGGGCCGCCGCCGAGGAGGCCGAGCGGCGCGCGACCGCGATCCCGTATCGGGCCGCCGCCGACCGGCTCGGGCTGAGCGGCCCGGAGGGCTCGCGGCGGCGCGGCGCGCTCCTGCGTCGACTCCTCGCCCTGGGCGACTGGACGGCGCTGATCGGCGCCCTGCTGGTCGTCACCGCGGCGACCTCGTCCACCGACCTCGCCGACCTCTTCTGGGCGGTCCTCTTCAGCCCGAGCTGGATCCTCGTGGTCAAGCTCCACGGCCTCTACGACCACGACCACCGCCGGATCCGCCACTCGACCCTCGACGAGGTGCCCTCGCTGGTCTCGGCGACCGTCCTCGGGACCCTGGTGATCGACGGCCTGCTGGCGATCAGCCCGGTCGGCCCGCTCTCGCCGATGAGCGCGATCGGGGTCGGCATCTGCACCCTGATCGGCAGCTTCGTCCTGCGCGGCCTGCTGCGCTGGGTCTGGCACCGGGCGACGCCGGTCGCCCTCGGCCTGGTCATCGGCCCGCCCGCCACCGTCGACACCGTCGCCCGCCGCGTCGTCACCCACCCGGAGACGCGCCTGCACCTGGTCGGCTACCTCTCCTCCTCGCGCGAGGAGGACTCGGCCGAGCTGCCCCGCCTCGGCACCCTCGCCGACATCTCCGAGGTCGCCGAGGTGACCGGGATCGAGCGCGTCGTCGTCACCGAAGAGCAGATGTCGGAGCCGGCCGCCGAGCGGCTGATCGAGGAGTGCAAGAAGGCCGGCCTGGCGCTCACGTTCCTGCCGCAGCACTACGGCCTGCTCGGCCCGGGGATCGAGCTGAACCGCCTCGCCGAGTTGCCGGTGCTCGACTTCCGCTTCTCCGACCCGCCGCGCTCGACCCAGGCGATGAAGCGGGCGATGGACATCTTCGTCTCCGGCCTCCTGCTGATCGGGCTCTCGCCGCTCCTCCTCTGTGCGGCGATCGCGACGCTGATCGACTCCGGCCGCCCCGTCTTCTTCCGCCAGCGGCGCGCCGGCAAGGACGGCGTGCCCTTCACGATGCTGAAGTTCCGCACCATGGTCGCCGACGCCGAGGAGCGCCTCGGCGAGCTGATCGACCTCTCGAAGCTCTCCGAGCCCGCCTTCAAGATCCCCGACGACCCCCGCGTCACCCGCGTCGGCAAGCTCCTGCGGCGGACCTCGATCGACGAGCTGCCGCAGCTCTTCAACGTCCTGCGCGGCGAGATGTCCCTCGTCGGCCCGCGGCCCGAGGAGGAGGCGATCGTCGCCCTCTACGACGAGCGCCAACGCGGCCGCCTCACGATCAAGCCCGGCCTCACCGGCCCGATGCAGGTCTACGGCCGCGGCGACCTCACCTTCGAGGAGCGCCTGGCGATGGAGCGCGATTACCTCGACAACCTCTCGCTCCTGACCGACCTGCAGATCCTGATGCGGACCCCGCGCGCGATCATGCGCGGCGAAGGCGCGTACTAGCTCCGCGGGTTTGCCGCCTAGACTGCCGCGCGACCCGATGGACGACTCTCGCACGACCCTGCTCGCCGGCCTGCGCTTCTTCGGCGGCCGCTGGAAGGGAGCACCGCGCTGGCTCTACGTGGCAGGTGCGATCGCGCTTGCCTTCTATCTGGTCAACGCAGCGCACTTCGCCAAACAGCCGCTCCGGATCGAGGAGAGCGAATGGCCGGTCATGGCGAAGGCGATCTACGAAACCGGTAAGCCGGTTCTCGATGCCGACAAGAGCCACGTCATCCGCCTCGACACGGAATGGAAGCGGGAAACGAACCCGCTTGTGGGCGCCTGGCACCCGCCTCTCTACCTCTACACGGCGGCGACCTCGATGGCCTTCCTCGGCACCAACTCGCCCTACCGACAACGCATCGTCGGCATCGTGGGGTTGCTGCTGTCGGCGGTCCTGATCGTGCTGATCGCTCGCGAGGTCACCAAGCGCTGGCAGGTGATCGGCGGGGTGGCGGCGATCCTGCTGCTGATCAATCCCTTCGGGATCCAGGGCAGCACCTTCCTCGACATCGACACGCAGGCTTACGCACCGATCCTGTTATTGGCCATGTGGACCGCGATCCGGCTGGCCAAGCGAAGGGAGGCGCTTGGTCCCTGGCAGGTCGCGGCGCTGGCACTGGTCATCGCGCTGGTCTGCTGGACCAAGCTGACGACGGCTATCGTCCTCGTCGGCGTCCTCGGTGTCTGGTGGGTATTGAGCCGGCGACCGATATGGCGCTCGCTCGTCGAGGCGGCCGCCTTCATCGGTGCGGGGGCCGGCCTCTTCTTCGGCACCTACGCGCTCTGGTGCTGGGCCACGAGCATCCCCTTCTCGTACACCTTCGAAGTCACCTTCGAACAGAAGAGCAACCGCCTGTTCTCGGAATGGTGGGTAGTCGCGCACGCGGTCCATTGGCACCTGCGCTGGTTCGGCCTCGCCCTGGTGATCCTGGCGGCGGTGTATCTCGTCGACCTGCTCCGCCACTTCGTCCGGGACTGGAAGCTACGGCCGCTTGACCTGCCCTACCTCTTCGCGCTGGGGGTTCTGGTGACCTATGTCGTGCTTTCCCCCACCGACGGCACGTTCCAGGGCAAGTACTGCTTTCCGGCGCTCGTGGCGCTGATCCTGCCGATCACCTGGATGCTGCTGCGGCGCCCGACTCCCGACCAAAGACGCTGGGTGATCTGGCCGGTGGCGATCGGGCTCGGGGTGGTCGCCGCCGCGCTGATCGGCGACCAGATCACGCATCTGGCCGAATTCGACGTCCACTATGGCACCTGGGGTCACGAGCTTGGGATCGCCGCCATTTCCGGGGCGGCGATGGGCCTGGCCTGGTTGCTCGGCGGAAGGCGGGGGTTCGGCGCGGGTGTCGTCGTCGTGCTCGCGATCCTCTTCGTAGCCCAGTCGATCCATAGCTACCGGGCCGACACCTCGCCTCTCTATCCCACGCCTGACACGAAGGAATTCGTCGCCCTCTACAACGACATCAACGCGGCGACCAAACCCGACGACATCGTGATCGGGCCCAAGGACCTCGACTTCTACCTCGACTCGTACGTGATCTGGGGCGAAGAAGGGTTCGCCCGCGGGGATGAACTCGAGGCGCAGAGGATCCGGGAAGACCCACGCATCACCGCCTTCGCCCGCGATTCCTTCGGACCGCCAGTCGGGCCGATCACCGAAGAATTGCTGAACACCTGCTTCCTCAAACGGGAAACGTTCGCCACCGCCTCGGTGGCCTATCGCACCAGGAGCTGCGACTAAACTCGATCGGAGGCGGCCGCCCGCCAGCTGGGCGGCAGGTTCTTCTCGATCTCGATCCCGGTGAAAGGTTTGGTCTCCCGCGGCCCCACGGCGCGTGCCCACTCGCACATCCGTCGTAGGCCCTCCTGCAGTGGGACGGGGTCCGAGTGACCGAAGACGCCAGCCAGCTTCGAGTGGTCGGAGAAGGCGTCCAACACCTCGTTGCGTGCATCGTGATGGACGATGGGGTGATCCGGCACCCCCATCTCCCTGCGCACCAGATCGGCAAGGTCGTTCACCGACCATGGCTGATCGGCGCCGACGTTGAAGATCTCGCCACGGGCACCGTCGGTGGCCGGAGCGGCGGCGATCGGGCGAACTACGTCGGAGACATAGGTGAAGGCACGGGTCTGCTTGCCGTCACCGAAGATCGAAAGCGGTTCATCGCGCATGATCTGGTTGATGAAGATCCCGAGCACGTTTCGGTACCGGTCGCCGATGTTCTGCAACTCGCCGTAGACGTTGTGCGGACGAAAGATGACGAAGTCGAGATCGAACATCTCATGCGAGGAAAACAGCTCGAGCTCCACCGCCCGCTTCGCGATCCCGTATGAGTCCTCCGGCTGCGGCGTCATCGACTCCACCATCGGCGTCTGGCCAGCTCCGTAGACGGCGATCGACGAGGTGAAGACGAAGCAGTCGACTCCGTGGTTGACGGCGGCGTTGATCAGGGTCACCGACCCGATCACGTTGTTGGCGTAGTTGAAGCGCTTGATGAAGTGGCTGAGTCCCTCGGCCGCGTACGCGCCGAGGTGGTAGACGTGATCGAACCGTTCGGCCGCGAACAGGCTGTCCATCATCTCGGCGTCGCCGACGGAAGCCTCGACGAAGCGAGCTTCGGGATCGACGTTGGACCGGAATCCACCGCTGAGGTCGTCGAGCGCGACAACCTCGTCTCCCTTCGCCAACAGTTCGCGCACGAGGTGTGCGCCCATAAAACCGGCCCCGCCGGTGACAAGACTCCGCGCCATCGACCGGATGCTATTGGGTGAGGACGACACCGGCGGCTTGGGTAGGGTGGGCCGGGTGCAACGACAGGATCATCATTTCAACGACGTCGCGACGGAGTACGACGACAGCCTTCCCGACCATGTGATGGCGCATCTGACCGCGCGCCGGGTCGCCTTATCCCGGGCTCTGGTGCCGAGCGGGAAAGTGCTCGACGTCGGCTGCGGCACCGGGCGCTTCCTCTCCTCGATGCCAAGCGCGGGTTACGAGCTGAAAGGCATCGACATCTCGGCCGGCATGCTCGAGGAGGCCCGCGAGCGCGGCCTGGACGTGGTCGAGGGGTCGAGCGGCGACATGCCCTTCGACGACGACAGCTTCGACCTCGTCGTCACCTTCGCGGTGCTACACCACCTGATTGATCCCGAGCTGGTCCGCGCCACCCTGCGTGAGATCGTTCGCGTCACGAGACCAGGCGGCACCTCGGTGGTCTGGGACCACAACCCGAACAATCCTTATTGGAAATTCCTCATGGCCCGACTACCGCAGGACCAAGGCGACGAGGTTCTCGTCCCGGCCTCGCTGATCATGGATGAGCTGAGGCGCACCCCTGCCCGCCAGGTCACGTTGCGACGGATGACGTTCATGCCCGACTTCACCCCGGCATGGGCGGTGCCTGCAGTCGGCCGGATCGAGTCCGTGCTTGAGCGCGTGCCGCTGCTGAACCGCATAGCCGCGCACAACGTGGCGATCGTGAGGGTCTGAGGCCCTCCGGCCTCCACCGGCGCTCGGGCCGCTCAGCGCGGCGCGTGACCGGTGAAGCGGTAGGTGAGGATGAGCTGGAACATCCTCAGTCCCACCTCGACCATCCCACGCGGATCGCCGGTGATCTTCGACGAGCCGCGACGTTCGCGATAGGTCACGGGCACCTCGAGGATCGAGGTGTTGGTCTCGTGGGCCAGGATGACCATCTCCGGGAGGAAATGAGAGGAACCGACAGTCAACCGATCGAGAAACCGGTACAGGGCGTCGCGGTGGATCAGGCGCATCGTGCAGCCGCAATCGCTCAGGGACGAAGTATTGAAGAGCAGCTGCTGCAGCTTAGCCAGCGCCCAGTTCCCCCAACGCAGGAGTGGACCCATGTTGGCCCCGCCGAAGATCAGTTCCCGGGTCGTCCTCGTTCCGAGCACCATCTCGGCGTCGTCGGCGTAGGCCAGCAGCTTGTGGACGTCGGGCGCGAAGAAGGTGCCATCGGGCTCGGCCATCACGATCAGGTCGCCCTGCGCCTCGGCGAGCCCACGCTGCAGGGCATTGCCATATCCCTGCTTGGTCTCCAGCACGACGCGGGCGCCGGCGGCTTCTGCCAGCTCGGCCGTGCGGTCATGCGAGTTGTTGTTGACGACCACGACCTCGTCGACGACGTCCAGTGCGCCGAACGTCTCGACGGCATGGCCGATGCCCTCCTCCTCGTTGTAGGCGGGGAATACGACGCTGACCTTGCGACCTTTATGCATAGGAAATGTCCGGCGGCGCCCCTGCAGGTCCCCGACCGGGAGCGGATTCATATCATCGCCCGATGCCCAAGGTCGCCACGCCCGTCCTCCTGATCGCGTCGCAGGTCGAACCCGACGCGAAGGGAGAGGAGATTGTCGCCTTGCTCGATGGACTCCACCGAGGTGGCCGGCCGGCCCATCTGATCACGACCCAACCGGCGGAGAATCGCGGCGTGCGTGGGAGCGAAGCCAAGGTCGACGAGTTCTGGGATCTGCCTGACGTCATGCCGGGTGGATCGATGCCGGGATTCCTACTCACGTTCATCGAGAGTCGCCGAGTCGGGATCGTTCACATCTTCGAATCGCGCCTGGGCTTCGATCTGCTTCCCGACATCGCTTGCCTGGCCGAGCCCCCCGTGGTCGTTGCCCGAATGCCGGTCGTGAGAGAGGGCGAGAACGGCTACGAACGGTACGTGGGTCGTCGCTACGGCAATCTCGTCGACGCGTTCTCGGTCGGTGGCGAGACCGTGAAGGACTCGCTCAGCGCCGAATTTATCCCTCCGAGTCGAATCGAGGTCATTCCACCCGGCGAGACCGTGGCCGCGGCCCACGCCGCTCTCTACGAGCGACTGCTCGGCGCCCGCCCCGCAAGCAGTCGGTGGCGTGCCGACGAGCTTTTCGGGGCCGACCAGGACGGTGACGAGAACGAGCCGGAGGACCTGGACACCGGCCCGATCCGATTGCCGCGCATGCCGCCCCCGAAGCGCAGCGTCGGGATCATCGTGCCCTGCTTTCGCCACGGGATCTTCCTCGACGAATGCATTGAATCGATCAAGGCGCAAACCATGGCTCCCGCTCGCGTGGTGGTCGTCGACGACGGCTCCGACGACCCTGAGACGATCGCTGCGCTCGACGCCCTCGACGACGACCCGACCATCGATGTGCTGCGCCAGGGTGAGAATCGCGGCCCAAGTGCAGCGCGGAACCGGGCTTTGGAGGTGCTCGACACCAGCTACGTATTGCCGATCGACGCGGACGACCGCCTCCTGCCCGAAGCCGTCGAGTTGATGGTCTCCCAGCTTGAAGCCGCACCCGAAGACGTCGGGTTCGTCTACCCGCACGTGCGCCATTTCGGCAACCGGGACGACTTCGTGCGAATGCCCGCCTACAACTTGTGGCTGCTGATGCAGGAGAACTACTGTCCGGCACCCGCCATGTTCGATAGGCGCGTCTTCGGCGATGGCGGCGTCAGTTATCCCGAGGAGATCGTCGTCGGCCACGAGGACTGGGACCTGGTCCTGCAACTCGGCGCTCGCGGGGTCCACGGAATCCATGCCGCCGGACCCACCTTCCTCTACCGCCGGCTCGGCTTCAGCCGCGTGAACGCAATCGACTATGGCCCGCATCAGTTCCACGACCTCGTGCGGAAACGCCACGCCGCTCTGTACGACGCCTCGACCCAGATCAAGATGGAATGGGCACCGGCCGTCTCAGTGATCCTGCTCGACGGCGAGGAGCCGTGGCGAACCAAGGATCTGGCCGGGATCAACTCGCAAACCTGTCTCGATTTCGAGCTCCTGGCGAGCTCGCCTTTCGACTCGCGGGTGCGCACGGTCGGCGGCCCCGGGAACACGCCTACCGCCTGGTTGCAGACTGCCCTCGACGCAGCCTGCGGGCGCTGGCTCTGTGTCTTGGCGCCCGCCGCCGCTGCCGCGCTGGCCGATCCGACGTTCGTCGAAAGGCTGATAACCATGTTCAACACGCGCGTCACCACCCATGCGGTTGCCCTTGCCATATCACCCGGATCTGACCGGCCCTCCTTCGCACTGTTGGGGGAAGAGGAACGGCAGCGGTCGCGGCCGGTCGGCTTCGCGCTGGAACGCCGCGCCGCCTACAAATTGCCGCGCCTCTCGCTCTCCGGCGACGGTGAGCTGCTCAGCGACCTCTTGCTCGAGCTGCAGCCGGTCAAAGACATCGAGTGGCGCCGGGCTCCAGGGGAGGCACGATCGTCGGGACCAGCGTCGGAAGAGGCGTCGGTCCGACTCGATTTCGATCCCATCCTCGACCGCTCTGAATTCGCCACCCGCGACCTGATCGCCCACCAACCTCCGCGCCTGTCCGAGCAGGAGCGCCACAGCCCACACCGATGGTCGGACGAGGAGGGATGGACGCCGCCGGCGACCAACTTCCTCTGCCGGCACATATCTACCGACGGCTCTCACCGAATGGTCGCCAACCACCTAGGGTCGCCCCCGGGCTACCTGCTCGAGTTCATCCTCGGCGCGATCCACCGCGACGCGGCGCCAGGGCTGCGCCGCCTGGTCTACGCCGACCACAATTTCTCCCTGACCGACGAGCAAGGCACACTCGGCGACGATCGCCATCCGCTTGGATACATCGATCAAGAACCACTGCCGCTGCTCGACCGACTCGAGCTGCGGAGGATGCCAGACACCGGAGAAGTGGTGCTCGTCGCCGGTGAGCGCGACCCACTCTTCGAAGTCGCGGAGCCGGTCGCCGAGCTCGGCTGGGTCGAGCCGTTGCCCCTGAATCCACAGGAGAAGCCGCATCACCTCGGGCCGTGGAAAGCAATCGATCTGCGCCGTGTCGAACCGTCGGCGGGCCGCCGGCACCGTTATGCAGTCGGCGCTGACGGCACGTTTCTCGGCGGCCTCTACCCTCGCGGCGGCAAGGGTCTCGTGGCGGTGCGACTGCGCTCTGACGGCCGGCTCGTCAGCGACTTGGCCGTCCCGGGACGGGTCAGTCGCAATCCAAAGCGTATCGCCGGCTGGATCGTCGGCGGCGTGGAGCAGGGAGGCGTCGCAACCCGAGCAATCCACCTTGCTGCTCGCGGCGTGCGCGGCCTGAGCGAGGACGCCGGCGAGGTCATCGGCTGGCTCCGCACCGCGGGAGCGCGCGAGTACTTCCCGCTTTTCAGCACCACCCACCCGGTGACCGGCGATCAACTCGTCACCGCTCGACCGGAAGTCGCATTGGCCCGCGGTTACCTCATCGACGGAACGCTTGGCTGGGCCCACCTTCCGACCGAGCGTCCGGTCGATCTCGACTGAGGTCTGTCGGGTGGACCTCGAGGTCGTCGTCGTCAGCCACGGCGCCGAAGGTCTCCTGCGGCGCTGTCTGGCGAGCCTCCGGAACCATCCGCCGCGGAGCGCGGCGATGACCGTCACGGTCGTCGACAGCGGCAGCCCCGACGGGACGCCGGACATGGTCGCGCGGGAATTCCCCGAGTTCCGACTCGAGCGGCGGGGGAACATCGGCTTCTCCGCGGCCAACAACCTGGTGCTGCGGGAGAGCACGGCGGACGCGGTCCTGCTCCTCAATCCCGACACCGAGGTCTACGACGGGACGCTCGACACCTGCCTCGCCCGGCTCGCCGCCGACCCCGCGATCGGGATGGTGGGGGCGAAGCTGGTGCGCGAGGACGGTGAGCTCGACCACGCCGCGAAGCGCTCCTTTCCCACCCCGCTCGCGGCGCTGGCTCACTTCACCGGGATCGGGCGAGGCGAGGGCGCGGGCACCTCGCTCTCCCAGTACCGGGCGACGCACCTCGGCGAGGACGAGCCGGGCGAGGTCGACGCGGTCAACGGGGCGTTCATGCTCTGCCGGGCGGAGGCTATCGTCCAGGTGGGCCTGCTCGACGAGGGCTACTGGCTCTACATGGAGGATCTCGACTGGTGCCACCGCTTCTGGGACGCGGGCTGGAAGGTCTTCTACGAGCCGGGTGCGGTCGCCCTGCACGTGAAGGGCGGCTCGAGCGCCCGCCGCCGCGCCCCGAAGCAGGAGATCGCCTTTCACCGCGGCATGGGCCGCTTCTACCGCCGCTTCGACGCCCCCGAGGCGAACCCCCTCCTTAACGCGGCCGTCTACCTGGGCATCGGTGCCAAGCTCGCCGTGAGCCTCACGATCACCGCCCTCCGCGGCCGCGGCTGACGACGTTGATGGGCCGAAAACCGCTGATATAGAGCGGTTTTCGGCCCATCAACACGCGGTTCTGGCGAGGTGGAGGGCGCCGATGACGCCGCTGTGGGGGCCGAGGGCAGGCGGGACCAGGTAGGTGGCCGGGTCTCGGAGGGCCGGGGCGTCGATGTAGCCGCCGACGGCCTCCTGGAGGCGGGTGCGGACGCGCTCGATCAGGCCGGGGGCGCGGCCGACGCCGCCGCCGAGGACGATGCGTTCGGCCGACAGGACCATGACGACGTTGGCGAGGCAGAGGGCCAAGTACTCGGCCTCGAGGTCCCAGGCCTCGGGGTCGGTCAGCTCCTCGCCGGGTCGGCCCCAGCGCTCGCGCATCGCGGTCCCCGAGGCGAGGCCCTCGAGACAGTCGCCGTGGAAGGGACAACAGCCCTCGAAGGGATCGCGGGCACGATCATGCGGGACCCTCATGTGGCCGACCTCCGGGTGGAGCAGGCCGTGGAGCGGACGCCCGTTGGCGAAGACCCCGCCGCCGATCCCGGTGCCGACCGTGACGTAGACGAAGGTCTCGAGGCCCTGGGCGGCGCCGTGGCGCCACTCGCCGAGCGCGGCGGCGTTGACGTCGGTGTCGAGCGCGATCGGCACCTGGAGGGCGTCGGCGAGCGCGCCCGCCACGTCGACGCCTTCCCAGCCCGGCTTCGGCGTAGTCAGGATCGTCCCCCAGCGAGGCGAGTCGCGGCGCACCTCGACCGGGCCGAAGAGGCCCACGCCGAGCGCCTCGAGGTCGGGCTCGGCGGCGAAGAACTCGACCGCGCGGGCGATCGTCTCGGCCGGCGTCATGGTCGGGAAGGTCTCGATCCGCGCCGGGTCGGCGCTCTCGCCGTCGCCGATCGCGCAGTTCCACTGCGTGCCGCCCGCCTCGATGCCGCCGAGGCTCATTCGACCACCGCCCGCTGCTCCGCGGCCTTGCGGAAGATCGCGACCGCGGCGACGAGCAGGACGATCACCGCGCCGAGGCCGATCGCGATCCCCGCCAGGTCGGCGATCTTCGAGGTGGCGATCTGCCAGGCCGCATCGGCGGCTTCGCGGTCACGGTCGCGGGCGACGAGCTGGTCGACGATCTCGTGCCCGACGAGGGCGCGGGCGAGCAGGGCCAGGCCACCGGTGGCGGCGAACGCGACCCCGACGCCGACCAGGGTGCGTGCCAGCCGGCGGCGCCCGAGATAGAGGGCGATGGCGTAGAGGACGAGCGTCACGATCACCGCCGGCGCGGTCAGGTGGCGGATCACCCGCACGACGTCCTGGGCCTGGCTCAGCTCTTCGGCTTCCAAGATCTTGATCCGCGCCGCGCCCGGTTCGACCAGCCCGGCGAGGTTCGATGCCCCGAGCTCTTCCGCCAGCCCTTCTTCTTCGAGCACGACGGCGAGCTGGCGCAGCGCCGGGGTCAGGTTGACGACGACCGCCCCGTTTTCGGCGGCGTTGCCTTCTTCGTCGAGCACCCGCAGGAGCGCCTTGTGGCCGGCGCGGTTCGCCTGCAGCCAGATCGCCTTGAACTGCCGCGTCTTCATCACCCGTTCGGCCAGCTGGATCTGCTGCGCGCGCAACCGCGGCACCACCAGTTCGGCCACGCCTTCCTGGCCGGCGGCGTCCAGCTGCGCTTCCGTGTCGGCGACGAGTTCTTCGCCGAGGAACTCCGCCACCCGGTGGCGCACGTCCTTGCTTTCCAGGAGGCGGCCGCTCACCGAGACCCAACTGCCGGTCGAAAGCAACTGCTGGTTCGCCCAGATCGAGCCGATCGCGACCGCGCCCGCCAGCACCGCGAAGACGAGCAGCACGACGATCGCGACCGGGTGGCTGCTCGGCGCCCTCATCGGACCTGCAACGCGTAGAAGTCGTAGGTGATGCGGTCGGCTCCGCCTTCGACCGCGAGGGTGCGCGCTTCCGGCACCGGGTCGAACGGGCCGGACGGGACGATGCCGGGGGCCGCACGCAGCAGCAGCCCGTCACCCGCCGTTTCCGGGACGAGCCGGTAGCGCGTTTCGCCGTTGACCACCGCGTGGCGGGAGGCAGCGTGGAAGAGGAAGGTCTGCACGCGTTCGAGGCCCGACACTCCCGCGCCGTGGACCCGCGCGAAGACGACTTCGCCGGGCCCGGGCGCCGGCACGTCCACCGCTTCGCCCGCCGCCGCGCTCACGGATCCGATCGCCCGTTCCGCACCGCAGCGGTCCCCTACCCGGCCGAGCACCTGCCAACGTTCGTCTTCCCAGAGCGGCGCGAAGTTGCAGAGGACGGCGCGCGCCTGTTCGGGCGGATCCCAGCCGGGGAAGCGGTCGTCGAGGTCGGCACCCGGGAATTCCGGCTGCACCACCAGCGGGTTGTGGCGCAGCAGCCGTTCAGGGCCGTCCGGGTCTTCGACGGCTTCGGCGTTCAACCGGTCGAGCCGCGGCGTGTAGGCGCTGTAGTTCTGGAAGACCGGAAGCGGCTGCCAGTCGAGTTCGTAGGCCCAGGCGGCCCCGATCTCCCACGGTTCGACCGCGACGGTGTGGCCGCCGACCGCCGCCAGGCCTTGCGGTGCGAGTCCGTACTCCGCTTCCATCGCCGCGTGGCCGAAGCCGATCAACGTCGCCCTGCGGCCGGGACTGAAGAGGGTGCGCGTGTTTTCGACCGCGTCGCGGACGTTGGACACCGGGTCGAAGTTGGTCGACAGGCCGGCCGGGCGTACCGGCAGGCTGATCGCGAAGACGATCGCCGCCCCCGCGAGCATCAGCGCCCGGTGCCGCCCGCCGAGGCCGACCGCGACCCAGACCACGGCGGCATTCGCGAAGAGCACGGTGAGGTGGCCGGCGTCGATGCGGACGATGCCCTCCTTGTAGATCGCGAAGGAGACGAGCGCGGCGATCACCGTCCCGGCCCATCGCGTCGCCCGGTCGCGCCCGCCCCAGAACCAGGCAGCGGCGACCAGCGCCAGGCCGGAGCCGATCGCGGCGATAACCGCCGCCGTCACCTTCCAGGGCGCGACCGTGGTCGAGCGCAACATCGCCGAGCTGTAGCCGCTCGAAATCTCGATCGTGTGCCCGACGAAGGCGGGAACGTCGCCGAGACTCTGGCCGGTCGCCAGCCACAAGAGCAGGGTCCAGGCGAAAAAGACGACCAGGTAGGCCACGAACCGCCTGCGTCCGGCGCGCGCCCCGATCAGTGCCACCAGGAGGACGACGGCTACCAACGGCCCGGTCGAGAGTTTGACCAGCGCGGCGGGGGCGGCGAAGGTCGCCGCGCCCAGGGCGAAGGCCCAGAGCTCCCGCTCCGAGCGCTCAGCTTCGAGCAGCCAGAAGCAGGCGAAGACGGCGGTCAGCAAACCGACCTCGAGCAGCGGCACAGGTAGCCAGGCGACGGCGACGAAGGCGACCACCGTCGCCAGAAGCAGCGGCAGTGCCCGCCGCAAGGCCCACACCAGGCCGACGCAGAAGAGGACGTAAAGCGCCGCCGCGTAGATGAAGCTCAGCACGCTCAAACCGCTGAACCAAGCGATCCGCGAGTTCAGGAAACCCAGCGGCCCGTAGGTGAAGACCACTTCCTTGCCGAACCGCAGCCCTTGGTGCACGGCCATCGCCAGCCCGGCGTTCCAGCTCGGATCGAGCCCCGCCCCCGGCGTCTGGAAGCCGACCTGCCAGCCGAGCAGCGCAACCACCAGCCCGCCCCAGACCGGCACAGGGACCCGTTTGGCCGCCGCCGTCATGCGGCCGCAGGCTACCGGCGGCGGGTGAGGCGACTCAGGCGGGGCGCAGGCCGTCGAGGGCGATCGCGACGAGGCGTTCGATCTGCTCGGGCTCGGTGCGGCGGAGGCCGGCGATGCCGCTGATCATCTTGGTGACGTCGGAGATGTCGACGTCGGCGCGGACCTCGCCCGCGTCCTGGGCGCGCTTGAGGAGGGGTTCGCCGGCGCTCCAGATGGCGCCGCCGCAGCCTTTGAAGACGGGGGCGTCGCGGTCGAGGTAGGTGAACATCTCCTCGGCCAGGGCGCGCTTGGTGGCGGCGAAGGAGACGAACTCACCGAGCCAGCCGGTGAGGGCCTCCCAGGGGGGGAGGTCCTCGTACTTGGCAGCTGCCGCGCAGATCTCTTCGACGCCGCCGAGATAGGTGGCCTCGAGCAGGTCCTCGCGCCGCGGGAAGTGGCGGTAGAGGGTACCGATGCCGACCCCGGCGCGCTTGGAGATCTCCTCGAGGGTGGCACCGGAGCCCTCCTCGGCGAACGCCTCGCGGGCGGCGGCGACCAGCTTGTCGTAGTTGCGGCGCGCGTCGGCGCGCTTCGGCCGGGCCGCGAGGGCGGTCAGGTCGGGAGTCGTCGTGTCGGGGGTCGCAGCCATCTCTGGATCCTCACGCCAGGGCTTGACAAAGCGGAGGTTGCCTCCGTATAGTGCTCTCAAGAAGCGGAGGCGCCCTCCGATTTACCCGGAGGATGACTCCATTTTAACACCCCCGCACTTCTTCCAAAGGACTTCCCCGCATGAATTCCCTTCTCCAGAGGCGGGCCGCGACGAACCCGGCGATGGTGCTGGCGATCATCCTCGGCTGTTATCTGATGGTCGTCCTCGACGCGTCGGTCGTGATCACCGCGCTCCCCGACATCCGCACCGACCTCGGCTTCTCCCCCGCCTCCCTCTCCTGGGTCCAGAACATCTACGCGCTCGCCTTCGGCGGGCTGCTGCTGCTCGGCGCCCGGATGGGCGACCTCCTCGGCCGGCGCCAGGTCTTCATCGGCGGCATCGCGCTCTTCACCGGCGCCTCGATGCTCGGCGGCCTCGCGCAGTCGGAGACCTGGCTGCTCGCCGCCCGCGCCCTGCAGGGCGTCGGCGCCGCGATCGCCGCGTCCTCGACCCTGGCCCTGCTCACGATCAGCTTCCCGGAGGGCTCCGAGCGCACCCGCGCGATCGCCCTCTACTCCGCCGTCGCCAGCGCCGGCGCCTCGATCGGCCTCGTCCTCGGCGGCATGCTGACGAGCTGGATCTCCTGGCGCTGGAGCCTCTTCATCAACGTCCCGATCGGCGCCGTCCTGATCTCGCTGGCGCCCGCCTACCTGCCGGAGACCGAGCGTCACACCGGTGAGTTCGACCTCGCCGGCGCCCTCACCTCGACGCTCGGCATGAGCGCCCTCGTCTACGGCCTCGTCCGCGCCGCCGAAACGAGCTGGGGCGACGCGGTCGCGCTCGGCTCCTTCGCCGTCGCCGCGCTGATGCTCGCCGCCTTCGTCGCGATCGAGAAACGCGCCCGGCAGCCGATCACGCCGCTGCGCCTCTTCGCCAGCCGCGAGCGGGTGGGCGCCTACGCGGCGCGCCTGCTGATGGTCGGCGCGATGTTCGGGATGTTCTTCTACCTGACCCAGTTCCTGCAGGGCGCCGAGGGCTTCAGCGCGCTGAAGGCCGGCCTCGCCTTCCTGCCGGTCACGCTCTCCATCTTCGCGATGGTGAAAGTGGTGCCGCGCCTGCTCGGGCGCGTCGGTCCGCAGCTCACCCTGATCGGCGGCCTGGTGCTCGCCTTGGCCGGGCTCATCTGGCTGAGCCGGATCTCGACCACCACCGATTACTGGACCGGGATCGCGATCCCGATGGCGTTCATCGGCGTCGGCATGGGCCTCGCCTTCACGCCGCTGACCCAGGCGGCGATCGCCGGCGTCGACAACCACGACGCGGGCGCGGCCTCGGGCCTCGTCAACGTCTTCCAGCAGCTCGGCTCGACGATCGGGATCGGCGTCCTCGTCACCGTCTTCGCGGCGGCGAGCGAAGGCTCCGGGGCGGCCGCCCTGGCCGAAGGCGTGCCGACCACGATCGCCGTCTCGGCGGGGCTCGTGGCGGCGGCGCTGGCCGTCGTCCTGGCCGTGATGCGGCCGGGCCTGCGGGTCAGCCGCTCGCCGATTCCGGGGCGCGCGGCGGCGGCCGGCGAGTGATCGCGGGCGAGCGCCCGCTGGTCGCGAAGATCCACCGGGAGCGGCGGGTGAAGACGCCCGCCGCCTTCTCCCGCACCCGGTCGCGACGGCGGACGAGGAGGAGGCTCGCCAGCGCGCCCGCGACGGCGATCCCGGCGGAGGCGTAGAAGGGCACTTCGAAGGCGTGGACGTGGGAGGCGATCACGTCCGGCTTGATGATGTCGAGGACTTCGGTGTGCGGGAGGTGGTCGAGGCCCTTCTGCTCGGCTTCGACGATCACGTTGCGCGCTTCTTCGAACTGCCGCGGGGTCGGATGGACGCCCTGGGCGGCGAGCCTCGAGTCGAGCGTGTGGAAGTTGATGCCGAGCTCGACCGCCGAGAGCGCCGCGATCCCGAGCGCGCCGCCGAGCTGCTCGGACGTGTTGATCATGCCCGCCCCCTCCCCCGCGTCCTTCTCCGGGACCGCGGTCAGCCCGGTCGGATCGTTGACGGTGAGCACGATGCCGAGGCCGAGCCCCTGCAGCAGGAGCCCCGGGATCAGCGCGACCGCCGATTCGCTCGAGACCGAGACCGCGAGGACGATCCCGGAGGCGGCGAGCACGAGGAAGCCGGCGACCAGCGGCAGGCGCCCGCCGAAGCGGTCGAAGGCCTTGCCCGCCAGCTGCCCGGCGAGGATCACCGGGATCGTCGCCGGGATCAGCGCGACCCCGGCCGCGGTCGGCGAGACGCCCACCACCAGCAGCAGGAAGAACGGCGTCAGGAAGCCGAGGCCGAGCTCGATCATCCCGGCCAGGAGCTGGCTCAGGTTCGAGGCGAGGAAGTTCTCGTGGCGGAAGAGCGCGAAGTCGATCATCGGCTTGCGCGTCCGCCGCTCGATCGCCAGGAAGACCGGGACGAGGACGATCCCGACCGCGATCGGCACCAGCGTCGAGGCGTCGCCCCACCCTTCCTCGGGGCCCTGGCTGAGGCCGAAGACGATCGTGCCGACGGCAAGCGCGAAGGCGACGACGCCGGGGAGGTCGAGGTCGCGCGAGGCGTCGGGGTCGGGCTCGAGCCGCGGCGTCGCCCGCAGCGTGAGCGCGATCGCGACCACCGCCAGCGGCACGTTCACGAAGAACACCAGACGCCAGTCGATCGCCGTCAGCACGCCCCCGAGCACCGGCCCGAGCGCGGCGAAGAACGCCGAAGCCCCCGCCAGGATCCCCAGCGCCGCCCCCTTCTCCTCGTCCGGATACACGGCGCTGACGATCGCCAAAGCGGTCGGCATCATCAGCGCCGCCCCCGCCCCCTGCACCGCCCGCGCCCCGATCGCCCAGGCGATGTCCTGCGACGCGCCCATCGCCGTCGTCGCCTGCGCGAACACCACCGCCCCGACCAGGAACACCCGCCGCATCCCGAACAGGTCCCCGAGCCGCCCCCCGAACACCATCAGCGCCGCCAGCGGCAGGATGTTCGCCGTCATCAGCCACTGCGACTGCGAGATCTGCGCGTGCAGCCCCGAGATCGCATGCGGCGCCGCCAACGGCACCGCCGTCTGGTCGACGAGGATCATCGAGCTGGCCAGCGTCATCGCCGCCAGCGTGATCCTCATGTCCCGCCGCGAGACCACCTGCGGCGGCAGCCTACGTCACCAGGGAAGTGAATCCCCGATCTCGGCCAGCCTCGGAGCCGTCTTGTCCCGCTCCGACAGCAGCGGCTCCTCGACCTGCCAGTCGACCCCCACGTCCGGGTCGTCCCAGGCGATGCCCGCCTCGGTGGCGGGGTCGTAGACGGAGGACACCAGGTAGCAGACGTCCGCCAGATCGCTGAGCACGGCGAACCCGTGGCCGAAGCCGACCGGCACGAAGAGCTGATGGTGCTTCTCGTCGTCGAGCACGTGCGCCTCCCACTGGCCATAGGTCGGCGAGCCCTTGCGCAGGTCGACCGCGACGTCGACGATCGCGCCCCGCGCGCAGCGCACCAGCTTCGCCTGCCCCGGGGAGGTCTGGAAGTGGATGCCGCGGAGGGTCCCCTTCCTCGAGCGCGAGTGGTTGTGCTGGACGAAGTCGACGTCGACCCCGAGCCCGCCCCATTCGTCGCGGGCGTAGGTCTCGACCATGAAGCCGCGCTCGTCGCCGTGCACCTGCGGCTCGACGAGGACGACGCCGTCGAGCTTCGTCTCCCCGCGCGTCGCCACTACCCGAGGGCCTTGCCGTACTGCCGTTCGTAGTACTCGCGGTACTCGCCGGAGCGGATCGGGCCCCACCAGTCCTCGTTTTCGCGGTACCAGGCGACGGTTTTCTCGATCCCCTCGTCGAAGTGGACCTGGGCCTCCCAGCCGAGCTCGCGCTTCAGCTTCTCCGAGGAGAGCGAGTAGCGGCGGTCGTGGCCGGGGCGGTCGGTGACGTATTCGATCAGCGACTCGTCGCCGTCGACCAGCTCGATGACGCGCTTGACGACCTCGATGTTCTCGCACTCGTCCGGGCCGCCGACGTTGTAGGCCTCCCCCGCCTTGCCTTTGGCGAGCACCGTGTGGATGCCGCGGCAGAAGTCCTCGACGTAGAGCCAGTTGCGGACCTGCTTGCCGTCGCCGTAGACCGGGAGCGAGTCGCCGTGGAGGGCGTTCAGCACCATCAGCGGGATCAGCTTCTCCGGGTACTGGCGCGGGCCGTAGTTGTTGGAGCCGCGGACGATCGAGGCATCGAGGTTGTAGGTGTGGACGTGGGCGCCGACGAGCAGGTCGCCCGCCGCCTTGGTCGCCGAGTAGGGCGAGGAGGGGTCGAGCGGCGAGGTCTCGGTGAAGGAGCCGGAGTCGATCGAGCCGTAGACCTCGTCGGTGGAGACCTGGACGTAGCGCTGGACGCCGAGCTCGCGGACCGCGTCGAGCAGCGTGCCGGTGCCGATCACGTGGGTGCGGGCGAAGGCGTCCTGGTCGTCGATCGAGCGGTCGACGTGGGACTCGGCGGCAAAGTTCACGACCGCGTCGACGCCCTGCATCGCTTCGCGCACGATCGCGGGATCCTCGATCGCCCCCTCGATCAGCTGCGTGCCCTCGGGCAGGTTCTCGGGGCGGCCGGCGTAGGTCAGCTTGTCGAGCACGACGATGTCGTGCTCCTGCCCGGCGATGCGGACGTAGGTGGAGCCGATGAATCCGGCGGCGCCGGTGACCAGGAGCTTCATGGGATGCGTTGTTCCTCCGTCGCTATAACGGTCTAGTTCGTCTCGGACTCGCGCTGGGCGAGGTATCCGGCCAGGCCATCGTGCCAGGACGGCAGCCGGATCGCGTGCTCGCGCTGGCTCTGCAACGCGGAGTAGGCGGGGCGGGGCGCGGGCCGGCCGAGCATCTCGGTCGTCCCGGAGAGCACTTTCGTTTCGGTCTTCGCCTGCTCGAAGATCTCGCGCGCGAATTCGTACCAGGAGCACCTGCCGGCGGCGGCCATGTGGTGGATGCCGTACTCGATCCCCTCGATCAGCCGCGTCAGGCCGTAGGCGAGGTGCCAGGTGTAGGTCGGCGAGGTGACCTGGTCGCGGACCACCAGGACCTCGTTCGTCGATTCGGCGAGCCGCAGCATCGTGTCGACGAAGTTGCCGCCGTTGATACCGAAGAGTCCCGCCGAGCGCACGATGAAGTGACGCTTGTTGGCCGCCGCGGTCGCCTCCTCACCGGCGAGCTTGGTGCGCCCGTAGGCCGAGAGCGGCGCGGGCTGGTCGGACTCGACGTACGGCTCTCCCTTCTGCCCGTCGAAGACGTAATCGGTGGAGACGAACACCACCGCCGCGCCGACCTCCCGGGCGCCCGCGGCGACGTTCCCCGCCCCGGTCCCGTTCACCGCAAAAGCAGCGTCCTCCGCGGTCTCCGCCCCGTCCACATCGGTCCAGGCGGTGCAGTTGATGACCATGTCGGGCCGCTCGAGATCGAGCCGCCGCCGCACCATGTCCACGTCGGTGACGTCCATCTCGGCCCGCCCGAACCCGACCACATCGTGCCCCGCGTTCCCCGCGGCGAGCACCATGTCGCGCCCGAGCTGCCCTTCGGCACCCGCGACCAGAACCTTCATCGGCCCATCCCCGCTCTCGTCGTCATCTCCAAGGCCCGAACAGGCTATTGCCCCGAAAGGTGCGCCGTCATGCGGCGGTGTTGACGGGCCGAAAACTCCAGACATAGTGGAGTTTTCGGCCCATCAACACGGGTCACGGGACGGTGGAGACGCTCGGCGTGGTGCCGGGGGCGAGGTGGGCAGTGGTGCCGAAGGCGCCGTCGGCGCCGGAGGCCGGCCAGACGGCGCCGATGTAGGCCTTGAAGGCGGTGACAAGGAAGTTCTGGTGCGGGGGATCGGATTCGGCGGCGAGGCCGGCGACAGTGGTGCCGGTCCTGGTCGAGTAGGTGGTCGGTTCGCCGTCGGGTCCCTGGAAGGAGACGAGCGCGCCGCCGCCTGGCTGCGCGACGACGGTCGGGCTCAATCCGGGGAGCATCGGCAGGCCGGTGTCCTGATAGCCCTCGGCGGTCGAGTAGATCCAGAGCGTCCCGGTGGTGGCCTGGAAGGCGGCCCAGTGGTCCCCGGAGCGTTCGGCGCCGGTCTGTTCCTGGAAGGCGTACCAGGCGGGCTCGTAGGCGCCGTCTTCGGCCTGCAACCCCGCGTAGCCGTCCCAGGTGGAGCCGCCGAAGTCGCGCACGTTGTACCAGGCGACCAGTTGGATATTCTCCGCTTCCGCGTTCGCCTCGATCCACTCGAGGGATTCGCTCAGGAGCGTCGCCGCCTCCGACGGGTCGACGGTTTCCCCACTTGGCACGTGGCCATGGGTTGGCCAGCCGACCTCGGTGATCCAGAGCGACTTGCCGCTCCCTTCCGGCAGCGTGTCGAGGTAGCCGCGCACGCCGCTGATGTCCGCCGCCATGCCCGACGCGCCGCCCGCGAACGAGTAGGGATGGATCGCCACCCCGGTCACGTCCGGCCCCAGCCCGCCGGTGGCCGCCGCGCCCGCGAGAAAGGCTTCATAGCTTTCGCCCACCTGAGTGTTGATCGCGCCGAAGAGGACGTTGGTCGGCCCTCCCGCCTTCCCCTGGGACGCCGCCTGGATCTGTTCGGCGGAGTAGGCGAGGAAGGCCCCGTAGCTCGCGGCTTCGTCGGGTCGCGGATCTTCCCCGCTGATGTTTGGCTCGTTCCACACTTCCCAGGCCGTGATCGGCGTCGGGTTCACCTTCCCTTCCCAGAAGCTGCCGTTGACGCCGTACCGTTCGACCGCTTCCCGCAGCCACGCTCCCCATTCCGCCAGCCCGGGTTCGCCCGGCAGAGGGAATTGCGTACCGTTCTGCAGCGTCGGCAGAATCGTCAGCCCCCGCCGCCACGCTTCTTCGACCAGCGAGTCGTTGTTCGTCCAGTCCCCACTCGGCCCGTTGTATTCGAGCGGCTGGTGGTACACGGTCGCCCCCGACTTCTGGACCGCGTCGAGGAGTTCGGTCGACGAGGAGTTATTGCCGTCCCAGTTCAGCCCGTAGGTGAGGGCCGAGGCGGAGGCGGACGTCGCCAGGAGGATGGCGAGCGCGAGCAGCGCCGCGATGAGTAGTCGCCGGTGAAGAGGGGCGGGTCGCATCGGCACCTCATGTTGCCGAGCGGCGTGAACGGGCTGCCTCATTCGAGGCCACAACAGGCGAGACGCCCGAAAGGTGCGGCGTCAGGTCGAGCGCCCGCGGCGCAGGTAGGAGCGCCAAGGGAGGCCGGCGAGCCCCCAGATCAAGGCGATCGCCCCGACCACCAGCGAGATGACGGTGATCCAGATGCCGGCCGTCACTTCGGTGCCCCAATGGGTGGCGAAGGTGATCTCGCGGGGCTTGTCCGAGGCCGGCACGCGGACGATCTGGTCGCTGTTTTCGTTGCGGGCGACGGCTTCGGCGCCGGTGATCTTCACGAAGTAGGGGCCGGTGACGACGTTGGTGAGGATCGTGCCTTCGGGCCCCGGAGGGATCGTGACCGTGTAGCTCTTCTTGATGCCTTCGTCGACGGGCACGTGGATTTCGCCGGGCAGGCTCGGTTCGCCGAGCGGCTCGGACGCGTCCCCGAACTGCACGAACGCGTACCACGTTTCCGGCGGCGTCGACGCCGACGCGACGGCGGCATCGCGGCCGCCCGGAAGCCACGAGCGCACCTGGTGGTTCTGGACGACAGCCGCGTAGAAGCTGATCGCGGCGACGAGGGCGAGCAGGCCCGCCGGCACCCGCGAGGTGGTCCCCGAGCGCTGCATCGCCGCGATCGCCAGCGTCGTCACCCCGACCATCGCGAGGTCGACGTAGGTCATCAGCCGGTACGGGAACTGGATGTAGGTGAGGAAGGTCGGCAGGTGCCAGATCGAGGTCGAGTGCATGATCAGGAACAGGAGGAAGCCGGTGAGCGCCGAGAGGCCGATCGCCAGCCATCGCCGCGACGGGGTCAGGTAGCGCCAGAAGAAGAGGCCGAAGGCGATCGTCCAGAAGGCCATCAGCAGCGGCAGCTGGGCGTTGATGTCGCCGTGGATGCCGGGGTTCAGGTGGGCTCCGTCGCGGAAGAGGCTGAACAGCTGGCTGTGGCTGGTGTATTCGAGCTGACCGAGGGCGTCCGGTTCGTTTTCGGCCAGCTTGCCGTTCAGGAGTAGCTCCGGGATCAGGATCCAGGCGTTGATCCCGAAGGCGAGGACGGCGAGCCAGAGGAGCCGCAGGCCACGCTTGACGTGGGCGCGCGCGGTGCGCCAGTCGGCAGCGACCAGGATCGCCCCGACCAGGACGAGGAACGTCACCCCCCACGCAGTCGTGAGCACGTGGGAGCCGCTGAGGAAGACGAGGCTGACGACGAAGGCGGCCGCCGGCCCGACCTTCAGCCGCTCGGCGCGGAAGATCGCGATGCCGCTGGCGGCGACCAGGGCGATCATCGAGCAGCCGATCGTCTCCGGGATCCCCCCGCGGCCGAAGTTGTTGCTGATCGTGTAGGGCGCGGTGACGGCGAGCAGGCCGGGGATCTGCATCAGCCAGCCCCGGATTCCCGCCTGCGCGGCAAGCCAGGTCCACGCCAGGTAGGAGGCACAGAGCGCGAGAAAGAGGGCGATCACCGTCGCCGCGTTGGCGCCGATCAGCCAGGCCCCGTAGCCGATGACCGAGTAGAGGGTGCCGCCATAGAAGGCGTAATAGGGATAGAAGGCCCCGAGGTCGGACTGCAGGTAGTAGCTCGGCAGCCCCAGGTGGGAGATGTTTTCGCTCTGCGCGTGGATCAACCAGAGGTGGTTGCCCCAGTCCGAGGCGAAGGTGCGGTCGCTGAGGAGCGGCGAGGCGAGTACCGCAATCACGACAGCCGGGATCGCCCAGTGCCAATGAGCGCGCCAATTCCACCGGCTGACGGAGGTCATCGACCTGGCCGGGTCCGTCAGAGGATTTCGATGATCGAGTTGTCGCCGACCAACAGGCGGAGCGTTTTCGGCAGGCCTTCGCTGCGGGTCAATTTCACGTTGCGGCCGAGGAGGCTCGCCTCCATGCGGGTGCCGAGGTCCTCGACCACCGAGTTGGCGAGGACGATCGAGTGCTCGACCTCGCAGCGGCGCACGGCGACCTCGTCGCCGATCGAGGTGTAGGGGCCGATGAAGGCGTCTTCGACGGTGGCGCCCGGGCCGATCACGGCGGGGCCGCGGACGATCGAGCGGACGATCTTGGCGCCGGAGGAGACGACGACGCGACCTTCGACCCGCGAGTGGTCGTCGACGTCGCCCTCGATCGACTCCTCGACCTCCTCCAGCACGAGCCGGTTGGCCTCCAGCATGTCGGCGAGCTGGCCGGTGTCCTTCCACCAGCCGCGCACCACCTCCGACTGGACGCGGCGCCCGTCGTCGATCAGGGTCTGGATCGCCTCGGTGATCTCGAGCTCGCCCCGCCAGGAGGGCTCGAGGCGCCGGGCGGCGTCGAAGATCAGCGGGCTGAAGAGGTAGACCCCGACCAGCGCCAGGTTCGACGGCGGGTCTTTCGGCTTCTCGATCAGCCGGACGATCCCACCCTCCGGCGTGAGCTCCGCCACCCCGTAGGACTGCGGGTCGTCTACCGGGGTCAGCAAGATCAGCGCGTCGGGGTCGTCCTCGGCGAAGGTCGACACCAGTCCGCGCAGACCGTGGCTCAGCAGGTTGTCGCCCAGGTACATGACGAACGGCGAGCCGCCGATGAAGTCCTCCGCGGTCAACACCGCGTGGGCCAGCCCGGCGGGTTTGTCCTGCTCGATGTAGGTGATGCTCGCCCCGAACTGCGACCCGTCGCCGGCCGCCTCGCGGATCTCCCCGCCGGTCTCCGGCGCGATGATGATCCCGATCTCCTTCACCCCGGCGTCGACCAGCGCCTCGATGCCGTAGAAGAGCACGGGCTTGTTCGCCACCGGCACCAACTGCTTGGCGGAGGTGTGCGTGATCGGGCGCAGGCGAGTGCCGGCGCCGCCGGAGAGGATCAGTCCCTTCAGGGGCTCCATCGGACGCTGGAACCCTACCCCGTATGAGAAGGAGCGGTGCGGCGACCGGGTACTCTGCGGGCGTGGACAGTCCTGAGACCAGAGCCGAGACGGAGGCATCCAGGCCTGCCGATCCGCCTCCGCTCTACTTCGAGGCCCGAACCGAATTGGCCGACCGCTTTCTGACGGGCAAAGGGCTCGAGATCGGAGCGCTCAATTGGCCGCTGAAACTGCCGGCTGGCGCCGAGGCGAAGACCGTCGACAGAATGCCTCTCGCCGAGCTGCGCGAGGAGTACCCGGAGCTCCAGGACCAGGACCTGAGCGAGGTCGACATCCTCGACGACGGGGAAAAGCTCGAGTCGATCCCGGAGAGATCCCAGGACTTCATCATCGCCAACCACTTTCTCGAGCACACCGGCGATCCGATCGGGACGATCGGCGTCCACCTGGGGAAGCTGAAGCCTGGAGGCGTCCTCTTCTATGCCGTCCCAGACCAGCGTTACACGTTCGATTTTCGCCGTGAGCCCACGTCGCTGGAGCACATGATTCGCGACCACGAGGAAGGAGCCGAGGTATCACGGCGCGCTCACTACGACGAATGGGCGAACCTGGTCGTCGCCAACGAGGAGTATCACGAGGATCCGGCCTGGCCGGCGCGGGCCGAGGAAGTCGCCCGCGAGCTCGAAGACGAGGACTTCTCGATCCACACCCACAGCTGGACCGAGGCCTCTTTCATGCGCCTGCTGCTGTACTGCCAGGAACGGTTCGACGACTCGTTCGAGATCGAAGCGCTGGCCCGCCGCGGCATCGAGATCGTGGTCGTCCTGCGCAAGTCGGGCGCGTCGCCACAGCCGACCACCTCGCCCGAACTGGCAGCCGAAGTGCAGCGCCTGCGGTCGCAAGTCCGCCGACTGGAAAGCGATCTCGACTCGACCGCGAGAGAGCTGCGCCGGGTCAAGTCGTCATCCAGTTGGCGAGTGACCGAGCCGCTTCGCGCCGCCAAGGCACGCCTCGGCGGGCGTCGCTGATCGGCGCCGGCTCGCGCCGTGCGACCAGGGGTCTACATCCCCAACTACAACGGCGGCGAGCTTCTCGGCCGGGCTGTCGAAAGCCTGCTGGCGCAGACCTGCGGGGTCGACGTCGTCGTCGTCGACAACGGATCCGGCGACGGCTCCGACCAGTTGGTCGTCGACCGCTTCCCTGATGTCAGGCTGCTGCGACTGGGGACCAACCACGGATTCGGTCCGGCGCTGAACCGAGCGATCGCGGAGCATCCTCGCGATCCGATCGTGCTGTTCAACAATGATGCCGACGCCGAGCCGCGCTTCATCGAGGCCCTCCTCGATCAAGTGGGCAGTGGAATCGGCTCGGTGGCGGGCGTGCTGGTCCAGGAGCGCAACCCCCGCCTGATCGACTCGGCGGGGGTGGTCGCGGACGGGACCCTGATGGGCTTCGACTACCTGAACGGCTTACCGATCGAGAAGGCCGCGACCGCGGCCGATCCACTCGGCCCGACCGGCGGCGCCGCGCTCTACCGCCGGGAGGCCTTCGAGCGGGTCGGCGGGTTCGACGAGCGGATCTTCCTCTATTACGAGGACCTCGACCTGGCACTGCGGCTCGCCGCCGGCGGCAGCAGTTGCCGGCTCGCGCCTGATGCACGGGCGTTGCACGCTTACTCGGCGACGCTCGGCGCGGGGAGCGCCGCGAAGTACCGGCGCACCGGCTGGAGCCGGGGCTACATGCTGAGGCGCTACGGGATCACCGCCGACCCGCGCCTTGCGATCCGCGCGATCGGATGCGAGGGAGCCCTTTGCGCAGGCCAGCTGCTGAAGGAGCACACGACCGCGGGACTGAAGGGTCGGGTCGCCGGTTGGCGTGCCGCGGCCGGGCTCGAGCGTCACGACGTCGATGGGGTCCCGCTCCTCGACATCGGTGCTCGAGAGGCGCTGGCCCTCCGTCTGCGCCGAAACGGCTGAGGACGGCGATCATCCGCGCCCGAGCCAGGCGCGGGGCCGCCAGAGGTCGCCATCCGCCGCCAGACGGCGACGCTCGCGCAGCGCCCACCGCATCCGCCGTAGGCCTTCGACCTTGCCGCGTGCGGTCGCACCAAGCCGACCCTGCCGGGACGCGCGGGCAAGGGAGCCGACCTCGACCGCGACGAGGCGCGGCATGGCCGTGGCAGGCATGAACTTTGCCTGGGTGACCAGGCGGTTGCGGGCGACGAGGCGCGCGTTCCACGCGCTCGGGCGCGCCACACCAGCCTGCCATGAGGCGTTGCCGAGGTGCCAGACAACGGCCCGGGGCTCGTAGGCGAAGCGCCACCCGGCGACCTGCGCGCGGACGTTCAGGTCGACGTCCTCGTAGAAGGCGAAATAGAAGGGCTCGTAGCCGCCCAGATCGGCGAACAGGTCGCGACGGAGCAAGCAGGCCGCCCCACAGACGCCGAAGACCTGTCGGGGCGTGCTCGAAGCCACCGACTGGATCTCCCCTGCCCCGATCTCCATCGCTCGCCCGTCGGCGGTCAGCCCCTGACCGGCGCTGTACAGACGGGCGTTCGCGACATCGCGCTTGCCTCCTTCGACCTGCAGGATGCGTGGGGCGACTCCACCCAGACCTGAATCGGCCTCGAGTGCCGCGGCCAAGGTCGACACGGCCCCGGGCTCGAGCTCCGTGTCGGCGTTCAGAGGCATGACGAACGGCGCGTCCGTGCGGGCCACGCCCAAGTTGACCGCCGCTGCGAAACCGACATTCTCGGGAAGGGTTACGGGATCGATGCCGCGACTCCGCAACAGCTCCACGCTGCCGTCGGTCGAGCCGTTGTCGACCACCACCACCTCGACCTCGCCTTGGCCAGCGAGCGAATCGAGGCAGCTTGGCAGCAGGTCGACGGAATTCCAGCTCGGAATAACGATCGCAACGTCGCCGGCCACGCTCACCGGCGGGAGCTTGCCACGGTCCCGGGCACAGGTGGTGGCCCGGTACGACGATAGGCTGAAGTTTCGGGCGTAAAGATGTCACCAGAGAAGACGATCACCAGTCCTGCCGCCGGCCGGGCAGCCGTTGCGGACGCGCTGCCGGCGATCCAGGTCGAAAACCTCCACAAGGCTTTCCGCATCCCCACTCAGCGGGTCGATTCGCTGAAAGAGCGGGTCGTCCACCCGTTCTCGCAGCGGGACTACCGCGTGCTGCACGCGCTGGACGGGATCTCCTTCGAAATCCACCAAGGGGAGTTCTTCGGGATCGTCGGACGTAATGGCTCCGGCAAGAGCACGCTCTTGAAGTTGCTGGCCAGCATCTACCGGGCCGATGCCGGCACGATCCGCATGGCCGGACGGCTGGCCCCGTTCATCGAGCTCGGCGTCGGCTTCAACGTCGACCTCACGGCCCGCGACAACGTCGTCCTCAACGGGGTGATGATGGGCCTCACGCCACAGGAGACGCGGCGGCGTCTCGATGCGGTGATCGAGTTCGCCGAACTTCAGGACTTCGTCGACCTGAAGCTGAAGAACTACTCCTCGGGGATGCTGGTTCGGTTGGCCTTCTCGCTGATGCTCGAGGTCGACGCCGACATCCTGCTGATCGACGAGGTGCTCGCAGTCGGCGATGCCGCGTTCCAGCAGAAGTGCGCGGACGCCTTCCACAACATGAAAGCGGCCGGCAAGACGATCGTGCTGGTCACCCACGAGATGTCGACGGTCGAGGAATACTGCCACCGCGCGATGCTGATCGCGGGGGGCCGGATCCAGCAGATCGGCGACCCAGGGGAGGTCGGGCGGCGCTACCTGCGGCTGAACTTCGAGGAAGAAGGCGCTGCCGCCCGGGCCGAGGGCGGGCCGCTGGTCGAGGGCGATTCCGTCCGCCTGCTCGCCGCGCGGGTCGAGAATGCCGCGGGCGAGACCGTCGGCGCGGTCGAGCATCGCGAGCCGATCCGGATCGAGATCGAGCTCGAAGCGATCAAAGACAGCGAAGGACTGCACGCCGGCTTCATCCTCCTCAACGCCGACAAGGTCGGCGTGTTCGAGTTCGCCGCGCCGATCGGTGGCGAGACGAACGACCGCCCGGTGCGCGCCGGCCAGAAGATGAAGATCTCCTCGACGATCGAGAATCCGCTCTCCGCCGGTCACTACTTTCTCAACCTGGGCGTCAACCGCAGCTTCGAAGGCGGGGTTGCCATGTACGCCCCGAGCGTCGTCGACTTCGTCGTCTTCGGCGGACCCAACGATCGCGGGATCATCCAGCTCGGACACGAGACCGAGGCCACGATCGAGGGCGGATCGCCGGCGTGAGCGATATCGACGGGGCGGCGACCCTGCAGGAGGTGCGCGGGCCGTCCGCGCTGGGCGGCGGCAGCCGGAGGTTCTTCGACCTGCTCTGGCTGACCTCGGTCACCGAATTCCGTCGCGTCTACTTCGGCACGGTGCTCGGCTACCTCTGGTCGCTGATCCGGCCGCTGATGCTGTTCGGGGTCCTGCTGTTCGTCTTCACCCAAGTCTTCCGTGCGACGAGCAAGGGTGTCGAGCACTACCCCGTGCTGCTCCTGCTCGGGATCGTCATCTTCACCTTCTTCCAGGAATCGACGACCAACGCGGTCACCTCCGTCGTCGCCCAGGAGGGCGTGGTCCGCAAGACCCAGTTCCCGCGGCTGGTGATCCCGCTCTCGACCGTGGTGACGGGCCTCTTCAACTTCGGCCTCAACCTGATCATCGTGCTGGTATTCCTCTTCGCCTTCGGCGTCGACCCGACCTGGACTTGGCTGCTCTTCCCGCTGATCGTCGTCTTCCTCTTTGCGCTGACCGCCGCGGTCGGGATGGCCCTTTCGGTGCTCTACGTCCGCTTCCGCGACGTCGCGATCATCTGGACGGTGGTCGCCCAGGTCCTCTTCTATGCGACGCCG
Organism: Solirubrobacterales bacterium; assembly: GCA_051986435.1. Taxonomy (GTDB): domain Bacteria; phylum Actinomycetota; class Thermoleophilia; order Solirubrobacterales; family 70-9; genus VAYN01. The sequence continues at coordinate 27,478 of JBPYFM010000155.1, read as the reverse complement.
ATCCTCTACACGATCGAATTCAAGGAAAGCGCCACCTTCCAGCACCTGATGCTGATCAACCCGTTGGCGGTCGTGATGACCCAGGTGCGGGTCTGGATCCTCAACGAATCCGAAGCTCCGAGCGCGCTGCACGCGGCGGGGGGATGGCTCGGCCTGGTGCCGGCGGCGGTAGTCTTCGTCGTCGTCTGCCTGCTCGGGGCGTGGCTCTTCAACCGTGAGGCGCCGCGGATCGCCGAGGATCTGTGATCCGGTGGCGCGAACCCTTGTAATCGGCTGTGGCTTCATCGGTTCGCACGTGGTGACGGCGCTCGCCGAGCGCAGCGAGTCCCTTCGCGTGCTGACCCGCTCGCAGCCGGCGGAATCCGTCGCGGCGGCGATCCCGCCCGGCGAGCTGAGGCTCGGCGACGCGGCCGACGGCGAGCTGCTGGCCGAGGCGCTGGACGGAGTCGAGCGAGTTGCCTATTGCGCCGGCGGGCTCCTGCCCTCGGCGTCCGAGCGTGACCCGGAGCGGGATCGCGAGCTGACGGTGCGGCCGCTGAGGACGGTCCTCGCGGCGCTCCGCGAGCGCCCCGGCGTGTCGCTCGTCTATCTCTCCTCCGGTGGCACCGTCTACGGTGACCCGGCGCGACTGCCCGCACGAGAGGGGGATCCGACCGAGCCGATCTCGGCTTACGGCCGCATCCACCTGGCCTGCGAGAAGGAAATCGAAGCGGCCCGGCGCGGGGACGGCCTGGACTCGCGGATCCTCCGCTGCGCGACCGTCTACGGCGAGCACCAGGCACCAGATCGAGGGCAGGGTGCCGTCGTGACCTTTCTCGACCGGATCGAGCGGGGAGCGCCGATCGACCTCTACGGCGATGGCGCGACGATCCGCGACTACATCTACGCGGGCGACGTCGCCGCGGCGGTCGTCGACCTTCTCGGCCGCCGGGACGGTCCACCGCTGCTGAACGTCGGAGCAGGCGTAGGAACGTCGCTGCTCGACGTGCTGCACCTCGCCGAGGCGGAGGTCGGCCGTGAAGCGAAGCTGATCCACCATCCCGAGCGCGACTTCGAAGTGCACCAGATCGTCCTCGACACCACCGCCCTGCATGACCTCGTCCAACTCGAGCTGACGCCGCTCGCAGAGGGCGTCCACCGCACGCACAGCTGGTTGACCTCACGATCCCGGGCGCGGACATGAGCGAACGGCTGCCGGTCCTCTACCTGGCGCCGTGGGTCGGCTACGGCGGCAGCGACAAGAACACGATCGACTGGTTCCGCTGGCTCGACCGCGAGCGCTTCGCGCCCTACCTGATCACCACCCAGCCCTCCGGAAATCCGCTGCTGAAAGAGGTCGAGCCCTACGCGGAGGAGCTCTGGGTCCTGCCCGACCTCATGCCCGCAGATGCGATGCCCTCGTTCATCCTGGACTTCGTCCGGACGCGGGGGATCCAGGCGGTGCACCTGATGAACTCGAAGCTCGGCTTCGACCTTCTGCCCGACCTGTCGGAGCTGCCGGTGCCCCCCGCCGTGGTCGTCCAGATGCACGCCGAGGAGACCGACCGGTCGGGCTACGTCAGGTACGTCTCGACCAGGCTCCGCGACCACGTCGACTGCTTCTCGCTCTCCAACGAGCACGTCGCGGCGGCGCTGCGCGAATACGGTGTGCCGGAGGAGAAGATCAAGGTCATCTACACCGGAGCGGACGCGGCCGGAGAGTTCGACCCGGCGCACGTCGAACCCGCGCTCGAGCGCCCCGACGAGCGCCTGCAGATCCTCTTCGCCGCCCGTCTGGTGGATCAGAAGGATCCACTCCTGATGGTCGAGGTCGCGGCCGCGCTGCGCGACGAGGGAGTCGACTTTCGCATCAACGTGATCGGCGAAGGCGACCTCGAAAACCAGGTGAGGGAGCGGATCGCCGAGCTGCGGCTCGAGGAAGAGGTCGTCCTTCACGGCCCGGCGCCAGGACTGCGAAGCCTGTATCCGGCCAACGATGTCCTGCTCCTGACCAGCACTTTCGAGGGCATCCCCGTGGTGCTGTTCGAGGCGATGGCGATGGGGCTGCCGATCGTCACTCCAGGGCTGCCGGCGATCCGAGAGATGCTCGGGGCCGAGGAGGAGGGGGTGGTCGAGCCGCGAGACGCGGTAGGCGGATACGTGGAGCCGCTGGCTCGCTACGCGCGCGACCGAGCCCACCTGGCCAGGCGCGGGGCGGCCATGCGGGAGCGCGCACTCAAGCAGTTCTCGGTCCAACAGATGGCGGCGGACCACGGCGCGCTGTACGAGGAGTTGACGTGTGACCGGCCCACTCCGGAGCGGAGCCGACCGAGCGCTCCGAGGGCCGGCCTGGAGGTGATAGCGCCGGCGCCCGGCGACGGCGTCGGCCTGGCGATGACGCTGGATTTCGCCGACGAGCCGTTGGTCGCGGTCGCCGAGGTCGACGAGGCCGCGCTCGCCGTCGCCGACCCGGCATTGTTCGAAAAGCTGGTCCTACGCTTCACGCTCTCGGTCGATCCGCCGGACGCGATCGCGCTCGCCGATGCGGGCTCGGACGGGCGCTTTCCCGCGGCGCCCCTCGATCCCGGCGAAGGCGCGGACCTCGCCCCGCACACCGTTGTCTGGCGTCGCGATCTGGAGAAGGACCTGCCGCAGGGACTGCGGTGCGATCCCGCCGCACCGGTGGCGTCGCTCGTCTGGCTTCTCGGCGCCGCCGGCGCCCGGGTCGAGTGGCGCCACCTCTCCGTCCCGGTGCCCTTCTCGACGCAGCCGCGGGAACCAGGAGGGAATTCGGTCTGGCTCCCCTCGCCGCGCGCCGCGGCACCGCTCCCGGGTCCGCCCGCCCGACCACCGTGGGTGCCGCGTTTCTCGACCCTTGTGGCCCGGCATCGCCGGACGGACGGGACCCACGTGACGGGCGCGTTCGACCCACCCCCGGACTGCGTGCGCGAGCACCTGCTCGGCGCGATCCGTGACCGTGAGTTTGTCGGCACGGTCCCTTTCGAGGATCTCGGCTGGCTCGAGGTGGCGCCGCTGCCCGGTCTCGATTCGCTTTCCGTCGCCACCCTCCGGGAGACCGGCGAGACGATCGTGATCGGCCTCCCCGAGGATCCACTCGTGGCCGAGGCCGACATCATCGAACATCTCGGCTTTCTCGACCCGGTTCCGCAACGCCCCCGCGACGTGCCGTTCGCCGAGTGGCCAGTCGGGGTGGTGGGGCTCGTCACCGCGGCGGACCAAGTTGCGCGGCGCCACCGCTCTGCATTGGGGGAAGTACCAGCCGGAGACGGCGCCTTCGAGCTCGGCGCGGCATCGGCCTCGAGCCTCGGCGGGAAGGTTCCGATCTGGATCGAGGACGGCGTCCTCCTCACGGGCCCATCCGTGCCCGCTGCCCGTCCACCTCTCGCCCGAGCGGCTCGCTGGACGATGGCACCGCTGGCCTGGGGTGACCTCGGCCCCGTCGCCGACCGCGCCAAGGTGGCGGCCCGCCGCGGCACCACTGCAGCACGACGTCTGCGCCGCCCGACCCCCGGACCCTCGCCCCAGGGTGAGCCACATGCGTGGCTGTTCGATCGCTCGGGGCCGGGCATGCTCCCGCTCTTCGCAGCCGAGCACCCCGTCAACGGCGACCAGCTCCTCGCCCGCGACCCTGAGCTCGCCACCCGCCTCGGGTATGGCCCGGCACGCCATCTGGGCTTCCTACGGGCGCTCGCCCCGGTGACCGGCGACCTCGCCGAACATCCCGTCCCGATCTCCTGGGCCTACCGCCTCGGTCACGTACCGCGACCGGATTGACGAATCAACCGCCGCTAGACTCGCGGCCGGTGAACTCGAGCCGCGTCTACCTGGACCGTTTCGTGGCGGCGGCGGGCGCCGCCACGCCGAGCGGTGGTCGAGTCCTCGATGCCGGCGCCGGGAACGGGCTCTACCGCCACCACTTTGACCATGTCGGGTACGAGGCGGCCGATTTCGAGGCGGTTCCCGGCAAGGACTACGGCTACAACCACTACGTCTGCGATCTGGCCGCGATCCCAGTCGAAGATGACCGATACGACGTCGTCCTCTTGAGCCAGGTCCTCGAGCACCTGCCCGAGCCGATCGCCGTCTTGACCGAGCTGCGCCGGGTGCTGAAGCCGGGTGGTCGAATCTTCGCCAGCGCGCCGCTCTTCTACGAAGAGCACGAGCAGCCCTACGACTTCTACCGGTACACGCAGTTCGGACTCCGTCACCTCTTCGAGGCGGCTGGATTCCGAGATCTGGAGATTGACTGGCTGGAGGGATATCTAGGGACCGTGAGCTATCAGCTCGACGTCTTCGCCCGAGCCCTCGACGGTACGAGACGATGGCGGCAAGCCGCACCGATCGCCCGTCGCCTCTCCGCCATCTCGGCGCGCGCCGACGTAAGGAAAAAGATCACCAACCTCGGGCATCCGAAGAATTACACCGTCATCGGCACCGTCTGAGCCCTATGTCCAAGCGCGATGAGAAGAGCGGCCGTTGGCGCCTGTCGGCTGTTTCGAAGCTCACCCCTGCCGGGCGCGCGCGGCGTCGCTACAACTGCGGCGAACAGGATCTGTGGGACGAGCGCGCCTCGGCCGCGGCCCAACTCCTCGCCGGCAACCGCTCCGCCTGGGAGAGAGCCGACGGCCGGCCGGTATCGATCGCCGACTTCGGTGCGGGGAACGAACGGATGCGGTCACTGCTGCGAGCGACCCTGGACAGCGATCACAGCTACCACCCCTACGACCTTCACCCCCAGACTCCGACCACGATCCAACTCGATGTCGTCAAGGGCCTCCCTGACCGTCATTTCGACATCGCCATCTGCCTCGGCTTGCTCGAGTACCTGCCCTCGATACCCGATATTGCGATCTCGCTACGGGCCCATTGCCGGTTCGCGCTGACCTCGTACGTGATCGCCGACGGAACGTCCGGCCTCGACCGCGAGGAACGCGAAGAGCGCCACTGGACGACGCACGCCACCGAGGCCGTGCTGCTGGCGGACTTCGCGGCCGTTGGGTTCCAACCGAGGGGCACGACGCGCACCGACAACGGCGCGACCTTGATCGTGCTCTGGGGTCAGTAGGGGTCGGCGGATAGACTCGCGGACCGATGGCCGAACCGATGACCGGGGACCAGTCGACCACCGACGAGGTGGCCCGCCTCCGTGAGGAGAACCTGCGCCTCCGTGATCTCCTGATCGCCAAGGACGCCGAACTTGGCTCGCTGAAGGGCCAGGTCCTGGCGCTGGAAGCTGGGACCGCTCGCCTGCTGAATCTCGTCGGCCGCATCCGTTCGATGGTTCCAGGGCCGCTGTTGAAGATGCTGGGATCCGTCCGCCGGCGTCTGTCACGGGGCTAAGGGTGGCGACGCCCCGGTTCTCAATCGTCACGCCGATCTACGAGACGCCGCCCGATGTGCTCGCGGCCATGTTGCGCTCGGTCGAACGTCAGTCCTGCGGCGACTGGGAGCTTTGTCTGGTCGACGACGCCTCGCCCAGCCCTCACGTAGGCGAGATGCTCGCCGCCGCGGCGGCTCGCGAGCCGCGGATCCGGGTCGAGCGGCGAGACGAGAACGGTGGGATCGTCGCCGCGTCGAATGACGCGCTCAGGATGGCCGAGGGCGAGTTCGTGGCGCTTCTCGATCACGACGACGCGTTGCACCCGGACGCCCTCGAGCTCGTCGCCGAGGCGATCGACGCGGCGCCAGACGTCGACTACATCTACACCGACGAAGACAAGATCGACCGCGCGGGGAGGCATCAGGGCCCGTTCTTCAAGCCCGACTGGTCGCCGGAGCGGCTGCGCACGCAGATGTACACCTGTCACCTGAGCGTGATGCGACGCGATCTGGTCGAAAAGGTGGGCGGGTTCGATCCCGAGTTCGAAGGCTCGCAGGACTGGGACCTCGTGCTGCGGGTGACCGAGAAGGCCCGGCGCGTGGTCCACGTGCCGCGCGTTCTCTACCACTGGCGGACGCTCGAGACCTCGACTGCGGGAGCCGGCGAGGAGGCGAAGCCGTGGGCATTCGAAGCGGGGACGCGAGCGATCCAGGCTCACTGCGATCGCACCGGGGTCCCGGCAATCGCCAGTCGTGACACCGAGCATCCCGGCGTCTACCGCCTCGAGCCGAAGCTCGAGAGCGAACCCTCGGTGAGCATCGTCATCCCGACGGCCGGAACCGTGCGCGAGGTTCGCTACGAGCAGGTCGTCTTGGTCGAGCACTGCGTCGAGAGCATCCTCGAGCGCTCGACCTACAAGAATTACGAGATCGTGGTCGTCGTCGACGAGGCGGTTGACCCCGAGGTGCGGTCGCGACTGGCCGGGCATGGCCCGAAGGTCCGCTTGGTCGATTTCGACGAGCCCTTCAACTTCTCCAAGAAGATCAACCGCGGCGCGGTGCAAAGCGACGGCGAGCTGCTGCTCCTGCTGAACGACGACATGGAGGTCGTCACCCCGAACTGGATCGAGCGGCTGGCGATGTACGCGGGGCTGCCAGGGGTCGGCGCCGTCGGTTCGCGGCTGATCTGGGAGGACGGGCGACTCCAGCACGTCGGCATCGCGTTCGAGAACGTCGGTTACCCCGGCCACATCTACCGCGGCTTCGCGAATCAGTGGAACGGATATTCGAACAGCGTGCTCGTCGCGCAGAACTTTCTTGCGGTGACCGGCGCCTGCATGATGACCCCTCGCGAGGACTTCGAAAGCGTCGGCGGGTTCAGCACGACCTTCCCGGTCAACTACAACGACATGGACTTCTGCCTGAAGCTCGTTTCCGCAGGCAAGCGGATCGTGTACGACCCGGACACGACTCTTTACCACTTCGAGTCCTCGAGCCGCTCGACCGAGGTGGAGGACTGGGAGAAGGAGCAGTTGCGTGGTCGCTGGCTGCCGATCACGGCGGTCGATCCGTTCTCCAACCCGAACATCAAATACGGGATCCCGCGGCTGAGCTCGCCCTTCGCATGGGTGCGACGCAGGCCGCGTCTGCCCTGGTGACCTCGCTGCGGGTGGAAGGGCCGGCCGCCCTGTGGCCCGCCAGGGCGGAGAAGGCGACGATGGTGGCCCTCTGCGGGCTGGCCGGGATCGGTTGTCTGCTCGGCATCTTCGACCCCCCCTCCCTCGGCTCGCACGCCACCCACCGCCAAGAGGCGGTGGATGTCTTGCGCGTGCTGACGACGACGGCGCTCGCCATCACCCTGCTGCTCGGACCCGGCACCGTCTGGAGGGCTTTAGGGCGGCGAATCAGCCTCGCGCTCCTGCCGATCCCAGGCCTGGCGTTGCTGGCGCTGACCGTCCTCGCCGCCTGGCTCCTCGCGGGATCGGTCGATGTGAAGACGATCAGCTTCGCGATCCTAGGCCCGGCGCTGGGACTGATCGTCGGGGTGCTCGCAAGCGTCGAGGAGGACATCTTCGACCGCGAGGAGCAGCGCACCCTCGTCCTCACGTCGCTGGCCTTGGCGCTGGGGATCGCCCGCGCACTCTGGTCTCTCGGCCCCGAAGGCGAGATGTTCGAAGGGTCGATCGCGCGTACCCTGCAGCCCGAGGGCCGACCCGACAGCCAGACCTCCTACCTCGTCGTCCGCATGCTCGTCCACGGCGAAAACCCGCACGGGACGATCGGTCTCGAGACCTTCGCTCCGTACGACTTCTCCAGTCGCGGCCCGATACCGGGGATGGCCAGCGCCCCGATCGTGCTGATGAGCGGCGGTCGTCCGGAACTGACGTCGTCGGAAGCCCCCTGGCAACCCTTCGACGGCCAGGGCTTCATGGCGTTCCGGATCGCGATGATGACCTTCACCTGCTCCGCCTTCTTGGCACTCTGGCAACTTGTCCGCAGGGTCGGCGGCGCGAAAGCGGCGCGCTTGGCGTTGCTGCTCGCGGTGAGCACGCCGTTCCTGATCGAGGACTTGATGTTCACCTGGCCCAAACTGCTCGCCGCCGCCTTCGTCCTGATCGGCTTCCTCTGGGTGATCGAACGCAAGCCGTTCCGGGCCGGGCTGTCGGTCTCGGCCGGCTACCTCATGCACCCGAGCGCGTTGGTCGGCCTCGTCAGCATCGCGCCGTACGCTTTCTGGCCGCCGAAGCGCCCGGCCTTCCGATGGCCGGACTTTCGCCGGCCGCAGCTGCTCACCGTGATCCTGCTCGGCATCGGAGCGGCGATCCTGGTCGAGGCGTGGAAAATCTACAACGGTCCCCACTTCCAGCAGAGCGGCTTCCTCGAATACATCGGCTGGGCCTCGGTCTGGAACACGCACCCGACGGTGGGCCAGTGGCTCGACTTCCGCTGGGCCAGCCTGGCCGGAACGCTGGTGCCGCTGTTCACGCCGATCTTCCACCCGCACACCGAATGGAACAACCGCCTGGGTGGGCAGTCCCCGGGGGTCGTCCACTTCTTCGACCAGTACTGGACCAGCCTTGCCTTCGGCCTCGGCATCCTCTTCTATCCCTTGCTGCTGGCCGGCCTGTGGCGGGCGCTCAAGCGCTGGACCTGGCCGATCCTGGTGACGATCGTGATCCCGTTCCTCTTCTTCGTCGTCTACTGGGGCTTCGATCTCACCGGCCTCCTGCGCGAAGGACTCCAGTACTGGGTGCTGCTCGTGGTGGCCGTCCTGGCCCTCGACCAGGCCGCGCGCGGCTTCCCCTGGCTGCGCTCGGTGCCGGTGCGGTTGGTGCTCTGCGTCCGCGCGATCGAGGTCTTCGCGGTGATGGTCGCGCTCACCTGGGGAACGCGCGGCCTCGTCCTGACGAGCAGCGTCTACACGCTGAGCGACGCCGTCGCCATCGCCGCGATGGTCGTACTGGCGGCGCTCCTCGTCTTCATCGTCTGGCACGAAACTGGGAACGAGCTCGGGTTCGCGCGTCGCTGAACTATGTTTCAGGTCCGCGGGATGACTTCGATCACACGATCCTTGCCCGGGACCCTTGAGCCTTGTCGCCGGCGACCGAACATCGACACGAGATAACCAATCTCAAGCGTGCGCCGGGGGAGATCTCCTTCGAGGCCCGCATCGCATCGGAAACGCGGCGTGTCTGGTTCAGGACCGAGACTCAGACCCTCCCGGCGGCCGAGGTGGCGCTCGCCGCCTGCCTCATGCCGGCGATGCGACTGGGCGGCACCTTGCGGCTGGAGGAACCGATCAGCCCTCGCGTACTGCGCTCAGTGCGCGAGTTCCAGGCGATCCAGCGTGCCTGGTCCACCGGATGGGACTTCATCGACGGACCGTTGCATGAGATCGAGGTGGTCGCGTTGACGCGGGTGGTCGAGCCGACGCCTCCGAAGAACCGTGTCGCCGCCTTCTTCGACGGCGGCCTCGACTCCTGGGCGACCGTCCTCTCCGAACCGGGGGTGACCGACCTGATCCTTATCGAAGGCTTGGACCCGGTTCCCACGGAGCTTGTGCGCGATGCCGCGTCGCAACTCGGGCTCGCGCTCCACGTGGTTCGCACCAATCTGCGGGGGCTCTCAGACCAACTGATCCCGTGGGAGGCCTACCGCGGCTGCGCCGCAGTGGCGGTCGCCTTCCTCTTCGAGCCGCTCTTCGACCGGATCCTGATCACCGGCGACGCCGACTATGAGCTCCAGGAGAGGTCCGGGGCCGGTTGGATGGTGGACCAGCTCTGGAGCACCGAGGCCCTTGAGATCGCCGACGCCGGCGGCGGCCTGAGCCGGGTCGCGCGAACCCGACTGGTGGCCGAACACCACGCCGCGCGACGATGGCTCCGGGTCTGCGCGGGGAATTCCGGCGAGGCTTTCGACTGCGGTCGCTGCGACGACTGCCTGATGACGATGGTGACGCTGGAGGCCTTCGGCCTGCGGGATCGAGTCGAGACGATGCCTTCGGAGCTCGACCTTGAGCGCGTCGTAGACATCGAGATCCCGGATCCGTTCCAGCGAGTCCTCTGGGAAGATGTGCTCGACGTCGCCCGCGCGGCCGAAAGGGTCGACCTCGAGCGAGCCGTCGAAGGCCCGGTGCAGCGAGCCAAGCGCAGGGAAGGACTGTCGCGGGGATTCCGTCGGCGCCACGGCGAGGGCCCCGCTCCGTCCGTGCGGGTCGCGGTCATCGTTCCCGTCTGGAAACAGGCGCACTACATGGCCGGAGCCGTTGGCTCCGCGTTGGCCCAAGACGCCACGTTCGGCGTCGGTGTGACGATCGTGGATGACGGCTGTCCAGACCCAGAGACCGCACGGATCGGCAGGGCTCTGGGCGATGCAAATCCCGACCGGGTCGACTTCCTGCGTCAGGCCAACGCCGGCGTCGCAGCGGCCCGGAACGCCGGCATCCGCCAGGCGATCCGGCGCTGGCCAGACGTCGAGGCCTTCTTCTTCCTCGACGCCGACAACCTGCTCTCGCCGCGGACCATCGCCGCCTTGTGGGAGCCGATGGAAGCCGATTCGAAACTGGCATGGGCTTCGCCTGCCCTGGAGATGTTCGGAGCCTCGACCGACGGTGGATGGAACGTGCTCGGACCGCACCTCCCCTATCGCCAGCTGTTCACCAACCAGTCCGACACGGGAACTCTGGTCCGACGCACCGTCTTCGAGGCAGGGATCGAGTTCGACGAGACGATGCGCAAGGGGTTCGAGGACTGGGAGTTTTTCCTGCGGGCGTCGTTGGCAGGGTTCGCCGGTGCCGGTGCCGGCCGCTGTGGCTTCCGCTATCGGCGCGTGCCCGATTCGATGTTGGTAGGCGCCCAACTCCGGGAGGAACAGATCAAGGCCGATATCCGCCAACGTCACGAGGACGCCTACAGGGCCGGATCGCTCTGCCGTCGCGAGCATGCAGAAGCGCCGCGCTTCGCGCTCGTACGCTGCGATCGTGCCGACGCGCTGCTGATGGCCGCGGCCGACCTGGAGCCACGGCGGGTACCGCTGGCTGCACTCTGCGATGAGGAGCAGCTAGCGGACGCGTTCGTCCTGACCACCGCGACAGAAGTCGACCTGCTGCGTGATCGGCGGCTGCTGGCAGGCGTTCTTCTGCGTCTCCAGCTCGAGCTGCACAGCTATGGGACGGTTGCCCTCGACGCCGGCGGAGAGCGAATCGCGATCGCCGCCAAACCCGCCGCGCTGGCGTCGCTGCGTATGCCAGGCGGCGATGTCTGGATCGAGCGGAACCTCGAGCTGAAGGGCGCGAGCGTCACCGCACCACTGCCGATCATCGGCCGCCAAGAGCCGCTGGGCGAAATCCTCGACTGCCTCTGTGCGGTCCCGGAGCGAACGACCCACGTATGCGACTCGCCAAAGCACTGGCGGTTCTTTCAGTACCGGCACCTCGACCAGTTGGACACGACCGTGCCATGGGCCGGCGCGGACGGCGGCCGCACACTGCTCGCGCTGTCGCCGACGAGTGCCGGTGCGGAGTGGGACGCGCTGGTGGATCGCGTCGCCGTCGCTCGCGCCCGGGAACCTGACCTGGCAGCCCACCTTGTCCTCACTGAGGTACCCCTGACCGCCGAGCAACCGGTCGGGGGCTTCGACACCCTGACCTGCTTGGGCGGGGCCGACCGCGACAGCGTCACGTTGCTGGTCGAGCGCCTCCGCAGTGGCGCCGACCTGATCGAGGACCTCACGGGTGGTACGCACCCGGCAAGCGCTACCGAGAGAATCACGGCGTGACGTCGCTCAACCTGCCGCTGTACGTAACGCGGGCTACCCGCAGGGCGCTTGCCGAAGCGCGGGCCGTGGCGATCCTTGTCGGCAGCTATGACGGCTCCGGCAATTATGGGGACATCGCCCAGCTCGACGCAGGCCTCCGGCTTCTGGAGCCCCTCGGACGCGGGCTGCTGGTGCTGCCAGTACTGGAGCGGATACATCTCGCGGGACACGAGAAGCTCCTGACAACCTTCCAGCGGCCCCCCGAGCATGCGCTCTTCTTCGATCCGGAGCAGGCAGGCAAAGATGACCTGGTGCCCCTTGCGGTCCCGCCGACCATTGCCGTTGGCAGCATCTATCTGTATGGCGGGGGTTACCTCAACTCATCCTGGGGGGCCCGCAAGCTGGCGATGGTGCGGACTGCCGAAGATCTCCTGCGGGCGGCCGACATCGACCACGTGACGCGGCTCTCAAGCGGATTACAGGTAGACCGGGGCTGGCTGGAGAGCCTGGCGCCGGACGATCTGACAATGCTGCGCTCCTTCGAGCTGCTCGGGGCACGCGACCCGCTGTCAGCCGATGCATTCGCGAGCCTCGAGTCAGGGGCGACCGTGGTCGACACCGGCGACGATGCCCTCGGCGCGATACCGATCGTCGCCTCGGACGGGGACGAGCCGGAGGCGCCGGGCAGACTCGACGTCAACCTCCATTTCGGCGGGCACCAATGGGTCAGCGGCCGACCAGACGACCTGCGCGACTACACGCTCGACTTCGTGACGGACCTCGGACGGCGGACCGGGCGCACGGTACGGCTCCGGCCCCTGATCGCGTACATGGACAGTGGTATCGACGAGCGCCCGGGGACGGCGGCGCTCGCGGCCGAGGCCGTGCGCCGCGGAATCGAGGTGGAGGAGCCTCGGGTCCTCCGTCCTTCCACGCTCGAAGAGATCCTGCCGGAACTGCAGGGCGCGCGGGCCACGATCAGCTGCTCGTACCACATCGCCCTCACGTCACTCCTGCTCGGGATCCCGACGGTCTTCTTCGCCGACAACCCCTACTACGAGCAGAAGGCGGCCGGCCTTCTCGCAGCATTCGGGCTGCCTCCTTCATTCGCACTTTCTCCGGGCTCCGACCTGGATCCCGTGTCCACCGCGATACTCGACGGCGGCGGCGACCTGCGTGACAAGATTGCCGCCCGCGGCGAGGAATTCCGACGCCGACGCGCCGACGCCGAAACGGATCTGCTGAGTCGCCTCGCCGGCGGGCTTCTGGCCGACATGGCGGACGAGGCCGCGCGGCTGGACGGACGCCTACGAGCGCGCTCCGTCGAGCCCGCCGGGCTGCGGGTCGATCTCGCGGCGCGGCTGACGGAGGTCGAGGAACTGCGCCGGCCCGCTGTGGACGCGGCGATCCGGGCGGCCGAGCGGGCTGCCGAACGAGCGGCCGAAGGAGCGCAGATGGCCGAACAGCGTGCCAGAGAGGCCGAGGAGCGCGCAATAAGGGCCGAAGCCGAAAACGCGGCCGCACATCAAAGGCTGGCGGTGCTGTTGGGATCGCGCACGTGGAAGCTCGGCGCGCCGCTGCGATGGATCGGCGCAACCCTACGCCGCCTCAAGCGCGGCGGCGATTAAGGCTGTCTCGAAGGCTCGCGCCCCGTCCGCGGTTCGCGGATCTGATAATCGCCCCGGCTCAGCACTTTCTCAAGCCAGACGTACAGCACGATGAAGAGATAGCGGCTGCCCATCTCTTTCATCTTCAGCTTCGCCTCGCCGGCGGTGCGGTTGGTCCAGGAGGTGGGGACGACCGCGAAGCTGTGGCCGCGGACGATCGCCTTCAAGGGGAGCTCGACGGTGAGGTTGAAGTGTTTGGAGAGGAGCGGCTGGACGGTCTCGATGACCTCGCGCTTGTAGGCCTTGAAGGCGTTGGTGGTGTCGTTGTAACGGTGCCGGAAGAGGAGGCGGATGAACTGGTTCGCCATCCGGTTGATGAAGAGCTTGAGGGGCGGGTAATCGTGGATCTCGGCGCCCGGCATGAAGCGCGAGCCGAAGGCGCAGTCCCAGCCCTCCTCGAGCAGGCGGTGATAACGGACGAGGTCACGGGGGTCGTCGGAGGCATCGGCCATCACGATCGCAACCGCGTCGCCCTCGAAGACGTCGAGGCCCGCCCGGATCGCGTTGCCGAAACCGCGTTCGTAGTGGGACTTGTGGACCCGGACGCGCGGGTTCTGCGCGCCGATCGCGGCGATGACGGCTTCGGTCGAGTCCTCGGAGTCGTCGTTCACGACGACGATCTCATAATCGATCTCGGCGCCCTCCAAGGTCGAGACCAGCCCTTCGACCGTGGCGCCGACCGACCCCTCCTCGTTCTGGGCCGGCATCACCACCGACAGTCTCATGCCGGTGCCGCCGTCCAGCGCTCGACGTTCTCCTCGTACATCTCCTGCAGGATCTCGTCGATCCCATAACGCAGGGTGAAATCGGGGTAGTCGGCCTGGAACGGAGCCAGGTCGGAGATCCACCAGCGATGGTCGCCGATCCGCGGCGCCTCGCCCATCTCCCAGGAGAGGGTCCTGCCGGAGACGCGCTCGCAGCCCTCGATCGCCTCCAGCATCGAGCAGTTGGAGAAGCGGCCGCCGCCGATGTTGTAGACGGCGTGCGGCTTGGGGTCCTTGCGGAACTCGTCGAAGGCGGCGATCAGGTCGGCGCTGTGGATGTTGTCGCGAACCTGTTTGCCTTCGTAGCCGAAGACGGTGTAGTGCGTGCCGGTGACGGTGCACTTCATCAGGTAGGCGAGAAAGCCGTGCAGCTTGGCGCCTGCATGCTGCGGACCGGTCAGGCAGCCACCGCGGAAGCAGACCGTCGGCATGTCGAAGTAGTAGCCGTACTCCTGCACCAGCAGGTCGGCCGCCGCCTTGGAGACACCGAACAGCGAGTGGGTCGACGTGTCGATCGACATGCTGGTGTCGATGCCCTTGTAGTAGGGATGGTCCTCGGGGAGCTCGAGCCGCTTCTCCAGCGATTGCAGCGGCAGCCGGTTCGGCGTGTCGCCGTAGACCTTGTTGGTGGAGGTGAAGATGAAAGGCGCGTCGATCGCGTGGGCGCGCGCCGCCTCGAGCAGGTTCAGCGTCCCGTTGGCGTTCACCCCGAAGTCGGTCTGCGGCTCGCTCGCCGCCCAGTCGTGCGAGGGCTGCGCCGCGGTGTGGATGACCAACTCGATCGATCCGGCGTGATCGCGGAAGATCCGCATCACCTCGGCCGCGTCGCGGATGTCGACGTTCTCCCACTTGAAGCTCTTGTGCTCCTCGACGAGGCGCTGGGTGACGTGCGAGGTCGACGATTCCGGGCCGAAGAAGCGGGCCCGCATGTCGTTCTCGATCCCGACCACGTCGAAGCCCTGGCCGATGAAGTGGTCCACGGCCTCGGAGCCGATCAGGCCCCCGGCCCCGGTGATGATCGCTACCGGCACTGTCCTACTCCTTCCCCCCCGCGGGGGCCTTGATTTCCAGCGCCTCGGCGATCCGGTCCTCGTCGGCGGCGATCCACTCGTGGATGTCGGCGAGCACCTGCTTGGCGCTCCGCCGGGGACGCCACTCATCAAGCTCGAACAGCCGTGCGCAGTCGGAAAGATATATGGGCACGTCGCCCTGCCTGGTCTCGGCGACCGGTGTGATCGGTACCTCGTTCCCCGTCAGCTCCCGGCAGATCGCCGTCGTCTCCATCAGCGAGAGGCTGATCTCGCGGCCGCCACCGGCGTTCACGGTTCGCCCATCCCACTTGCTCGGCTCGAGCAGCTGGCGCTCGACCAGGTCGACCAGATCCTGGACGTGAAGGAGGTCCCGCACCTGCTTGCCATGTCCTCCGAACCCGATATAGGAGAGCGGGTTGCGGAAGTAGTGGGCAAGCATCCAGTGGGTGAACACCCCCTGGTCCACCTTGCCCATCTGCCAAGGTCCGGCGACGACGCCGAAGCGGTCGATCACGGCCGGGACTCCGAGCGACGCCCGGTACTCCTCGACCAGTAACTCGGCGGCCAGCTTGGTGGCGCCGTAGAGCGTCCGTGCCCCCTCCAACGGGAACTCCTCGGAGATCCCTGCCGGGGAGACACCGCGAACACGCTGCTCGGCCGCGAGCTCGAATCGTGTCGCCGCCTCCTCCAACCGCAGCCCGACCTGAAGCTCGACCGGGTAGACGCGGCTGGTCGAGAGGAACACGAAGAAGGCCGAGTCCCGTCGCGCCAGCTCGAGGCAGTTGTAGGCACCGGTGAGGTTCGTGTGGACCAGGTAGCCCGTGTCTCCATCGACGCCGCTCATCACCGACGGCTCGGCCGAGCACTCGACGATCGCGTCGAGCTTCGACACCTTTGCCAGGTCGTCGGGCTCGCGCACGTCCCCCTTGACGAACTCCACGCCCGCCTCTTCCAAGCGTGGAAGGTTCAGCGCCGAGCCCCGCCGGTAGAGATTGTCGAGAACGAGGATCTCCCAGTCTGGGTGCCGCATGGCGAGCTCGACGGCAAGATTGGAGCCGACGAAGCCGGCCCCGCCGGTGATCAGAAGCCTGGTCACGGCCCGTGACGGTACAAGTTCTAGTCCCCCGAGGCCGAATCGCGGATCCCGGGGGAGGCGAACTGTTCGACCTGGTAACAGGAGACCACGACGCCGAACGGTGGCGGAGAGGTTTCGATGCCGGCGAACTCTTCGTGCTTGGTGATGCACTTGTCGGCAGCCGAGCGCAGGGCTTCAGACCAGTAGGGCATGCTTCGCGCCGATGAGGTCATATCGAAGGAGACGGCGACGGCGACCAGCATCAAGGCGGCGCCGGCGATGGCCGGCCAGTTCGAGCGCGGGCCACGGGCCACCCGATCGCGAAAGGCGCCGTCGAGCAGCACCACGAAGGCGCTCAAGAAGAGCATCGATGGCACCAGGGCATAGCGGCTGGCCGTACCGCCGGAGGTGCCCGGCGACCAGAAGATGCTCGGTCCGATCGACCGCTGGTAGGCCGAGAACATGAACATCCCGAAGGAGATGAAGATCGCCGATGGGACGAACCAACGGGTGCTCTCCGGCGCGCGACGGAGGCCGAGCACAAGCACTGCCACGAGGACGATGCAAAGCACGGTCAACCAGGCCCAGCCGAAGATGTCCCAGAGCCCGCCCCCGAGTCGCTGCCCGAAGATGCCGCCGTCGATCACGCGCTGGACCAGGGCCGTCCAGATGTGACGGGACCACATCGTGGTCCCCTGATCCTGAGACAAGATGACCGGGATCTGGGCAAGCCCCCCGGCGAGCCAACCGGCTGCGACCAGAGCGGTGCGCGGCTCCCGCCGCGGCGAGAGCGAGAAAATTCGCAGAGCCCCGACCGGGATGAAGAACCAGACGCCCGGCGTGCTGAGCCCGGTGAGCACCAGGAAGCCGGCCGCCAGGCCTGCCCCCCACCAGGTCTTCGGTCGCAGGAAGAGCAGCCAGAACGCACCGACAAGCATGAACCAGGGCACGTAGGCGGCCGAGTCGAGGGTCTCCTGGCCGGCGGTCGCGGCCAGTGCCACGGCCATCGTCAGCCCACCGCGCAACCAGGGGTCGCGCACCTGTCCGGCGCTCCCGAACCAGACGGTCAGCCCGCTGAGCGCGGCACAGAGCGCCGACAGGAATGCGATCACGGCCGCGGCGTCCTGCAGCGGGATCACCGTCCCGAACCCGCCGATCAGCCGCGGCACGACGTTCAGGTAGCCCGCGTACGGTTCGAAGATCGAATGCCAGTAGCCGTGCGCGAATGCCGACTCCATGAAGACGGTGGCGTCCTCCGCCCAGACCGTGCGGAAGGCGTCGTTCCCCAGGCGGAGGACCGAGAGCATGGTGGCAAGGACCAGAAAGCCGAGGATGAGCGCGGTCCCCTCCTTGAGCGAGAAGCGCGGCCCGCCGCCTCCCGGGGCCGGGAACATCCCCGCGGCGACCCGGTGCCGAAGGCGCGAGATCGTTCGACTCCGAGCGGACTCGTTCATCCGCGCGCGGGCACGGCAGGGTCGTGCCGCCGGACCGGCATCGCCGCACGTCGTTGCGGCAGGACCGGCCCGCGGAACAGCACCCAGGCGATCCCTCCGAGGCTGATCAGCGTCAGCAGCCCGTTCAGCACCGAGTAGCTGGTGCCAGGTTCAGGTGGTTCGAAGGAGGGCGCGTAGAGCGCGAGCACGAAGAGCACGTTGAAGATCGCCAGAACCGCGCCCAGCCGCCTGTAGACCGAACGCAGGCCGACCACGCAGCCGACCGCGCCCAGCAACGGGACGGCGAGGCTGCCGACGTGGATCGTCGTCCGCGCCTCGGGGGTACCGAAGAGGAGCAGGCCCCACGAGACGCAGGCGATGGCGAAGAAGGCGAAGCACAGGAGCGCAAAGCGCCACTCGTCCGGCTCGCGCCAGCCACCGGGGTCGCTTTTCTTCTTCACGAGCCAGGCGACGATCATCCCGATCGGCCCCAGCAGGAGGAACCCAAGGAACGGGAAGAGGCAGAAGAATCGGTCCCAGCGAAGCTTCGCGACGGCGATCCCTGGTTTCCCTTCGTCGAGTGCCGTGATCGCCGCGTTCCATTCGTTCTTGGTCCGCGGCCAGCCGACCATTTCCTCGAAGTTTTCCTCCTTCAGGTCGATCGCCCCGCTGAGGCCGACCTCCGAATAGCCGTTCTCGATCGCTTCCAGGGTGCCTTCGGAGTTGACTTCCGTCTCCCCGCCAAGCTGGTACTTGAGCAGACGGTTGCCGGGTGGATCGGCGTATTTCTGGTAGGCGCTCCAAGGCACGTAGAAGACGAGCAAGGCGGCCACCGCGGCAGCGAGCCAGCGCCAGTTCGGGATCCCCCGAAACGCGGCGAAGATGATCAGCGGGATGACGCCGAAGACGCTCGACCCGTGGGAAAGCATCGAGAGGGCGAGCAGACCTCCGATCAACGCGGCGACCCGGAGATCACGGCGGCTGTTTCGCCACTCAGGCGAGAGGATCACCGCCAACGCAGCGAGCAGAAAGGCCGCTGCGATCAGCTTCGGCCAGACGAAGAAGCCATGCACGAGCGCGATGTCGGAGATCATCGCCACGAGCATCGCGAGGCTCCGCGTCACCCTCCGCAGCGGGACGGCGACCAAGACCGCCCACATCGCCGGGATCCAGAGAGCGTTCTCGATCACACAGAGGATCTGGTAGTGGAGCCCTTGGGCGGTGTTGAAGAATCCACGCTGGGCGAGCGTGTAGCCGATCTGGAGCGGCGGCCGATCGCTGACCAGCCATTCGCCCGGGTATTCGGGCGGATGCTGATGACCGTGGGTCGCGAACCATTCGGTGAAATAGCGCGGGATGTCATTGTCCGAGGGGAGCTCGCCCGAGAAGCGGTACGCCGCGAACGTGATCGCGTTGTGGTTGCCCCCGTGAAGGAAGCCGAAGAAGAGGACGAAGGCGCTGCCGAAGATCCAGAGGAGGAGCGGCGTGCGCAGCGCCCGCAGGATGTCCTTGTCCAGGCCACCCTCGCGCCAGCAGAAGCCGATCGCCAGAAGCGAGGCGCCAAAGACCAGGAAGTCATAGGTGGTGCCGATGGACTCGCTGCCGTAGTAAGCCCAGAAGGCGACGTAGGAAAGGCCCCCCGAAGCCACCAGGCCCACACCGATCAGGAGCGGGACCGATTTGAGCCCCCGTCGCATCACCAGGAGCACCGCGGCGATCCCCGGCAGGCCGATCAGGATGCCGTGGGCGACGAACCCGGCGAGCAGCTCGCCCGTTTCCTTGAACATCAGGCGCTCTCCCCCCCGTCATCCAACTCCACGTCCTCGGTGAGCTCCTCGATCGACGCCAACGACACCGCGCGCGTCTGCGAGAAGAGGACGAAGAGGCTGACGAAGTTGCCGAGGGCGACGAGGGAGACGATCAGGGCGCCGAGGACGACGTAGCTGGTCCAGCCGGGGATCGAGGAGTTGGTGAAGTACTTGAGGAAGACCACGACGGCGGCGAGGAGGATGCCGAGCAGGCCGAAGACGACGAAGGCGGCAAGAGCGCGGATCGCGATGCGGTCGGTGAACGGCATCAGCATGCGGAGGCCGTGCATGGCGAGCTTGCCGTAGGTCATTTTCGACTCGCCCTCGTAGCGGCGACCGCGTTCGCAGGGGACGTAGGCGACCGGCATGTCCAGGGCCAGGATGGCGGAGGAGTAGGCGAGGTCGAAGGTCGGGTGGAGCAGGGCGCGCTTGGCGAGGCCACCGGGCATGACGGCGTAGTTGCCGGTGCGGACCGTCGCCCCGGTGAGCGTGCGGAAGAGCAGTTTGAAGCCGCGGTAGAGGACCTTGAAGGCGGGAGGCTCGTGGCGTTTGGTGCGCAGGGCGAGGACTACGTGGCGCTGGGGCGCCTCGCCTTCGTCGAGGGCGGCGAGGAGGCGCGGCAGGTCCTCCGGCCGGTCCTCACCGTCGGCGTCCATCGTCACCACCGCGTCGTCGTCGGCGAAGCGCGGCAGCATCTTGCGCAGGGCGTAGACGATGCCGCGCTGGTGGCCGAGGTTGAAGGGTGGCTGCAGGACGATGACGTCGCCGAGTTGCTCGAGGCCCGGCACCTCGGGATCCTGGCCGGCGGTGTCGTCGATGGCGACGAAACGGACCGGTCCGCGGCTCGAGGACTCCGCCGCGAGCACCTCGAGCAGGCGCTCGCGCAGGACCCGGAACGAGGCCGTGTCCCAATAGACCGGGGTGATGACCCAGGTGGTCACGACGCGGGCTTCGCCGGCCCTTCGCGGCGCAACAGTTCGTATTCGCCCCACTTGCCAATCAAGGTAAAGCCATGTTCGAGGTATTTGACCAGGGGACCTTCACCCAGCCCCCAACCCGCGGCGCGTTCTTTGTTGCGCAGGAGGCAAAGGCCTTCGATCGGCGCGATGTCTTCGATCACCTGTTCCTGGGCTTCGTCGTCGAACAGCGTCTCCCAACCGGTCGCGGTCAGCGACGGCGGTTCCTGTTCGGCCCAGAGGTAGAAGCTGTCCATCCCTGGCTCCATCTGCGTCGCCCGGCATTCCTTGCGCATCGTGTCGGCGATGTCTTCGTACTTTTCCGCTTCTTCGACGCTGCCGAGGTGGATGTCGTGGGACCCCGGCAGGTTCAGCGCGTTCGGCGCGCTCGAGTGATAGGTGCCGCGCGCCGCCTTCAGAGGTTCGCGCAGGTACACGTTGACGGTGAACCAGCCGAAGACGAGGACCAGGAGAACGGCGAGGCCGCCGAGCGCCAGGCTGTCGGGCGCGGCGACGATGCGCCGCAGGCCGAGCACCCCGTTGGCGACGCAGAGCGCCCCGACCGGGATCATCAGCACAACGGCGAGCAGGGTCTGGCTGCCCGCCACCGGGAACGCGTGCAGCGCCTGCAGCACGGCCAGCAGCGGCAGTAGCAGACGGGCGAAGGATGCCCGCGGCGTCTCCTCCGGCGCGGTGACCAACAGGGCGACCCAGACGAAGGGCAGCAGCGTGAACTGGTAGCCGGAGAGGGCGTTGCTGTTGAAGGGCAGCATCTGACCGGTGACCGAGAAGGCCATCGTGAAGCCCACCGCGATCGAGAAGAGCGACCAGGCGGCGAGCCAGGCTGGGGTCGGCGCGGCGGTGCCGCGGCGGCGCGCCGCGTACAAGTACGCCAGCGCGGCGGCAACCCCGATGACGTCCATCGCGTAGAGCCGGCGAGAGAGTTGGAGCGGGATCGTGAAGGCGTCCGACTGGCGCAGCGGCTGGCGAATCACGCCGTCGATCAGCCCATGCACGCTGGTCCCGGCGCCGAGGATCGCGACGCAGGAGACGATGGCGAGGACGAGGAAGCCGCCGATCAGCCAACGCAGCTCCCCGCCCGGTCGCCGGGCCGGCTTGTTGGCTCGTAGCGCGATCACCACCGCCAGCGCGGCGGCGAACACGTGCAACGCGTAGTGGCGCGCCCAGCCTTCGCCGAACTTGCCGAGCATCAATCCGATCGGCACCGCGAGGAACAGCAGCTCCACCACGATCCGCGGCCATCGCCGACTCCAGAGCGCCTGGTAGCTGACCACGCACGCGAGCGCGACCGAGATCAGCGCAAAGGCGCCGACGTTGATCTTGGTCAGCACCAGCGCCGCCACCGCGGCGCCGAGCAGGGCCATCGCGTAGGGCGATTCGCGCTCGCTGACGAACGCCGAGATCGCGACGATCGTCGCCAGCAAGAGGGCGATGAGGCTGACCGGGTGCATCGGCTCGTTGGTCAGCACTTCGAGCGCCGCGAAGGTGAGGATCTGGGTGCCGAGCCCGAGGACGATGCTGCGGGTGATCTTCAGGATGCCGAGCCCGAAGAGGAGGCTCGAAAGGACCCAGACCACGGTCACGGCATTGCGGCCCGCGTCGTGGGTGACCGGGATGCCGAAGATCGAGAAGATGCCACCCCAGAGCTCGTAGTAGAAGGGGCCGTACTGGGTGAAGACCTGGTCGTAGAGGTGGCCGTGGTTCACGAAGGACTTGAGCGCGGTGAGCATGTAGCCCTCGTCGTCGTATTCGTGGAAGCCGAAGAACATCTTCGGGTGGGCGATCAGCGCGGTGATCGCGGTGACGAGGCCGAAGCCGACCAGGGCGAGGCCGAGGCGCACGCGCCGGTCGGCGACGATCGTCGCCGCGCGCGCGGCGAGGCCTTCCAGGTTCACCCCGTTCATGGCCGCGGCCGGCCGGTCGTCCGCGGGTCCCCGTCGCGCACGCGCCGCCGCAGCAACGGCACCTGCCAGGTGGCCTCGGCGGCGATCGCTGCGGACATCTTCGACTCGCCCACCTGGCGGTCGCGGAAGAGAATCGGCACCTCGCGCACCGTAAATCCCGCCTTCAGCGTCCGATAGGTCGTCTCGACCTGGAAGACGTAGCCCTTGGCGGCGACCGCGTCGAGGTCGATCGTCTCCAGCACACGGCGCCGGAAGCACTTGAAGCCGCCCGTGAGGTCGCGCTGGCGGACGCCCAGGACGAGGCTCGCGTAGAGACTGCCGCCGCGACTGACCACGCGGCGCAGCGGGCTCCAGTCGGTGACCCCGCCTCCGGCGACATAGCGGGAGCCGATTACAAGGTCCGCGCCGTCCTGGGCCGCCCGCAGCAGCCGGGGCAGGTCCGCAGGATCGTGTGAGAAGTCGGAGTCCATCTGCAGGACGAACCCGGCGCCTCCGTCGATGGCGCGGTGGAAACCCGCGATGTAGGCGGGACCGAGGCCTTCCTTGCCGGCGCGGTGCATGACCTCCACGCCCTGGTCGGCAGCCGCGAGGCGATCGGCGATCTGGCCGGTCCCGTCCGGTGAGTTGTCGTCGACGATCAGGATGCGCGCGTCAAGGGGAAGGTTGGCGCGCGCCGCCTCGACGATGGCGGCGATGTTGGCCGCCTCGTTGTAGGTCGGCAGGACCAGCCAGGCGGGCCCTGCCACCGCGGATGACTCCATCGCATGCATCTTATTCACGGTCGTTGGATACTTGGTGCGACCTAACGGTCCCTTAGAGATGAGCAGCGGGCGCAAACCACCGGGGGCGGGCGAGCTCCACATCTGGCGCGTTGCGCTCGACGGGGACGATCGCCGGGGCGCCGCGCGGCGGGCGCTGGGCGCGATTCTGGCCGACTACGTGGGCACTGCCGAGCTGAGGGTCGGCGCCGACGGCAAGCCGCGTCTCGCGGCGGCGACGGAGCGGCTCTCCTTCAATCTCTCCCACTCCGGGGACTTGGCGCTGGTGGCGATCACCCCCGGCGGGGTCGAGGTCGGGGTCGACGTCGAGCGGCTTCGCCCGCGCCGCAACCTCGTGCGGCTCGCAGAACGCTGGCTGCCCCCTGCCGACGCGGCGGCCGTGGCCGCCGCGGGCGGTGGCGAGCGCGAACCCGCCTTCTACCGGGCCTGGACGCGCCACGAGGCCCGGGTCAAGTGCACCGGCGCCGGCCTCTTCGGAGGGGAGCCGGGGCCCGAGGTGGTCGCCTGGGAGCTCGAGATCGACGCCGGATACGCCGCGGCGGTCGCGATCGACGCTCGCGCCGCGGGCGTCGACGAGCCGCGCGTGACGATGCGGAGCTGGGACGTCGGCTAGCCGCCGGCCCTACGGGCGCGGCCTGCCGCCGGTGATCTGCACGAAGGCGCGCCAGGCGGGCTTCGGCCTGAACTTCGGCCCGTAGTGGAAGAGGCCGACCGAGTCGCAGAAGGTGCACGATTCGGGCAGGTCTTTCCAGGAGAACCAGTAGACCTGTTTCAGGTCGAGCTTGACACGGTTCGTCAGCAGGTAGCGGTAGGCCTTCTGCAGTTCTTCGACCTGGCCGCGGACGCCGTGCTCGAAGGCGTTGACCTGGTAATCGTTCTGCGAGCCCCAGCCCATCTCGGTGATGTAGAGCGGCACGCGATCGTGGTTTTCGACCGTGACTTCGTACAGTTCTTCGACGATTTCTTCGAGCTGGCCGGAGTTGATCGCGTACGGATGCAACGCGACCCCGTCGAAGTACTTCTTGATCCCGGGCACCGCGTAGAGGCGTTTCAGGAATTCGGCCGCCGCCATCCCCCGGACCCCGCGCGCGTTGGGGCGGCCGAAGAGCCCCGTGAGGATGACCTTGGCGCCCGGCTCGGCGCTTTTGATCGCCGGCGTCGAGAGTTTCAGGAGCTTGGCGTAGGCGATCGGGTTGACCGGATAGGCGAAGTAGAAGAAGTTGGCCTCGTTCCAGACCTGCCAGGTCTTGATCGGCATCGGCTTCGTGATCACGGTCTTGTGGGCGCCTTCGAGTTCGTAGACCGGGCCCGTTTCCTCTTTGACCTTTTCTTCGTGGATCTTCTTGGGCGAGTGTTCGACCCAGAATTCGCCGCCCGGCCCGTAGCGTTTGACCGCCGCCTTCAGGAAGGCCACGTAGGCCTTGCGCTGCGCGGCGCTCCCGATCGGCAGCGTCGTGTACTTCTTCGCCACCCAGTTCGGCGTCGCGACGATGAAGGGAAGGACCGAGAGGCCTTGCTGGGCCGCCGCTTCCACCACCGGGTCGAAGCCGCTCCAGTTGTACGGGCCCTTCTTGGTCGGCTGGACGCCGGACCAGAGCAGCGGCGTGCGGATCGCTTCGATGCCGCCGGCCTTCATGTACTTGGCGTCCATTTCGGTCACCGGCGTCTGCGGCACGATCCCGAAGAAGCCCTTCGGCGCCTTCGGCAGGCGGGCGGTAGCGGCCGCGGCGGGCGGGGTCGACCCCTGGGAGAGGAGCGTGGCGCCCGTCACGAGGGCGAGCAGAAGGATGGCTGCGGTGAGCAGGCGCCTCAAAGGAGCCGACAGAGTAGCGGAGGTTCCTCAGGAGACGAACGCTGCGACGACTTCGGGATCGAGCGTGTGGCCGGCCTCGGCGTCGAGGACCTCGATCGCGGCGCCCGCGGTGAAGGTCTCGCGGTAGGGGCGCGGGGAGGTGAGGGCGTCGAAGGTGTCGGCGACGGCGACGATGCGGGCGCCGAGGGGGATCTCGGCGCCGCGGAGGCCGTCGGGGTAGCCGCTGCCGTCGATGCGCTCGTGGTGGTGGCGGACGATCGCGGTCAGCTCGGGGTCGTCGAGGCAGGCGACGAGGCGGGCGCCGAAGATGGCGTGGCGCTGGACCTCGGCGAGCTCACAGCGGGCGAGGCGGCCCGGCTTCTGGATGATTTCGGGCGAGACGATGATCTTGCCGACGTCGTGGACGCGGGCCGCGGACTCGATCCGACGGACGGCGCCCGCGTTGAGGCCGAGCCGGCGGGCGAGGAGGCGGCTCTGTGCCGCGACCCGCTCGGCGTGACTGGCCGCGCCTGGGACGCGGGCCTCGAGGGCGATGACCAGCCCTCGCAACCGCGCGTCCCAGGACGGGCCAGACCGGGGGGTGACATGGGGAGCACTGCCCCCATCGGTTGCAACCGGGCTGTAGGACGCCTGCAACATGCGTTTTCGGCGCTCACCCCCGGCCGATCAGGCCGGCAGTGCTCGTCCGAGACGGAGTTTCACGCCCGCTACCCAGTTTTCCCATCGAATAGTCAACTAGACTTTGTATGAATCAGGTGTGCCTTTGCGATCAACCGCCTTGAAGGTGCGACGATAGGAGGTCGGCGTCGTCGCGGTGGCGCGTCGGAAGTGGTCGCGCAGCGAGGCGGCGTTGCCGAATCCCGCCGTCGTCGCGACCTCCTCCACCGGCAGGTCGGACTCCTCCAGGAGTCGCCGCGCCTCGAGCACGCGCCGCGCCAGCAGCCACTGCAGGGGGGTGGTCCCGGTCTCCTCGCGGAAGCGGCGGGCGAAGGTGCGCGGGCTGACGTTCGCGTGGCGCGCCATCGCCTCGACGGTCAGCGGCTCGGCCAGCCGCTCGCGCGCCCAGGCGCGCGTCGGCTCCAGCGAGCCGTCGCCGCCCGGTGCCGGCGCGTCGCCCTCGGGCGCGCGGAAGAACTGGGCCTGGCCGCCTTCGCGGTGGGGAGCGGCGACCATATGCCGGGCGACCCGGTCGGCGCAGGCGGCGCCGTGATCGCGGCGGACGACGTGCAGGCTGAGGTCGATGCCGGCGCTGAGCCCGGCCGAGGTGAGGACGTCGCCTTCGTCGACGAAGAGGACCTCGGGGTCGACCTCGACCGCCGGGAAGCGCGCCGCGAGATCGCGCGCCCAGGCCCAGTGGGTGGTCGCCCGGCGCCCGTCGAGCACCCCCGCCGCGGCGAGCGCGAAAGCGCCCGTGCACACCGACATCATGCGGGCGCCGCGCCGCGCCGCCGCGCGCAGGGCCGCCGTCGCCGCGGCGGGCGGCGGCTCGTGGATCGCCCAGTAGCCGGGGACGACGACGGTGTCGGCGCGTCGCAGAGCGCCGAGCCCGGCCTCGACGCCGAGCTGGAAGCCGTTCGTCGTCGTCACCGACGCGCCGTCGACCGAACAGGTCGAGAAGGCGTAGTGCGGGGCGAAGTCGGCGTCGTGGGCGAGCTGGAAGGCCTGCGCCGGCGCGGTCAGGTCGAAGGCGACGGTGCCGGGCAGGCAGAGCGCGACGACCCGGTGGCTGCCTTGGCGGATCCGCGGAGCGCCCGTGCGCGGCATGGCAGAAATCTAGCGGACGATGTCTTTCCTGCCACTGGCGAGGGCGCGCTCCCGGCGCCACCATCACCTCCATGAACATGACGACGACGAAGGTGGCGATCCTGATCTTCGACGGCCTCACCGCGCTCGACGCGGTCGGCCCCTACGAGGTGCTGCGCTCGGTCCCCGGCTGGGAGGTCGAGTTCGTCGGCAAGGAGCGAGGCGAGGTCCGCACCGACTCCGGCTTCCTCGGCCTGAGCGTCGACGCGGCGATCGCCGACCGCCCCGACGCCGACGTCCTCCTCGTCCCCGGCGGCGGCGGGCATCGCGCGCTGCGGTCCGACGACGAGGTGCTCGAATGGCTGCGCGGAGTCGACCGCGGCACCCGCCGCACCACCTCGGTCTGCACCGGGTCCCTGCTCCTCGGCGCGGCCGGCCTGCTCGAGGGCAGGCGCGCGACCACCTACTGGCAGAGCCTCGAGGAGCTGCGCGACTTCGGCGCCGAGCCGGTCACGAGCCGCTGGGTCGAGGACGGCAAGTACCTGACCGCGGCCGGCGTCTCGGCCGGCATCGACATGGCCCTCCACCTCGTCGCCGAGGAGGTCGCCCCGGAGGCCGCCCAGGCGGTCCAGCTGGGGATCGAGTACGACCCCTCCCCGCCGTTCGACACCGGCTCCCCGGCGAAGGCCCCGGCCGCACTCGTCGACGCGCTGCGCGAGGTCAGCCGCCGGCGCGCGGAGGTGTAGGTGGGTGGTGGTGGCGGCGGGGCCGTCCGCACCACTGCGGGGCGGGCCGTCCGCACCCACTTCGGGCCGGGCCGTCCGCACCGCACCCACCTGGGGCCGGGCCGTCCACACCACTTCGGGATGTCTCAGGCTGTCCTGGGCGCCTCATGGGGGTCCTGGCAGGC
>JBPYFM010000154.1:0-12684 GCA_051986435.1 Solirubrobacterales bacterium | reverse complement strand
GCTCTCCCCCGCACCCCTCACGTCCTGGGCGCCTCATGGGGGTCACAGCCTGCCAGGACCCCCATGAGGCGCCCAGGACAGCCTGCGACATCCCGAAGTGGTGTGGACGGCCCGGCCCGAAGTGGTGTGGACGGCCGGGGCCGAAGCGGTGCGCCCGCCCCGCCCCACCCTCAACTAGCCCGGGGAGACGCCGCCGCCGGCGGGGGCGTGGGTCACTTCTTCGGGCTGTTCTTCGACCGGGGCTTCGGTTTCTTCTTCGAGGCCTTCTTCTTCTTCTTCGAATTCTTCGTATTCGTTTTCTTCGAATTCTTCGCCCGAGTGCGAGTAGCCGCCGCTCGTGGTGTGGCCGCCGGTCAGGGCGGAGAGTTCGGGCAGGGTTTCGGGGGATTCGAAGGCCGGGCACTTGCCCGCGGTCGCGGCTTCCATGTAGTCGCGCCAGATGGGCCCTGCAGTGGGGCCGCCGAAGCCGGTCGTTTCGCGGGAGCGCGGGTGGCCGACCCAGACCGCGGTGGAGAATTCGGGCGTGTAGCCGACGAACCAGGCGTCGGATTCTTCCTCGGAGGTGCCGGTCTTGCCCGCCACTTCGGAGCAGGGAAGGTTCGTGTAGCCGGTGCCGGTGCCGTGGGTGATCACGCCTTTGAGCACGTTGGTGACGTCGTAGGCCTGGCCCGGGGTGAGGACGCGATCGCCCGATTCGCTTTCGATTTCGTCGACCTTGCCGTCGGGGAATTCGACCTTGCTGATCGCGGTCGGGCTGTGGTGGATGCCGCCGCTGGCGAGGGTCGCGTAGCCGTCGGCCTGTTCGAGCGGGGTGACGCCGTAGGCGAGACCGCCGATCGCCTCCGCGGGCACCGACTGCAGCGGCGCTTCGATCCCCATCGACTTGGCCGTCTCGGTCACATTTTCTGAGCCGACGTCGAGGTCGAGCTGCGCGTAGACGACGTTGATCGACTCCCAGGTCGCTTCTTCCAGCGACAGCGTGCCGCCACCCGGCTCGTCGTTGTTGACCGTCCAGGTGCCGCCGCCGGGGATTTCCAGCGTCATCGGCGAGGTGCCGTTGTAGTAGGTGTCCTTGGGGTCGATCCCCTGCTTGATCGCGGTTGCCAGCACGTAGGTCTTGAACGACGATCCCGGCTGCCGGTGGGCCTGCCAGGCGTAGTTGAATTCTTCTTCGCCTTCTTCGCCGGGGGTCGAGGCGAGGGCGAGGATCGCGCCGGTCTTCGGGTCGACCGAGGCGAGGCCGGTGACCGGCCCGCCGCCGCCGTAACAGACGCCCGATTCGGTGCAGCTCGCGACCGCCGCTTCGGCGTCTTCCTGGAGTTCGGGGTCGATCGTCGTGTAGGCCTTGAGGCCGCCGTTTCGCACCGTGTTGATCCCGTAGCGTTCGATCAGTTCCTGTTCGACCAGGCGATAGAGGAACGGATCGTTCACGCGGGTGTAGCGGTGGCCGGCGTGGAGGCCGAGGCCGCTGGTCCGCGCCTTCAGGTAGCGATCGTGGGTGATGTAGCCCTGTTCCCACATCGTCCCGAGCACCTCGTTGCGCCGCTGCAGCGCCGCCTTCGGGTCGAGGAACGGGTTGTATTCGGAGGGCGCCTGCGGCAGTCCGGCGATCAGCGCCGCCTCGGTCAGGTTCAGTTCCTTCGCCGGCTTGTCGAAGTAGGTCTGCGAGGCGGCTTCGACGCCGAGCGCCGTCTGCCCTTCGTTCGTGCCGTAGGGCGCCGTGTTCAGGTAGGTGTTGAGGATCCAGCGCCGGTTGTGCTGTTCGAAGAGCTCTTCCGCCAGCGCCGCTTCCTTGATCTTTCGTTCGAGGGTGTCTTCGGGGTGGCGGATGTAGAGGTTGCGGACCAGCTGCTGGGTGATCGTCGAGGCGCCCTGCACCGGCTTGCCGCCCGCCAGCAGGTCCTTCCAGGCCGCGCGGGCGATGCCGGCGGCGTCGAGCGCGCCGTGTTCCCAGAAGTTCTTGTCCTCGATCGAGATCGTCGCGTTTTTCAACACCTGCGGGATCTCGGTGCCGGGGATCGGCTGGCGCACGTTTTCGGAGTGGATGTAGCCGATCAGCTTGCCGTCGGCGGTGTAGATCGCCGAGGTGCGGCCCTTCTGCACCGGTTTCAGCTTCGACAGCGGCGGCGCCGAGTGGTAGATGTTGAGGGCCCAGGCCGCGGCGATGCCACCCGCGGTGGCGAGCGCCCCGACGACGAGCACGATCGGGATGACGATCTTGTGCCAGCGCGACTTGTGCGGCTGCCGGCGCCGCCTGCGGGTCCTGGTGGCCATCGGCCCGCGATTCTAGAGAGGCAAAGTAATCGGCCAGTTAAAGGCGGACGCCCTGGCCGCGTGCGTGCAGCGGCTAGGAACGCAGCTTGTAGCCGCTCTGGAAGAGGCGCAGGTTGACGAGGAAGAGCGCCGCCGTCGCCACCGTCAGCGCGCCCAGCGCGAGCGGGATGTTGACTTCGGTGAAGCCGACGAAGCCGTAGCGGACCAGGGAGATCATGTAGTAGACGGGGTTGAACCTGGTGAGCGTCTCCCACGGCTGGGGCAGCAGCGACGCCGAGTAGAAGACGCCGCCGAGGAAGATCAGCGGCGTCAGGATGAAGGTCTGGGCGAAGGCGACGTCGTCGAACTGCTCGGCCCGGACGCCGATCAGCACGCCGAGGTTGGCGAAGAAGAAGCCGACCAGGAAGAGCGCGGGGATGAGCACCAGCACGTGGTCGACGCTGAGGTTGGTGAGGACGATCGCGACGATGAAGGTCAGCGTCGCGACGATCAGCCCGCGCACGAAGCCGCCGAGGCTGAAGGCGAGCAGCAGCTCGCGCGGCGAGGCGGGCGAGGAGAGCTGGTCGTGGATCGCGCCGAGGAACTTCTGTTGCAGGATCGAGGAGCTGTTGTTGCTGAAGGCGTTGGTCGCGAAGGCCATCATGATCAGCCCGGGGATCACGAAGACGATGTATTCGATCCCGTGCAGCTCCTTGATCCGCGAGCCGAGCGCGCCGCCGAAGACGGAGATGTAGAGGAACGTTTCCAGCAGCGGACCGCCCAAGGTCTGTTTCTTGATCTTCATGAAGCGGGAGATCTCCCGCCGCCAAAGGCTCAAGAAGCGGATCTGCCAGGTGCTCATCAGGCGGTGACCCCGCCCTCGACGTGCGAGCGCGAGAGCTCGCGCCGCCCCACCAGGGCAAGGTAGGCGTCCTCGAGGTTGGCGACGTCGTAGCGCTCGGCGAGCTCCTCGCTCGTCCCCTGCGCGGCGATCTGGCCGTCGGCGATGAAGGCGATCCGCCCGCAGAGCTGATCGGCCTCCTCGAGGTAGTGCGTGGTGAGCAGGATCGTCACGCCTTCGGCATTGATTTTCTGGACGTAGTGCCAGAGCTCGAGCCGCAGCTCGATATCGACGCCGGCGGTCGGCTCGTCGAGGATCAGCAGGCGCGGCCGGTGCATCAGCGCCCGCGCCAGGATCAGCCGCCGTTTCATCCCACCGGAGAGGGCGCGGGTGCGCTCCTTCGCTTTCGCGGTCAGGGAGAAGGTCTCGAGCAGCTCCTCCGCGCGTTCCTTGCGGTCGCGCTTGCGCATCCCGAAGTAGCCGCCGTGGAATTCCAGCGTCTCCTCGCAGGTCAGGAACTGGTCGAGGTTGACCTCCTGCGGGGCCAGCCCGACCGCCGCCCGCGCCTCCCCGTAGTCGGAGATCGCGTCGTGGCCGAAGACGCGGATGGCGCCACCGGTGGGCTGCGCCAGCCCCGTCGTGCAGTGGATCAGCGTCGACTTGCCCGCGCCGTTCGGACCGAGCAGGCCGAAGAAGTCACCCGGCTCGATCGTGATCGAGACCCCGCGCAGCGCCTCCACCCCGTTGGGGTAGCGTTTCTGCAGGTCGACGATCTCGAGCGCGGGCGAAGTCATGGGCGCCCAAATCTATTGAGCCGGGGACCTCGGCCGATCGCGCCGCTCCAGGACTGGAAGCGGGCGACCGCGGTGGGGCGCGCGTTCAGCACCCGGCCGATATAAGTGAGGCGTGGCCGGCCCCCTCCTCGTCGTCGACGCGCCCTCGATGCTCTTCCGCGCCTTCTACGCGCTGCCGAAGACGATCACCGGTCCCGACGACCAGCCCGTGAATGCGCTGCTCGGCACCGCGAACCTGGTGCTCCGCGAGGTCGAGCTGCACGACCCGCGCGCCGTCGTCCTCTGCTTCGGCCCCGACGCCGCCGCCTACCGCACCGAGCTCTACCCTCCTTATCACGCCGAGCGCGAGGAGGCGATGCCCGACGAGCTCCCCCGCCAGTTCGAGCTGAGCGGCCCCTTCTTCGAGGCCTTCGGCTGGACGGTGGCGACCAGCGCGGACCTCGAGGCCGACGACCTGCTCGGCACGCTGGCACGGCGCGAGGCCGCCGCGGGCGGGCGCGCCCTGATCATGACCGGCGACCGCGACATGTACCAGTGCGCGGCACCGGGGATCACCGTCCTCTACGTGCGGACCGGCGGCAAAGGCGCCGAAGAGGTCGACCCCGACGGGGTGCGCGAGCGCTACGGCATCGACCCCGAGCAGGTCCCGGACTTCATCGCCCTCCGCGGCGACCCCGCCGACGGCCTGCCGGGCGCCAAAGGCGTCGGCCCGAAGAAAGCGGCCGAGCTGCTGCGCGAGCACGGCACCCTCGAGGCGATCCTCGACCACGCGATCCGCGAGCGCCGCCCCAAACTCCGCGCCGCCCTCCTCGAGGGCCGCGACGAACTGCTGGCCTTCAAGGACATCGCGACCCTGCGCGACGCGGGCGTCGACCCGCCCCCGGACCGGGAGACCGACTGGGAAGGCGCCGCGAAAGCCGCGCTCGAACTGGGGATGCGGAAACTCGCCGAACGCCTGATCGAGACCGGCGCGACGAGCTAGGCGCGGCTAGGCGTCTGGGGGCGAGCCGGAGCGTTCGACCGCTTCGGCTTCTTCGCCGAGGAGGACGAAGAGGCTCCAGGCGGAGACCGCCGCCCAGACGCCCTCGAGAAGGACGAAGCCGATCTGGCCTTCGACCACGGCGAGGACGGTCAGGATCGCGGAGCCGACCACGTTCAGGGTCAGGTAGAGGCGCGAGTCGGTCGGCAGCTCGCCGAGCTGGCTGCCGGCGAAGGCGCCGAGGATGATCAGCGCGCCGACGATCTGGATGACCTGAGCCATGAGGCGAGAGTAGAGAGCGGGGCCGGACCGTGCCGGCCGGTTACGGTGCAGGCATGCCGATCGAGGGAATCCCCTGGCGGGGGCCGGGTGAGGATCGCCCGTCGCTGCCCTTGCCGCCCGGCCCGATGCCGCTCTGGCGCGACGGCGCGCTGCGCAAGCGCTGGCGTTACGTCGGGTTCTACGGCGAGACGCTGATGCTCTGCGCGGCGCGCGCGGAAATCGGCCCCGGCGGACAATGCTTCTGGGCGCTCTGGGACCGCGAGCGCGGGCGCGAGCTCGACCGCACCTCGTTGCGGCCGGGGAGTCGCGAGGTCGTCCTCGACGGGCCCCTCCTCCTGATCGACGCCCC
Source organism: Solirubrobacterales bacterium (assembly GCA_051986435.1). Classification (GTDB taxonomy): domain Bacteria; phylum Actinomycetota; class Thermoleophilia; order Solirubrobacterales; family 70-9; genus VAYN01. The sequence continues at coordinate 7,186 of JBPYFM010000154.1, read as the reverse complement.
CGGCCTCCACGCCGATCTGCGCCTCGGCGATGCGACGCCGATCGAGACGATCTGCCCCAGCGGCGACGGCGACGGCTGGGGTTGGACCCGCAAGCGCGCCGGCGTGCCGATCGAGGGCATCGTCGAGACGCCTGGGTCGCGGACGCGCGTCGAAGGCTTCGGCGTCGACGACGAATCCGCCGGCTACCAGGCGCGCCACACGAGCTGGCACTGGTCCGCGGGGGTGGGCCGTGCGGCCGACGGGCGACTGCTGGGCTGGAACCTGGTCGAGGGCATCAACGACCCGCCGGAGCGGAGCGAGCGCGCGATCTGGCTCGACGGCGAGCCCTACGAGCCGGCGCCGGTCAGGTTCGACGGCCTGGAGGCGGTGCGCTTCGCCGCAGGCTCACGCCTCGACTTCACGGCCGGCGCCGAGCGCGCCCGCGACGACAACCTCCTCCTCGTCCGCTCCACCTACCGGCACCGCTTCGGAACCTTCGCCGGCTCGCTCGACGGCGTCGAGCTGGCCGAGGGCCGCGGCGTCATCGAGTCCCACGACGCCCTCTGGTGACCCGGCCCCGGCGCGCGGGCCTCACCAGGTGTCGACGGGGCGCGGGCGCGCGGCGGGCGCGGCGGGCGCGGCCGCGCGCAGGGTCCGCGCGATCACGTCCCGCGTCTGCGCCGGGTCGATCACGTCGTCGATCTCGAACAGCGTCGCCGCGTTCAGGGCCTTCGCGTTCTCTTCCGCCGCCGCGGTCAGCTCGCGCACCCGGCGCTCGCGCTCGTCCGTGTCGCCGATCTTCTCGAGCTCCTTGCGGAGCGCCAGCCGTACCGCGCCTTCGAGGCCCATCGGCCCGAGGTGCGCGCCCGGCCAGGCGACGGTCAGGAGCGGCTCATGGAGGCTGCCGCCGGCCATCGCCTGCGCGCCCAGCCCATAGCCGCGCCGCAGCACCACCGCGATCAGCGGCACGCGGAGCGCCGCGCCGCCGACCAGCAGCCGCGAGGCGTGGCGCACCAGCCCCGTCGCCTCGGCATCGGGCCCGACCATGAAGCCAGGCGTGTCGAGCAGGGAGACGACCGGCAGGCCGAAGGCGTCGCAGAGGGAGAGGAAGCGCGCCGCCTTGTCGGAGGCATCGCTGGTCAACGCCCCCGCCATATGGCGCGAGTCGTTGGCGACGAAGCCGAGCGGACGGCCCTCGATCCGCGCCAGCGCCGTCACCAGCTCCGGCGCGAAGCGCTCGCGCAGGAACGTCACCGAGCCGACGTCGGCCAGCGTCTCGATCACCGGCCCGACGGCGAAGGCCCGTCGGGCGCGCTCGGGGACGATCTCGCGCAGCGCCGTCTGGTCGGGCGCCTCGCCCGCCGGCGTCGCCCCCTGGAAGTAGGAGAGCAGGCGCTTGGCGATCGCGGTCGCCCCGGCCTCGTCGGCGGCGACCGCGTCGACGACCCCGTTGCGCGATTGCGTGTCGAGCGGCCCGACCTCGTCCGGGTCGACCTTGCCGAGCCCGCCGCCCTCGATCATCGCCGGCCCACCCATCCCCAGCGAGGAACCCTCGGTGGCGACGATCAGGTCCGAGCAGCCGGCCAGCACCGCGTTGCCCGCGAAGCAGCGCCCGGCGACGATCGCGATCCGCGGCACCAGGCCCGAGAGCCGCGCCCAGAGCGCGAAGGCGCGCGTGTCGAGCGCCGAGACCACCGGATAGTCGGTGTCCCCCGGGCGCCCGCCGCCGCCCTCGGCGAAGAGCACCGCCGGCAACCGCATCCGCTCGATCAGCTCGAAGAGCCGGTCCTTCTTGCGGTGCCCGAGCGCCCCCTGCGTCCCCGCCAGCACCGTGTAGTCGTAGGAGAGGACCGCGCAGGCGGCGCGCTCGCCGAACAGCTCGCCGTTCACCGTCGCGGTGCCGCCGATGAAGCCGTCGGCGGGGGTCCGCGCGATCAGCTCGTCGAGCTCGCGCCGCCTCCGCTGGGCGGCGATCGCGTGGCGCCCGTACTCGACGAAGCTGCCCGCGTCGACCAGGTCGGCGAGGTTCTCGCGCGCGGTGCGCCCGCCCCTGGCGTGGCGCCGCGCCACCGCCTCGGGCCGCGCCGCGTCCTCGGTCAGCGCCTGCCGCGCGCGCAGCTCGGCGAGGTCCGGGCGCACCGCGTCGCCCTCCTCCCCGCCCCGGTCGCCCGCCGCCCCCTCGGGCCGCGCCACCGCCTCAGCCTCCTTCGAGCACCGCGGCGAGCCGCTTCATGGCTTTGCCGTTGGCGCGCCGCATGAAGGCGCGGGAGAGGAACGGCGCGAGCCGTTCGGAGCGCGGCGTCTGCAGCCACTCGAGCTCGAATTCGATCCGCGTCCGCCCCCCGTCGAGCGCGACGAAGCGGTAGGTGCCGCGCGTCCGGCGCTTGCCGTGGGCGCTCTCCCCTTCCTCGACGATCCGCGCCGGCGCCTCCGACTCGACCACCTCGAAGCGCGCCCGCTCGCGCGAGCCCGGCGCGTTCATCGTCGCCTTGGTGACCGCCCCCACGCCGCGCGGCGGCCCTTCGAAGCTCCAGTCCTTCAGCAGGTGGTCCATCCACCGCTCGTGGTTGGCGGCGACGTCGACGCAGTCGAAGACCTCCTGGCGGGGACGGGCGACCTCGACCGCGACGGTGACGGGCTCCGGCATCGAGCCCGGATCCTAAGCGCTGGACGCCGCGCTCAGGAGGAGCGCTCGGCGTCGGAGGAGCCCTCCGCGTCGCCCCTGCCGTCCCCGTCGGCCTCGTTGCCGTCGCTTGCGGTCACCCGCCCGTCCATCTCCGCCCCCACCCTGGGGACGAAGCCGTCCGGTGCCGGCTCGAACGCCGCCATGCCGACGACCAGCGCCGTCGGTTCCTCGTCGTTCTGGGCCATCCGCCGGCGGCAGAGCTCATGGATCGCCTCGAGGCGATTCGTGACCGCCTCGAACACCGCCGCCACTTCCCCCCAGCCAGCCTGGTCGACCGCCATCGGCATCCAGTTCAGCGTGGTGTCGTCGCGGGCGTCCATCGTGCCCGCCTCGAGCGCGTCGGCGGCCTTGTCGAAGAAGGTGCCCAGGGAGGCGCCGGTGACCGCGTCGCGAAGGCTCTTCGGCACCTTGCGCCAGTCCTGGTGGCCGATGTAGGAGCGCGGCCGGGCGCGGAAGTAGTGCTCGACCGCCCCGCGCCGCCGCGCCGTCGCCACCTGCTCGATGCAGCCGCATTTCTCCAGCACGCGGACGTGGTAGGCGACGTTGCCCAGCGGAGCCTGCAGGAGCTCGGTCAGCTCGCTCGGGCTGGCTTTGCGAAGCTGTACAACTTCTAGGATCTTCACCCGCAGTGGGTGGCCGAGCGCCCGCACCAAGCGCTGATCGATGCGGTTCGGTCGGCTTCGATTCATTGATCGGGCAGTTTTGCGTAGGTACGCCGGTGGCGTGCGAACAATCGCTCGTTTGTGTTATGCGATTGGACCATTCTGGTCGGCTCCGATTAAAAACGGCGCCCGCACACCTACGGGCGCCGCGATCGGCCGAGCGCTCAGACCGGCTTCTGCACGCTGGTCGCCGGGACGGCCTGTGCGGTCTGCTGGACCTTCATGTCTCATCACCTCCCTCCTGATCCCCGCCGTCGCGCGGCCCGGCGGCGATCAGTAAAAGTTTGATGAGAGTTGATTACTCAATCAAGATTCTTCGATGTTTTAGTCTGGAACCAGCGACTCATGGGTCCGATCGGCTTTAATGGACGCGGGTCACTAACTCAATTTTTTTTGGAGGATTGATTGGGAACCACTCCGACCAAGGGGCCCAGGGTGAAGAACCCTGACTTCCTGAGCCCGCAGTTGGCGGCGGCGATGTCGCACCCGACCCGCGTCCACACGCTGGGCGTGCTGCGCGAGCGGGTGGCCTCCCCGCGCCAGGTCGCCGACGAGATCGGCGAGCGCCTGAACAACGTCACCTACCACATCAACCAGCTGCTGAAGCTGGGCTGCATCGAGCTGGTGCGGACCGAGCGGGTCCGCGGCGGCCGCGTCCTCGAACACTTCTACCGCGCCACGCGGCGCCTCTACTTCGACGAAGAGGCGTGGCGCGCGCTCAGCGAGAAGGAGCGCCTCGACCTGGTCGGCGTCTCCCTGCGGATGATCGCCGGGGACGTCACCAGCGCGATGGAGTCGGGGACCATCTTCGGCGTCGACAACAGCCATCTCAGCCGCAACGCGATGGTCGTCGACGAGGAGGGCTGGAGCGAAGTCACCGCGGTGGTCGAGCGGGCGACGGCGGAGCTGTTCGAGATCGAACAGTCGGTGGCGCGGCGCGCCGTCGACGGCGGCAAGGCCGACATCCACGCGCGGGTCGAGCTGATGCAGTTCCGCGCGCCCCCGTTCTCGCGGGCGAACGGCGGCTCGCCGAAGGCCGCGGACGTCGATCGGGGCGGGCCAGGCTGAGGTCGCCTATCCGCGGATCGCCTTGCCGACGATGTCCTTCACGCGGGAGCGGTCGCGAGGGGTCAGGTTGGTGGGGCGGCCGCGGGACTTCTTCAGCAGCGCCCAGAAGTCGGACTGCTCCTGCGGGGTCAGGTTGTCCCGGACGCGGTCGCGGCCCTTCTGGGCGAGCCAGAGCGTGACCGCCCAGACGGTCCTCCAGGGGACCTTCTTCCAGATCCACGGGACGGCGCGGCGGGCGATCCAGGTCGGCATGGACTGAAGGTACCCGGCCGCAGCCGCCGGCCCCGCCACTAGGCTTCGCGCGTGCAGGACGACGACCGCCACCGCCGGTGATCGCCGTGGCGGCGTCGGCGGTGACCGGCCCGCGTGGCCGTTGGGTGACGATCGCCGTCTGGGTCGCGATCGGGATCGGCGGCTACGTCGCCCGCTCTCACATCGGCGAGGTCACCGCCGCCGGTCAGTCGAGCTTCCTGCCGAAGGGGGCGGAATCGATCCATGCGCTGAAAGTCCTCGACGGGGCGGCGTCGGTGGGCGGCGCCGCGAGCCCGGCCGACGCGGGGGTCCCGGCGAAGGGCACCGGCGCCGGCGGCTCCTCCTCCGCCGGGGGCGTCCCCACCACCGCCGCCGAATCGCCCGCCGAAGAGGTCCCGGCGGTGATCGTCTTCGACCGCGAAGGGGGCCTCACCCACGACGACCTGAACGCGATCGGCAAGCTCGGCCGCGGCCTTGAAGGGCTCGGCGTCACCGGCGCGACGCCGATCATCGACCCGTTCTCCGCCGCGACCGGCCGGCCCCTCGGCGCGATCGCCGACTACGCGCACGGCGTCGGGCCGATCTCCAAGGACGGCGAAGCGGCGCTGCTCGTCCTCGCGATCAACGCCGCCGACCACGGCGCGATCCGCGACGGCGTCGCCCAGATGCGGGAATACCTTGCCGCGCACGCGGTCCCCGGCCTGCGCGCCTACGTGACCGGCCCCGCCGGGATCGCCGCCGACCTCGACAAGGTCGCGAACGAAGCCGGCCGCACGCTGCTGATCGCGACGCTCGGGCTCGTCCTCGTCCTGCTGCTGCTCGTCTATCGGGCGCCGCTGCTCGCGCTGATGCCGCTGATCGCGGTCGGCGCCGCCTACACCGTCGCGATCGGCATCGCCTACCTCGTGATCGAGGCGGGCTGGATCGTCGTCAACAGCGAGGGGACCTTCCTCCTGCTGGTGCTCGTCTTCGGCGCCGGGACCGACTATTCGCTGCTGCTCGTCCACCGGTATCGGGAGGAGCTGCAGGCGGGGCGCCCCGAGCCGCTGCCGACGGCGCTGCGGGAGAGCGTCCGGCCGATCGCCTCGTCCGGTGGCACCGTGATCGCGGCGATGCTGGTGCTGCTGGTCGCCGACCTCCAGTCGACCCACTGGCTCGGGCCGATCCTGGCGATCGGAATCGCGGTGATGGTCTGCTCCGCCTTCACCCTCCTCCCCGCCCTGCTCGCGGTGCTCGGCGAGCGCGCCTTCTGGCCCGGCGCCGCGGCAGCGCCGCGCCCGGGGCCCGGCCGGTGGGAGGCGGTCGGCGGGTTCGTGCGGCGCCGCTCGCGACCGATCATCGGCGCCGTCGTCGTCGGCCTCCTCGTCCTCGCCGCGGGCAACCTCGTCCACCACGGGACGATCGGCTTCGGCCAGGGCGAGACGAAGCCGACCAACTCGAGCGAAGGCACCCGGGTCCTGAACGAACACTTCCCGCCCGGTCTCTCCTCGCCGCTGACCGCGGTCGTGCCGGTCGGCGAAGCGGCGCAGGCCGCGCGGGCGATGGGCGGGCTCTCCTCGGTGCGACTGGCGATCCCGGTCCCGACCGGCGGCAACTCCGGGTCGGCGGTCGTGGTCGTCATCCTCGCCGGCGACCCCTACTCCGGCGCCGCCGCCGAGGCGGTCGAAAGGGTGCGTGAACGGCTGCACGAGGTCTCCCCCGACGGACTCCTCGGCGGCCTCCCGGCGGAGAACTGGGACGTCGAGCAGACCAACGCCCGCGACACTCGCCTGATCGTGCCGCTGGTGCTGCTCGTGGTCGGCCTGATCCTGGCGGCGGTGCTGCGCGCGATCGCCGCGCCCCTATTCCTGATGGCGACCGTCGTCCTCTCCTTCGCCGCCACCCTGGGCCTCTCGGCCTTCGTCTTCTCCCGGCTAGCCGGCGAGGGGATCACCTTCGACCTCACCCTGCTCGCCTTCCTCTTCCTGGTCGCGCTGGGCGTCGACTACAACATCTTCTTGATGACGCGCGTGCGCGAGGAGGCACGCGCCCACGGCACCCGCGAGGGGACGCTGCGCGCGCTCGTCGCCACCGGCGGCGTCGTCACCGGCGCGGGCCTGATCCTCGCCGGCACCTTCGCGACCCTCTGCCTGCTGCCGCTCGAGGAGCTGATCCAGATCGGCGCCACGGTCGCCGCCGGCGTCCTCCTCGACACCTTCCTCGTCCGGGCGCTGCTGATTCCCGCGATCAGCTACCGGCTCGGAGACCGAGCTTGGTGGCCGGGGCGAACGGGGGTACGGCGCTGAAGGGGCGGACGGGCGGGCGGTCCACACCGCTGCGGGCCGGGCCGTCTGCACCGCTTCGGCCGGGCGTCCGCTCCGCACCCATTTTGGGCCGGGCCGTCCGCCTTACTTCGGGCCCGGCCGTCCACACCACTTCGGGGCGCCGGCGGGTGTCCTGGGCGCCTCATGGGGGTCCTGGCAGGCTGTGACCCCCATGAGGCGCCCAGGACGTGAGGGGTGCGGGGGAGAGCCGGTACAGGGACGTGAGGCGGTCGGA
>JBPYFM010000153.1:0-41747 GCA_051986435.1 Solirubrobacterales bacterium | reverse complement strand
GACCACAGCCGACCTGGATGCGGAGTTCCCCGCGGTAGCGGCGCGTCAGCTTGGGCTGGACACGGTGCCGCTGCTGTGCACGCGGGAGATCCCGGTGCCGGGCTCGATGGAGCGGGTGATCCGGGTGATGCTGCACTTCTACGCGGCCGCGGAGGCGAAGCCGGTGCACGTGTACGTCGGCGCGACGCAGGCGCTGCGGGCCGATCTGAACGCCGCGCAGTAGCGGGACGCGTCAGAATCCTCGTCCGATGACGGTCACCTACGCCGAGAAGCTTTCGCGGATGCCGGGTTACCAGGCCGGCGTGCCGACCGGACAGGCGCCGGAGGCGATCGCCGCCGGCGGGATCGCCCAGCTCGCCTCCAACGAGTCGCCGACGCCGCCGCACCCGAAGGTGGTCGAGGCGATCGCCCGCGCCGCGTCGTCGATGAACCGGTACCCGGACCCCGACGCGACGCTGCTGCGCCGTCGGCTCGCCGACCGCTACGACTCCCAGCCGGGGAAGATCGCGGTCGGGAACGGGTCCTGCGACCTGCTGCTCGCCGCCGCCGCGGCGCTCTGCGAGCCGGGCGACGAGATCCTCTACGCCTGGCCGAGCTTCTCCATGTACCCGTATCTGCCGGCGCTGACCGGGGCGCGCGAGGTGCGGGTGCCGCTCGGCGAGGGCGACGCCCTCGACCTCGATGCGATGGCGGCCGAAGCGACCGCGGCGACCCAGCTGCTGATCGTCTGCAACCCGAACAACCCGACCGCGACGCACCACCCGGCGGCTGAGATCGCCGCCTTCCTCGAGCAGGTGCCCTCGCACGTGACGGTGATGCTCGACGAGGCCTACGTCGAGTTCCAGACGAACGACGATCCCGACGCCTCGCTCGACCTGCTGAAGGACTTCCCGAACCTGGTCGTCCTGCGCACGTTCAGCAAGTGCTACGGGCTGGCCGGGCTGCGGGTCGGCTACGCGATCGGCTCCTCGAACTTCCGCGCCGCGGTGGACGCCGTGCGCCAGCCGTTCAGCGTCAACGCGCTCGCCCAGGCGGCGGGGGCGGAGGCGATCCTGCACCAGGACGACGTGCTGGCGCGGGTCGAGACGACCGTCGCCGAGCGCATCCGGGTCCAGGAGGGCGTCCGCGAACTTGGCCTCTGGGCCTCGGAGTCGGAGGCGAACTTCTCCTGGATCGACCTCGGCGACCACGACGAAGCCGCCGTGCTCGCGGGGCTCGCCGCCGCCGACATCGCGGTGCGCGCCGGCGCGCCCCTCGGCGACCCCGGCCATATCCGGGTCAGCTACGGCACCCCCCAAGAGGACGACCGCTTCCTCGCCGCGCTTGCTCCGCTCCTCTCCTAGTGGTACAAAGCTTTCGCTGTGACGAGCACTGCCACCACCGCCCTTGACACTCGAATCGCGCTCAGCGCGACCCGCGGCCGTGGCAGCCTCACCGCGTATTACTGGCGATTTAGCTAGGCGTCCGGCCCGGCGACCCCTGGTCGCCCCGAGACAGTCTTCGGCCGGGCGCCGCCCATGCGGGTGCGCACCCACGCATCCACGCAGGTCCGCGTCAGGACAAGGGGAAGTTACGATTGCAGCGTTTTGGAGAAAGGCGAAGGGAAAATGATCATCGGGATGCAGGGCGCCAAGCGGGACGGCGTCCGTGAACAGCGGATCGCAAAAGTGGTGGAGCTGACGCCGCCAGGCAGCCTGCTCGGCGAGCTGCCGCTCGGCGACGAGCGCACCAAGTCGGTCATCGAGAGCCGCAAAGAAGTCGTCGACGTCCTCCACGGGCGCGACCCGCGCCTCATGGTCGTGGTCGGCCCCTGCAGCGTGCACGACCCGAAGGCGGCGCTCGACTACGCCAACCGCCTCGCGGGCGTGGCGCGCGAGCTGAGCGAGGACCTGCTGATCGTGATGCGCGTCTACTTCGAGAAGCCGCGAACGACGGTCGGCTGGAAGGGCCTGATCAACGACCCGCACCTCGACGGCTCCGCCGACGTCAACGCCGGCCTGAGGATCGCCCGCAAGCTGCTGCTCGAGGTGGTCGGGCTCGGCCTCCCGGTCGGCTGCGAGTTCCTCGACCCGATCACGCCGCAGTACATCGCCGATACCGTCGCCTGGGGGGCGATCGGCGCGCGCACCTCGGAGAGCCAGACGCACCGCCAGCTCAGCTCCGGTCTCTCGATGCCGGTCGGCTTCAAGAACCGCACCGACGGCAACGTCCAGGTCGCGGTCGACGCGGTCCGCGCCGCCGCCGCCCAGCACGCCTTCGCGGGCATCGACGACACAGGCGCGCCGGCGATCCTCCACACGACCGGCAACCCCGACTGCCACATCATCCTGCGCGGCGGCCACGGGATGCCGAACTACCACGTGCCGGAGGTCGAGGACGCGCTGGTGACCCTTGGCGTCGCCGGATTGCCCGAGCGCCTCGTCATCGACGCCTCGCACGACAACAGCGGCAAGGACCCGGAAAAGCAGTTCTTCGCCGCGGGCGAAATCGCCGACCAGGTCGCCGACGGCAACAAGGCGATCACCGGCGTGATGCTGGAGTCGTTCCTGGTCGAGGGGCGCCAGGACCTGCGCCCGGGGGAGGAGATCGTCTACGGCCAGTCGATCACCGACGCCTGCCTCGGTTGGGAGGACACCGTCCAGGCGCTCGACCGGTTCGCCTCCGCGGTCCAGGCCCGGCGCGCGTAGGAGTGCCTTGCCCGGCAACGGTCGCCCTCTCTGGCTGGCCCTCGCCGCGCCCGGCGGCGTCCGCGACCGCTCGACGTGGCGCTGCCACGCCTTCGGGCCTGTGTCCTTGTCGGTCACGCCGATTGCTGCGCCAGAACCGGGCGCCCGTCACCGTGCAAGGCACTTGCGGATGAGCGGTTCGGCGGCCGCGGGGCCGCTCACCCGGTGACGCGGCGGGTCGCCGTCCTCGGCGTCGGGCTGATCGGCGGCTCGATCGGGTTGGCGGCGCGGGAGCGGCTCGGCGCCGTGGTGACGGGGTACGACCCCGACGCGGCGACGCGCGAGGCGGCGCTCGCCGGCGGGGTCGCCGACGCCGCCACGGACTCGGTCGCGGCGGCGGTCGAGGGCGCCGAGATCGTCTTCTGCGCGGCGCCGGTCGGAAGGCTGCCAGAGCTCGCCGCCGCGGCGCTCGAGGCGAGCGGCGCGGACGCCGCCGTCACCGACGTCGGCTCGACCAAGCGCGACATCATGGCCGCGCTCGGCACCGACGAGCGCTTCGTCGGCGGCCACCCACTGGCGGGCGCGGAGACCGCGGGCGTCGCCAATGCCCGCGCCGACCTCTTCGAGGGCGCGCGCTGGTACCTGACCCCGACAGGGCACTCGAGCGGCCTTCTCTACGACCGCCTGCAGCGGGCCGTGGCGGGGCTCGGCGCCCGTCCCCAGGCAATCGACGCGGGCCGTCACGACCACCTGATGGCGACGGTCAGCGGCATGCCGCACGCGGTCGCCAACGCGCTCGTCGCCGAGGCGGCCGGGGACCTGGGGAGCGACGAGCACCCGCCCGAAGTCGGCCCGAGCTTCCGCGACGCCACCCGCGTCGCGGGCTCGAACCCGGGCATCTGGGCCGACATCTTCGCCTCCAACCGCGAGGCGATCGCCGACTCGGTCGAGGCGGTGGCGCGGCGGCTCGACGCGGCGGCGACCCTGATCCGCTCCGGCGATCGCGAGGCGATCGCCGCCTGGCACGCGGCGGCCGGCGAGGATCGCCGTCGCCTGCTGGAAGCCGAGCGCCCCGACGGGCCGCTCTTCGAGCTGCGCGTCATCGTCGCCAACAAGCCGGGGACGATGGCGCGGCTCGCGCTGGCGCTCGGCGAGGCGGGCGTGAACATCGAGGACATGGCCCTGCACCCGGCCTCCGACATGACCTCCGGCGCGGTCTCGCTGTGGCTGGCGGGGGAGGAGCAGGCCGAGCGGGGCGCCGCGCTCGTCCGCGAGCTCGGCCACGGCGTGACCGTCGTCGGCGCGGGTGGATAGGTAGCGTCGCGGCGATGACCGACCGAACCAACTTCAGGCCGCTCGGCGCCCTGCGCGGCGCGCTCCGGCCGCCCGCCGACAAGTCGATCTCCCACCGCGCCGGAATCCTCGCCGCGATGGGCGAGGGGGAGACCGAGGTCGTCGGTTACCTGGACGCGGCCGACACCCGCTCGACGCTCGACGCGGTGCAGGCGGTCGGGGCGCGGCTGGTCCACGAGGACGTCGTCACGACGGTGGTCGAAGAGGCCGACGGGCTCGGCGCGTCGCGCCTGCGGATCGCCGGGGTCGGGCTGCGCGGCGCGCGCTCGGCGTCGATCGACGTCGGCAATGCGGGGACGCTGCTGCGCCTGCTGCCGGGCTGGCTCGCCGGGCAGCCGGAGGGCCGCTGGACGCTGGACGGCGACGACTCGATCCGCCGCCGACCGGTCGACCGCGTCGCCGCGCCGCTGCGCCAGATGGGCGCTCGTCTAGCCGCCCGCGAGGACCGGCTGCCGCCGCTCGAGGTGGAGGCGGCGCCGCTCCACGGCATCGCCTACGAGCTGCCGGTCGCGAGCGCCCAGGTCAAGTCCTGCGTGCTCTTCGCCGCGCTCCTCGCCGAGGGGGAGACCCGCGTGGTCGAGCCGCTGCCGACCCGCGACCACTCCGAGCGCATGTTGGCGGCCGCCGGCGCCCAGGTGCGCCGCGAGGGCGACACGGTCGTCGTCGCGCCCGCCGAGCGCCTCGAGCCGGGCCGGATCGTCGTCCCCGCCGACTTCTCCTCGGCGGCGTTCTTCATCACCGCGGCGACGATCATCCCCGGCTCGGACGTCCTCCTGCGCGACGTCGGCCTGAACCCGACCCGCACCGGCCTGCTGGCGATCCTCGAGCGGATGGGCGCCGCGTCGATCGAGATCGCGCCGAAGGGCGAGGAGGGCGGGGAGCCGATCGGCAACGTGCGCGTCGGCTACTCCGAGCTGCGCGGCTGCGAGGTCGGCGGCGCCGACGTGCCGCTGGCGATCGACGAGCTGCCGCTCGTCGCCCTCGCCGCCTGCTTCGCCGAGGGGACGACGACGATCCGCGACGCGGCCGAGCTGCGTCGCAAGGAGTCGGACCGGATCGCGACCGTGACCGCCGCGCTGCGGGCGCTCGGCGGTGAGGTCGAGGCGACCGAGGACGGCATGGTCATCGTGGGCACCGGCGGCCTGCGGGGCGGCACGATCGATTCGCACGGCGACCATCGCATCGCGATGCTCGGCGCGATCGCCGGAGCGGCGTCGAGCGAGGGGGTCGAGGTCGTGAACATGGCCGCCGCCGCGGTCAGCTATCCGGGCTTCGAGGTCGACCTCACCTCGCTCCAGCACGGCCCGCCGCTCCGCGACCCGGTCCACTGAGCGGCGCGCAGGACCCGCCGACCCGTACGCTCCCGCCATGGTGATCGCGATCGACGGCCCCGCCGGGGCCGGCAAGTCAACCGTCGCCCGCGCCGTCGCGGCCGAGCTCGGCTTCACGTACCTCGACTCGGGGGCGATGTACCGCGGCGTGGCGCTGGCGGCGGGCGAGGCGGGGATCGACCCCGAGGACGCGGCGGCGCTCGGGCCGCTCGCGGCGGGGCTCGAGATCGGCTTCGACGGGCGCCGGGTGCTGCTCGGCGGCCGCGACGTGAGTGACGAGATCCGCACGCCTTCGGTGAGCGCCGACGCCTCGCTGGTCTCGGTGCATCCCGCCGTCCGCGAGGCGATGGTCGAGCGCCAGCGCGCGCTGATCGCCGCCGGCAGCTACGTCGCCGAGGGCCGCGACATCGGGACCGTCGTCAGCCCCGACGCGCCGCTGAAGGTCTTCCTCACGGCGAGCGAGGAGGAGCGCGCCCGCCGCCGCGCCGCCGAGACCGGTGAGGACGTCGAGACCGTGCTGGCCGCCCAGCGACGGCGTGACGCCCGCGACACCGCCCGCGAGCACGGCGCCCTCCGCGCCGCCCCCGACGCCGTCGAGCTCGACACCACGGGCCTGTCCTTAGAAGAGGTCGTCAGCCGCGTGGTCGCACTCGCCCGTGACCGTGGCCTCGCCAAACGCCCGACGGGAGGTTCGGGGGACCCTGAACGAACCTCCCCGCAGTTCGTGAGCGAAGGGTCCCCCGAACCTCCCCCCTCGGAGAGCCAATGAGCGCCACCGTCGCCGTCGTCGGCTTCCCGAACGTCGGCAAGTCCACGCTGGTCAACCGGCTGGTCGGCGGCACCGAGGCCGTCACCTCGCCCGAGCCGGGCGTCACCCGCGACCGCAAGCGCCTCGCCACCGAGTGGAACGGCGTGCGGTTCGAGCTGACCGACACCGGCGGGATCGACCTCGCCGACGAGGCGGAGCTCGCCCGCGACGTCCAGGCGCAGGCGCGCCTGGCGATGGCCGAGGCCGACGCGATCGTCCTCGTCGTCGATGCGCGCGCCGGCCTGCGCGCCGGCGACGCGGAGCTCGCCCGCACGCTGCGCGGCTCGGAGGTCCCGGTCCTGGTCGTCGTCAACAAGGCCGACCGCCCGAACGACTACGCCGCGACCGCCGAATTCCACGCGCTCGGGCTCGGCGACCCGCTCGCCGTCTCGGCCACGCACGGGCTCGGCACCGGGGACCTGCTCGACGCGATCGTCGTCGCCCTCGGCGACAACGTCGGCAACGAGGAGCCCGACGACGCCGTCCGCGTCGCCGTGATCGGCCGGCCGAACGTCGGCAAGTCCTCGATGGTGAACGCGTTCCTCGGCTCCGATCGGGTGATCGTCTCCGACCTGGCGGGCACGACCCGCGACGCGATCGACACCGAGCTCGAGGTCGAGGGCCGCCGCGTCATCCTCGTCGACACCGCCGGGCTGCGGCGCCGCGCCAAGGTCGCCGGGACCGTCGACTATTACGCCCAGCTGCGCTCCGAACGGGCGGTGGAGCGCGCCGACGTGGCGATCGTCGTCTGCGACGCCGCCGACGGGGTCACCGCCGAGGACCTGCGGATCGCCGAGATGGCGATGCGGGCGGGCTGCGCGACCCTGCTGGTGCTCAACAAGTGGGACATCGGCGAGACCGACATCGACGACGCGCGCATCCGCGTCGGGCGCAAATTGCGGCTTCGGCCCGCCGTCATCACCGCCAGCGCGACCCGTGGGCGCAACGTCGGCACGCTGCTGCCCAAGGCGCTCCAGCTCGCCGACCGCGCCGCCTCTCGCATCCCCACCCCCGAGCTGAACAAGTTCGTCGCCGAAGTCGTCGCCAGGACGCCGCCGCCCGCCAGGCGTGGGCGCCGCCTGCGGCTCTACTACGCGGCGCAGGTGGGGGAGAGCCCGCCGCGGATCGCGATCCAGGTCAACGACCGCAAGCTGATCAGCCGCGACTGGGCCTACCACCTGGAGAATCGGATGCGCGAGGCCTACGCGCTGGAGGGGGTGCCGCTCGTCATCGACTTCGTCCCCCATTCGGGCGGCCGCGGGCGCGCCCGGTAGGCTTCACCGATGCCGACTTCCAAGCCACTCGCCGAGGGCGAGCACCTGTTCACGTCCGAGTCGGTGACCGAGGGCCACCCCGACAAGGTCGCCGATCAGATCTCCGACGGCGTCCTCGACGCGATCCTCAAGGAGGATCCGACCGGCCGCGTCGCCTGCGAGACGCTGGTCAACACCGGGATGGCGGTGGTCTCCGGCGAGATCACCACGGACACCTACGTGGACATCCCGGAAATCGTCCGGGAGACCGTGCGGAAGATCGGCTACGACGCGGGATACGGCTACGACTGCGACCACATCTCGGTCCTGACCTCGATCGACAAGCAGAGCCCCGACATCGCCCAGGGCGTCGACCACGCCTACGAGACGCGCGTCGACCCGAGCGACGAAGACGAGCTCGACATCGCGGGAGCCGGCGACCAGGGGATGATGTTCGGCTACGCGTCCAACGAGACCGAGGCGCTGATGCCGATGCCGATCCACCTCGCGCATCGCTTCGCCGAACGGCTCTCCGCGGTCCGCAAGGACGGCACGCTCGGCTACCTCGGGCCGGACGGCAAGACCCAGGTCACGGTGCGCTACGCCGAGGGCCGCCCGATCGCGGTCGAGAAACTGCTGATCTCCACCCAGCACGACGAGGGCGTCGACTCGCAGGGCACGATCCGCCCCGACCTCTGGGAGCACGTGGTGATGCCGGTGCTGGCGTCCGAGGTCCCGGGGATGTACGACGAGGGCGCGCTCCGCGACGACTTCCTCGTCAACCCGACCGGCAAGTTCGTGATCGGCGGCCCGGTCGGCGACGCGGGCCTCACCGGCCGCAAGATCATCGTCGACACCTACGGGGGCATGGCCCGCCACGGCGGCGGCGCCTTCTCCGGCAAGGACCCGTCCAAGGTCGACCGCTCCGCCGCCTACGCGGCCCGGTACGTCGCCAAGAACGTCGTCTCCGCCGGCCTCGCCGACCGCTGCGAGGTCCAGGTCGCCTACGCGATCGGCGTCGCCCACCCGGTCTCGCTCATGGTCGAGACCTTCGGTACCGGCAAGCTCTCCGACCAGCGCATCGCCCAGCTCGTCGAAGCCGAGTTCGACATGCGTCCCGGCGCCTTCCGCCAGTACCTCGACCTCCACCGCCCGATCTTCCAGAAGACCGCGGCCTACGGCCACTTCGGCCGCGAAGAGCCCGAGTTCACCTGGGAGAAGACGGACCGCGCCGAGGCCCTGAAGGCGGCCGCCGGCGCCGAGGCCGCCGCCGCATAATCCGCATTCCCCCCGCGCGTTCCCGCGCCAGGGGGGGAGAAATTCCACGCGGCGTGGATTACCCGTGTCATGGCACGGGTAATCCACGCAGCGCGTAGTCGAGCGGCCTGGGATATGGCGCGGCGGCAGCACGGGGTCGTGACTCGAAGCGCTCTCGAAGGACTCGGCTTCTCGGAAGAGGCGGTCGAACACCGCCTCGCCACCGGACGCCTCCATTTGATCTCGCCTGGCGTCTATGCCGTGGGACGGCCGGAGCTGACGCCTCGCGGGCGCTGGATGGCCGCCGTGCTCGCCTGTGGGGACGGCGCGGTGCTGAGTCACCGCAGCGCAGCGGAGCTGTGGGGCATCGGCTACGAGGAGGCGAAGCGGATCGACGTCTCCATCCGGCGGAAAAGCAAGATCACGCGCGCGGGCACCAAGGTCCGCGCGCGGCCCGCTCTCGATGCCAAATCGGTCGTCGTCCGCTTGGGGATTCCGGTGACGAACGTGGTGCAGACGCTGATCGACCTCGCCACCGAACTGAAGATCATGCGGCTGGAGCGGGCGGTCAACGAGGCGGACAAGCTGGACCTGATCGACCCGGAAGCGCTCCGCAAGGCCCTCGACGGGTACGTCGGCATGCCCGGGGTCCGGACCCTGCGGACGATGCTCGACCGGCACACGTTCCGGCTCTCCGACTCCGACCTCGAGATCCTCTTCCGGCCACTGGCCCTCGCCGGCGGATTCCCACTGCCGCTGACCAAACACCGGGTCCTCGGCTACGAGGCCGACTTCTGGTTCCCCGACCACGGCATCGTGGTCGAGACCGACGGCCTCAGGTACCACCGCACGCCCTCACAGCAGGCGCGCGCCGCCAAACGGGACCAGACGCACACCGCCGCCGGGCTGCGGGTCCTGCGGTTCACGCACTGGCAGATCGCCCACGCCCCGAACGAAGTGACCGACGTCCTGCGCCGGATCCGACGCGTGCCCTCGACTTAGACGCCGGGGGCCTGCGGCTCGCCCAGCCCGTGGCTGCCGGCGGCGTTCGCGCCGGTCGCCTGGTCGACGCGGTGGACGACGTTCTGCGGGTCGGCCACGCCGTAGAAGATGAAGTCGTAGTCGCCGCCGCTCGCCGCGGTGTCGAAGTCCACGTCGCCGATCCGCATCAGCCGTTGGTACACCGACTGGCTGGTGTTGACGTTCTGGACCCGCTCCAGCCGCGTCTCCTGGATCTCGCGCGACACGATCCCGCGCTTGATGTTGAGGCGCCGCGTGGTGATCGTGTAGACCGTCGCCCAGCGTTTGAGGAAGCCGACCAGCAGCGTCAGCGCCAGCACCACGAGGACGACGACGAAGACCGAGGCGGTGCTCGACACCAGCTTGGCGATGATCCCGAGGACGATCGCGATCGCGACGCCTTTCAGGTAGAAGCCGATGATCGCCCGCCAGGAGGGGTGACCCTGGAAGATGACCTGCTCGCCCTCGCTGAGGTTCATGCTCACCGGGGTCAGCATAGGCGCTCGCGGCGACGCCGGCCAGTCGGGGAGCGGGGCCGGGCCGCTCGTCCCCGGCTATCCATAACCTCGGGCGCGATGGCGATCCTCAAGGTCGAGCCGCTGACGACCGCCCGCGCGCTGCGGGGCCCGTTCGACTACCGCCGGCCGGCGGCGATGGAGGGGCTCGAGGTGGGCTCGCTGGTGCGGGTGCCGTTCGGGCCGCGGCGGCTGCTCGGCGTCGTCGTCGAGGTCGCCGAGTCCTCGGACCTGGCGCCGGAGCGGCTCGCGGAGCCGCTCGAGGCGCTCGAGGCGGGCGCCTCGCCGGAGCTGGTCGAGCTCGGGCTCTGGGTGGCCCGCGAGTACTGCTCGACCCCCTCGCGTGGGCTCTCGCTGGTGCTGCCGCCGGGGACCGGGACCGGGCGCTCCGGCCGCACCGTGCGGGCGAAGACCGAGCTGCGGGCGGAGATCACCCCGGCGGGCGAGGCGGCCTTGGAGGGCGGCGAGCGGCTCGGGGTGAAGCAGCGGGCGGTGCTGGAGGCCCTGGCCGAGGGCGGCGAGACGTCGGCGCCGCAGCTCTCCGCCGCGGTCGGGGCGGAGCGGGCGACGCTGCGCCGGCTCGCCGAGCGCGGCCTGATCGCCACCCGGGACGCCGGCGTGCGTCGCGCCCCCGCCGCGCCCGGTCTGCCCGCCGCCGCCGCGCCGCCGCGCCTCCTCCCCGAGCAGCAGGCCGCCGTCGACGCCCTCGTCGCGGCGCTCGACGGCGAGGCCGGCGCGCCCCGCGAGCAGCTCCTCCACGGCGTCACCGGCTCCGGCAAGACCGAGGTCTACCTCGCCGCCGTCGAGGCGGCGCTCGTTCGTGGGCGCGGCGCGATCGTCCTCGTCCCGGAGATCGGCCTCGCCCCGCAGGCCGTCGCCCGCTTCCGCGCCCGCCTCGGCGACCGCTTCGCGGTCCTCCACTCGGCCCTCTCCGACGGCGAGCGCTTCGACGAGTGGCAGCGGCTGCGCAGCGGCGAGGCGAGCGTCTGCGTCGGCCCGCGCTCGGCGATCTTCGCGCCCGTGCGCGACCTCGGCCTGGTCGTCATCGACGAGGAGCACGACTCCTCCTACAAGCAGGAGGGCGACCCGACCTACGACGCCCGCGCCGTCGCCCGTCACCGCGCGCGCGAGCGCGGCGCCGTCCTCGTCGCCGGGACCGCGACGCCGCGCCCGGAGACCTGGCTCGAGCTCCCCCGCCTGGAGCTGCCGCGCCGCGTCGACGGCCTCCGCATGCCGCCGGTGAACATCGTCGACATGCGGGAGGTCGACCCGCGCTCGGGCCCGCTGCACCGCGACAGTTGGACGGCGCTGGAGGAGGTCCGCGCGGCGGGTCGCAAGGCGATCGTGATGATCAACCGGCGCGGCTTCGCGCCCTGGCTCACCTGCCGTTCCTGCGGGCACCATTGGAGCTGCCCGAACTGCGACGTCTCGCTGATCGTCCACCGCGAGTCGGGCCGGCTCGTCTGCCACCACTGCGCGCACGTCGAACGGGCGCCGCGCGCCTGCCCGGTCTGCGCCTCGACGACGCTGGCGCGGGCGGGCGCCGGGACCGAGCGGATCGAGGAGCTCGTGCGCGAGCGGCTCGCGCCGATGCCGGTCTTCCGCCTCGACTCCGACACCGCCGCCCCGCGCGGCGCCCACGCCCGCATCCTCGCCGAATTCGGCGAGGCGGCGAGCGCCGTCCTCGTCGGCACCCAGATGGTGGCCAAGGGGCACGACTTCCCGGAGGTGACGCTGAGCGCGATCCTCGACGCCGACGCGACCCTGCGCTTCCCCGACTTCCGCGCCGAGGAGCGAACCTTCGCGATGGTCGCCCAGCTGGCCGGGCGCTCGGGGCGCGGCGAGGCCGGGGGAGAGGTGATGGTGCAGACGCTCGCGCCGCGCGCGTCCTCGATCGAGCACGCCGCCGCCCACGACTCGGCGGGCTTCCTGGCGGGCGAGCTGGAGCGCCGCCGCATCCTCCGCTACCCGCCCTACTCGCACCTGCTGCGCGTGAACCTCGCCTCGCCGGCCGAGGAGAAGGTCGACGCGGCGGCGGCCGCGATCGCCTCCGAACTGCGCTCGCGCCTGCCGCTCGAATCCGAGCTCCTCGGGCCCGCGCCGATGTTCCGGGTCCGCGGAAGGCACCGTCGCCGCATCCTGGTCAAGGCGCAGGACCGCGCCGGGACCGTCGCCGCGGCCCGCGCCACGGTCGAGCGCCGCGCCGCCGACCGCGCCCTGAAAGACGTCTCGATCGGCGTCGACGTAGATCCCCAATAGGTACGCTTGGTTCGTGAGCGACGAGCAGGCGATCGACACCGATCCCAACGAAGAGGAGCTTCATCGAAAGCTCATCGAACGCCGCGAAGCGGCGCTCGCCAACGTGGTGAAGTTCGGCGACCCGGTCCTGAAGAGCCGCGCGTCCCCGGTCCACCAGTTCGGCCCCGAGCTGCGCGACGAGGTCGAGCGGATGATCTACATCATGCAGGACGGCATGGGGGTCGGCCTGGCCGCCACCCAGCTCGGCGTGCTGCGCCGCGTCCTCGTCTTCCAGGCGGGCTCCGACAACGAGCCGACCGCGTTGGTGAACCCGAAGATCGAGTGGACCTCAGACGAACTGGCGATCGCCGAGGAGGGCTGCCTCAGCCTGCCGCGGGTGACGATGGACGTCGAGCGCCCGCTGCACGCCCGCTTCACCGGCCGCGACGTCGACGGCGAGCCGGTGACGATCGAGGCCTCGGGCCTCGAGGCGCGCGTCCTCCAGCACGAGATCGACCACCTCGACGGCGTGCTGATCCTCGATCGCACCGAACGCAAGCAGCGCAAGGCGGCGCTGCGGGCGCTGCGCGCGGGCGAGAGCTATCACCCGCCCGCCGAGGATCTGGACGATCACGGCGAGGAGCTGCGCGAGCCGCGCACCGACGCGTGAGGACCGTCTACCTCGGCACCTCCGACTTCGCCGCGACCGTCTTGGATCGGCTCGCCGAGTCCCTGCACGCGCCCGCGCTCGTCGTCACGCCGCCGGACAGCCGCCAAGGGCGGGGACGGCGCGTCTCGCCGCCGCCGGTCGCCGAGCTGGCGAAGGAGCGGGGCATGGAGCTGCTGCAGGCCGCGAGCGTCAACGAGGAGGACGTGGCGGCGCGGATCAAAGAGGTCGAGCCGGAGGCGATCGTCGTCTGCGCCTTCGGCCAGCTGATCCGCGAGCCGCTCCTGGGCCTCACCGAGATCCTCAACGTGCACCCCTCGCTGTTGCCGCGCTGGCGCGGCGCGGCGCCGATCGAGCGGGCGATCATGGCGCGGGACCCGACGACCGGGGTCTGCGTGATGCGCCTCACCGCGGGGCTCGACTCCGGCCCGGTGGCGCTGTGTGCCGAGGTGGAGCTGGGGGACGACGAGGACTACGGGGCGCTGGCGCCGCGCCTGGCGGCGCTGGGGGGCGATCTGCTGGTCGAGGCCCTCGACCGGCTCGCGGAGGGCAGCTTGACGTTCACCGAGCAGGACGACGGGGCGGCGACCTACGCGGAGAAGGTCGAGACCGCCGAGCGCCGGTTGGACCCGGCCGCGCCTGCCGCGGACCTGGCGGCGAAGGTGCGGGCGCTGACGCCGCACATCGGGGCCTATCTGGAGCTGGAGGGCGGTGAGCGCCTCGGCGTGCGCGCGGCGCGGGCGGTGGACGGCGCGGCAGCTGCCGACGACGAGTCGGACGGGGCGCCGCTCGCGCCCGCTTCGCTCGCCCCCGGCGAGGTCGCGGTCGACGAGGGAGGCATCCTGGTCGGCACCGGCGAGGGCGCGATGCGCCTCGACATCGTCCAGCCGCCCGGCGGCAAGCCGATGCCGGTCGACGCCTACCTGCGCGGGCATGCCCCGCCCAGGCTCGCGTGAGTGCGGTCGCGATGACCGAGCGGCGCCGAGCGGCGGGCGTCCGGGGCGAGGCGCGGGCGGGCCGGCCGTGCCGGTAGCGTCGCCGCGGGCGCTCGCGTTCGAGGTCCTGCGGGAGACCTTCGAGCGAGGCGGCCACACCGAGATCGCCTTCCGCGCCGGCGCCGAGCGGCTCGGGCTCTCCGGTCGCGATCGGGCGCAGGCGCAACGGCTCACCTACGGCTCGGTCCAGCGCCGCGGCACCTCCGACGCGGCGATCGAACGGCTCTCCGGCCGCGCGATCCGCCTCCTCGACCCGCCCGTCGCCGCCGCCCTGCGCCTCGGCCTCTACGAGCTGCTCTTCGCCGACGCGACCCCCGACCACGCCGCCGTCGACCAGGCCGTGGAGCTGGTGAAGATCGCCAAGGCAGGTCACGCCGCCGGCTTCGTCAACGCGATCCTGCGCCGCGCCGCGCGCGAGCGCACGGAGCTGTCCGAGACGCTGCTCGGGGACGACTCGAACCCGGAGGCCGCCGCGGTCGCCCACTCGGCGCCGCTCTGGTTGGCGCGGATGTGGTGGGAGGAGCTCGGCGGCGAGGCGGCGCGCCCGCTCCTCGCCGCCTGCAACGAGCCCGCCGAGGTCGCGATGCGGGCGCGCGACGCCGAGGCCCGCGCCGACCTCGTGGCGCGCCTGCGCGGCGAGGGCGTCGACGTCTCGCCCGCGCCCGGCCCCTGGCCGCTCGACGTCCCCGAGGCGATGGTCTTCGCGGGCCGGGTCGGGGACTCGGTGGCGCCGCTCGTCGCCGAGGGCGCGCTCACCCCGCAGAGCCGCGGCTCCGCCGCCGTGGTCGAGGCGCTCGCGCCGCAGGCGGGGGAGACGGTCCTCGACCTCTGCGCCGGCCCCGGCATCAAGACCGGCCAGATCGCCGCGCGGATGGGAGACCGCGGCGAGGTGATCTCGGTCGAGCTCGACGAGGCCCGCGCCGCCGAGATCTCGGCCCAGGCCCGCCGCCTCGACCTCCACGGCGTCAGCGTCTTCGAGGGCGACGCGACCTCGCTGCCGCTGCCCGAGGGCTTCCACCGCATCCTCCTCGACGCGCCCTGCTCGGACCTCGGCACGCTGGCCTCGCGCCCCGACGCGCGCTGGCGCAAATCGCCGCGGACGATCGAGCGGGTCGCGGCGGTGCAGGAGAAGGCGCTCGCCAACGTGGCGAAGCTGCTGGCGCCCGGCGGCACCCTCGTCTACTCGACCTGCACGATCTCCCGCCGCGAGAACGAGGACCGGATCGCCGCCCTCCTCGAGGCGTCCGCGGCCGGCCAGGTCCCGCCGCTGGAGCTGGACGATCTCGGCGCCCGCGCCCCCGCGCTCGCCTCGCCGCACGAGCCGCGGACGCTCCAGCTCCGCCCCGATCGCGACCGCACGACCGGTTTCTTCATCGCCCGCCTGCGCCGGCCGGCCGATTGAGTCGGCATCATTAAACGGATGTCCGATGCCTCGCCCGGCGGCAGCAGCGTCCTCGACCGCGCCCCCTGCCCGAATTGCGGTGAGCCCTGGCTGCGCCCCACGCAGCTCCCCGGCCGGCTGCGCTGCGTCAACTGCCTGAGCCGCTTCGAACTCGTCTCCCAGTGCCCCGAGTGCGGCACCCACCAGACGATCGCCCGGATGACCCACACCGCCGACATGGAATGCCAGGAGTGCGGGGCGAGCATGCTCAAACCCACCTGAGGCGCTCAGGGATCCTCATCGTCTAGCGTCCGCGCAATGAGCGACCGCTTCCGTGAGTTGATCGCCGCCCCGCGGGTGGCCCCGTCGATCCTGTCCTCCGACTTCGCCCGTCTCGGGGCGCAGGTCGAGGAGGTGATGGCGGCCGGGGCGCGGGTCATCCACGTCGACGTGATGGACGGGCACTTCGTCCCGCCGATCACGATCGGGCCGCTGGTGGCGGGCGCGGTCGCCGACGTCGTGCACGCCGCGGGCGGCGCGATCGACGTCCACATGATGATCGAGGCGCCAGAGCGGCAGATCGAGGAGTTCGCCAAGGCGGGCGCGGACTCGATCACCTTTCACGCCGAGGCGACCCCGCACTCCAACCGCACCCTGGCGGCGATCCGCGACCTCGGCTGCTGCGCCGGCATCGCGATCAACCCGGGGACGCCGGTCGAGGCGGTCGCCGAGCTGCGCGGCCTCGCCGACCTCGTCCTCTGCATGACCGTCAACCCCGGCTGGGGCGGCCAGTCCTTCATCCCGAGCTCCCCCGGCAAGGTCGAACGCCTGAAGCCGCTGGTCGGCGACGCCGTGATCGAGGTCGACGGCGGAATCGACACGACGACCGCCGGCCCGATCGCCGCCGTGGGCGCATCGCTGTTCGTGGCGGGCTCCGCGGTCTTCGGGGCCGACGATCCCGGCGCGGCGTATCAGGCGATCGCCGAGGCGGCCGGGGCGGCGTAGGGCGGGCGGCGCAAGGTCGGCTGGCGCCTCGGGGGCCTGCGGCGGGAAGCTGGCGCCTCGCGGGCCTGCGGCGGGAAGCTGGCGCCCGGGGGTCCGCGGCGGCCGGCTGGCGCCTCGCGGGCCTGCGGCGGGAAGCTGGCGCCCGGGGGCCGGCGTCGGGGAAGCTGGCGCCTCGGGGGTCTGCCGCGGGAAGCTGGCGCCTCGGGCGCCTGCGCCGGGGAAGCTGGCGCCTCGGGGCGGCTGATCGGGGGTCCTGGCAGGCTGTGACCCCCGATCAGCCGCCCAGGTCGGGAGGTGGTGCGGGAGACGCCGAGGGTTCGTCACGCCTCCGTGGGCCTCTCCACGGAGGCGTGAGGGTTCCATGACGTTTCCCGGCCGCTGCGGCTAACCCATAGACCTTTGTCACCCACAGGGTGACAAAGGTCTATGGGTTGCGGGCCGGAGGTCGGATCGCCGACGGAAGGCGCGGCGGGGGTCGATCCGTGCGCCTTCGGTGTCCTTCTCCACGGTTCCGTGCGGGTTCCGGGAGGGCCGGTCTCGCGCTGCGTGGATAACCCGTGCCATGGCACGGGTTATCCACGCAGCGCGTATCGCGGCCCGGATCGGGGGACGGAGGCGTTCGTCACTCCCTCGTCCCTCCCCGCGGGCGCCCCGTGCTGCCGCGGATGCCTGGCCGACCTCAGCCAGCCCGGGTCGGACAGGCATCCGCGGCACCCGCAAGACCCTGCACCGCCGCGATCCGTCAGAGCCTCCGTCCCCTCGCGATCAAGGCCCCCGTGATCTCCTGTAGCCAGGACTTCGTCTCCGGGTCCAAGTCGGCCAGTTCGGCGCGGCGCTCGCACCAGCCCGCCAGGGCGCGGCGGCCGCCGACGGCGACGATGTCCTCGCTCGTCACCGCGTAGCGCCCGTCGGCGAGGGCGGCCATCGTGCCGACGTCGTCGCGGCGACTGCGCAGGAGGGCGACGACGGCGACGCCGTCGATCTCGGCCGGGGCCTCGGGGTCCTCGCCGTCGCGGAGGGGTCGCACGGAAAAGACCTGGGAGGCGGCGCGGCGGGGGAGGGGCGGGGGCGCGGGTTTGCCGATCGGGCCCTTGACCCAGCGCTCGGTCTCCGCCTCCACCTCGTCGCGGAGGTCGCCGCGGACGAGGATGTGGAGCTCGTCGCCCTCGCGCAGCTCGGTCGAGCCGCGCGGCGCGATCGCGTGGCCGTCGCGGACGATCACGTTGACGAGGGCCTCGCGGGGCAGCTCGAGTTCCCGCACCCGGTGGCCCGCGGCGACGGCGCCGGGCGGCAGGCGGAAGGCGATCACGTCGCCGCCCATCTCGCGGATCCGCCCCGACTCGAAGAGGCGCTGCGGCAGCGCCGGCTCGTCGGTGGTCAGGCGCAGGCGCTTGGCGAGCGGCTCGAAGCTCGCGCCCTGCACCAGGGTCGAGGTGACGACGACGAAGAAGACGATCGCGAACTCTTCCTCGCCGCTGCGCACCCCGGCGACGACCGGGAAGGTCGCCAGCCAGATCGGCGTCGCGCCGCGCAGCCCGGCCCAGCCGAGCATCAGCTTCTCGCGGAAGTTGAAGGAAGTGAGCGCCGTCGCGGCGAACGTCGCCAGCGGGCGGGCGACGAAGATCAGGACCGCGGAGAGGGCCAGGCCCTTCACCGCGACGTTGCCGATGTCCTCGGGGAAGACGAGGACGCCGAGCAGGATGAAAAGGCTGATCTGCGACACCCAGCCGAGCCCCTCGTGGAAGGAGACGACGCTGCGCCGCGCCGGGATGCGCGCCGAGCCGAGCGCCAGCGCGGTCAGGTAGACGGCGAGCAGGCCGGAGCCCTGGGCAACCTCGGAGATGCCGTACGCGAGGGCCGCGGCGGCGATCGTCGCCACCGGATAGATCCCGTCCGAAGGCAGCTCGATCCGGGTGATGACCCACACCGCCGCCCGTCCCAGCAACAGCCCGACGACGATCCCGACGGCGATCTTCAGCCCGATCAGGCCGATCATGTCGAGGGCGCCGTAATTCGGCTGTTGGATCCATTCGATGAAGCCGATGACGAGCAGCAGGGCGACCGGATCGTTCATCCCCGACTCGCCCTCGAGCGAGCGCGCCAGGCGCTTCTCCAGGGTCGAGTTCCGCAGCACGGCGAAGATCGCCGCCGAGTCCGTCGCCGCGATCGCGGCGCCGACGATCATCCCTTCCAGCCAGGTGAGGCCGAAGATCCACTTCGCCCCGACGCCCGCCAGCAGCGCCGTCGCCAGCGTCCCCAGGGTGGCGAGCGAGGCCGCCGTGCCGAGCACCGGCCGGATCTCCGACCAGCCCGAGGTCAGCCCGCCCTCGAAGAGGATCAGGACGAGCGCGATCGTCCCCAGCGTCCGCGCCAGGTCGTAGTTGGCGAAGTGGATGCCGCCGATGCCTTCCGAGCCGGCCAGCATCCCGAGGGCGAGGAAGAGCAGCAGCGCCGGGACCCGCACGCGGTCGGCGAGCAGCGCGCCGACGATCCCCGCGGCCAGCAAGACGCCGGCGATGAGGATCAGGATGGCGTCGTGGTGGCCCATCCGGGGACCCTAATGAGCGGGAGGGCGGCTCGGCGGACCCCCTCTCTCACGAACAGCGGCGAGGTTCGTTCGCGGGTCCGCCGACCCGCCGCGAGCGCTCTCAGACGTTCTCGTCGATGATCGCCAAGCGGGCCTCCAGCTCCTCCGGGGAGCCGGGGCGCGGCGCATCGCCTTTGTGCGCGTGCGGGTGGCGGTAGACCCAGTAGAGAAGAAGGAAGAGGACGCCCGCCGCGATCAGGAAACCGACCTCGACCCGGCGCTGCTCGTTGCTCACCAGGGGGATGAAATTCCAGCCGATGAAGACGGCCGCGCAGGTGATCCAGCGGACCGCCGCACGGCGCACCTGGCCCTGGGCGACGCAGGCCTGGTTCAGGGTGACCGACCCGAGGTAGAGGCCCATCCCGAAGGTGACGAGCAGAAGCCCGAGGCGGTCGTAGTGGCCATGCTTGCCGAAGGCGATCTGCATGCATTTCGGCCCCGCGATCAGCACCACCACCGTGACCAGCGCGGTGAAGGCGACGATCCCCAGCAGCACCATCTTCACGGTGTGGCGGAATTCCCGCGGCGCGTCCGGGTCGTCGGAGGTGTGGAGGCTGGTGAGGTGGGGGAGGATCGAGGTCGAGACCGACTGGAAGAGCTGCAGCGGCGCCCGCGCCAGCATCAGGATGTTGAAGATGATCCCGGCCTCGCCCGCGCCCTGCAGCCCGCGGATGATCAGCGGGCCGGCGTTGAGGAAGGCCTGTTCGGAGAACATGATCAGGAAGACGGCCGCCGCGAACCCGCCGCCATGTTTCAGCGAGAAGGCCGCGTCGCCCGCCTCGGCATCCACCACCGCGGGCGCGGCCGCGGCCGCGGCTTTCTCCTTCTGCGCTTTGTGGGCGAAGGCAAAGGGGACCACGAGCAGCGACAGCGCCGGCGCCGCGGTGATCCCGATCGCGACCGCGCCCTGGCCGCTCAGCACGCTGAAGGCGACCAGGACCGCGAAGATCGTCCGGAAGCACGATTCGGAGAGGATCAGCGCGACGAAGAGGCCGAATTCCTGTTTGCCGGCGAGGAACCCGCGGGCAAAGTAGCTCGCCGCGTAGAAGAGGACCGAGGTGAAGAAGACCCAATAGAGGGTTTCGTTGCCCTCCAGCAGGCTGTTCTGGATCGGCCCGCGCAGCGCCAGCGCGAGCACCGTGAAGAGCAGCGAGAGGCCGAGCTGGATCGTCGCCGCGACCTTCATCGGCTCGCTCAGCGGCCGGCCGTTCACCAGGCGCTCGGAGATGTGGCGGCTGAGCAGCTGTTCGATCGGCCGGTAGAGGGCGGAGATCGTGATGAAGACCGCCGACCAGAGCACCGTGATCTGCCCGTAGTCGGGTTTGGAGAGCGTGTGGGACGCGATCAGGAAGTAGGCGTAGGTGATGACGCCGGTGAGCCCGACGCCGACGGCGAGGAAGCTCGCCGTCTTGCCGTAGTCGGCCGAGGACGCGGGGGCCTTGCCCGCGCCGTTGCTGGAGGCGCCGTCGGTCGAGCTCACGAGTCGACTTCCGTCGGGGCGTCCGCCGGCGGGGTGCCGTGGAGCTCGGTGGGAGCCTCCGAGGCCGCCGGCTTCCCGCCGCCCTTCTCGTAGTGCGAGGGCGGCACGCCGAGCGCCAGCTCGACCCGCCGCACCCGCTCGAAGATCCGCTGCGTCATCACCCGCTGCCCGGCGAGGAGGTCCCCGATCACGCCGAGGGCGAACAGCTGCACCGCGGTGATCATCAGCACCGCGCCGAGGATCAGCGACTGGATGTGGCCGCTCGAGCGGCCGTTGAAGATCGCGTCGATCAGGAACGGCAGCCAGGCGATCACGGCGAGCACCGCGACCACGATCGCCGCGGTGACGAACGCCCGCAGCGGCTCGTAGCGCGCGTAGATCCGCAGGATCGCGGGCGTGTTGCGCCGCACGTAGTCGCCGGTCGAGCCGGCGAGGCGCGACTCGCGCGTCTGCGGGTTGGTCCCGATCGGCACCTCGTCGACCGCGACGAGCATCTTCCCCGCCTGCACGAGGCTCTCCAGCGTGTAGGTGAAGTTGTCGACGACCGAGAGCTGCAGCGCCGCCTCGCGGTTGTAGGCGCGGAAGCCCGAGGTGGTGTCGGTGACCTCGGTATTCGACACGCGGCGCACGACCCAGCTGCCCCAGTGTTGGAGCTGTTTCTTGGCGTCGGAGAAGTGCTCGATCCGCTCCACCTGGCGGTCGCCGACCACCATGTCGGCTTCGCCCGCGAGGATCGGCGCGACCAGCTTCGCCACGTCGGCGCCCTGGTACTGGTTGTCGGCGTCGGTGTTGACGACGACGTCGGCGCCGAGCTTCAGGCAGGCGTCGAGGCCGGCCTGGAACCCCGCCGCGAGCCCCTTGTTGTTGGTCAGCCGGACGATGTGGTCGACCCCGCATTCGCGGGCGACCTCGACCGTGCGATCGGTCGACCCGTCGTCGATCACGAGCAGCTCGACCGCGTCGAAGCCCTCGAGGGTGCGCGGCAGGTCGGCGAGCGTCGCCGGCAGCGTCTCTTCCTCGTTCAGGCAGGGGATCTGGATGATCAACTTCAAGGGGAGGCCCAAAAATACGCGGGCCGGGGGTCAGAGCGGAGCTAGAATCGACTGATTGACTGGTCAGTCAGCAACAACAGCCGATCTTAAATATCTGCGAAAGGCGCTTGCGCTGGCCGAGGGCGGTCGCGGGCGGGTGAGCCCGAACCCGCTCGTCGGTGCCGTGATCGTGCGCGACGGGGAGATTATCGGGGAGGGCTTCCACGCCGAGCTCGGGGGTCTGCACGGGGAGCGCGCGGCGCTCGCCGACGCCGCGCGGCGTGGCGAGGACCCGGCCGGGTCGACGCTGTACGTGACGCTCGAGCCGTGCGCGCACCAGGGCCGCCAGCCGCCGTGCAGCGACGCCGTCATCGAGGCCGACATCGCCCGGGTGGTGATCGCGAGCGACGACCCGACGACGAAGGCCGCGGGCAAGGGCCCCGAGCAGTTGCGCGCGGCGGGGATCGAGGTGACGTTCCGGGATCGTCGGGACGAGGTCGCCCGCGACGCCCGCCTCCTCAACCAGTCCTTCCGCAAGCACGGCCAGACCGGCGTGCCCTGGGTGGTGCTGAAGACCGCGATGTCGCTGGATGGGCGCACGACGACGCCGGCCGGCGCCTCGCCCTGGATCTCGGGCGAGCGCAGCCGCGAACTCGTCCACGTGTGGCGCGGCGAATGCGACGCGATCGCGGTCGGCATCGGCACCGTCATCGCCGACGATCCGCTGCTGACCGCGCGCCTCGGCGAAGCCCGCCAGCCCGTCCGCGTCGTCTTCGACACCCACGCGCGGCTGCCGCTCGACTGCCGGCTCCTGGCGACGCTCGACGAGGCGCCGGTCACCGTCGTCCACGGCCCCGAGGCCGACCCGGGGCGGGTCGAAGCGCTGCTGCGCGCCGGCGCCGAGACGATCGCCGTCGGCGGCGACACCGCCGCCGACCGCGTGCGCCCCGCCCTCGTCGGGCTCGGCCGCCGCGGGCTCACCAGCTTGCTGCTGGAGGGCGGCGCGACGCTCGCCGGCGCGTTCGCCGCGGCCGACCAGGTCGACGAAGCGCGCGTCTTCGTCGCCCCGCTGCTCCTCGGCGGCGCCGCGCCCGACGTACCCGATGCGGGACTTCAGGGCGCACTGGTCGAGTCGCGGGCCATGGGCGAGGACACTTTGATCAGGACCCGATTCAAGGAGTGGTGATGTTCACCGGGCTCGTGCAGGACATCGGCAGCATCGAGAGCGTCGAGGGCGGCGCCGAGGGCGCGCGCCTCCGCATCGCGACCAGGCTCGGGCCGGAGATCGGCCTGGGCGACTCGATCGCCGTCAACGGCGTCTGCCTCACCGCCACCGAGGCCGACGAGCGCGGCTTCGCCACCGAGGCGATGAACCAGACGCTGGAGGTGACCGTGATCGGCGCGCTCGAGCCGGGTGCCCGGGTCAACCTGGAGCTCGCCACGCGCGCCGACGAGCGCCTCGGCGGCCACATCGTCCAAGGGCATGCCGACGGCTCCGGGCGCGTGCGGGAGGCCCGCGAGGACGGCTTCGCGCGCCGGGTGCGCGTCGAGATCCCGCCGGAGCTCCTCCGTTACGTCGTCGACAAGGGCTCCATCGCCCTGAACGGGGTCAGCCTCACCGTGGCCGAGCTCGGCGACACCTGGGTCGAGGTGTCGCTGATCCCGGAGACCCTGGAGCGCACCAACCTTGGCGATGCCGCCCCCGGCGACCCGCTGAACGTCGAGGTCGACGTCCTTGCCAAGTACGTTGAGCGCCTCCTGTCACCATTGGCGGGAAAGGAGAACGCGTGAGCCAGGAGACCGACATCAGCAGGGAGACCGACATCACGGCCGCCGACGAGCAGCCCACCGACAGCCCCTTCTCCACGATCGAGGAAGCGATCGAAGAGATCCGCCGCGGCAGGATGGTCGTCGTCTGCGACGGCGAAGACCGCGAGAACGAGGGCGACCTGGTGATGGCGGCGCAGTTCGCGACGCCGGAGGCGGTCAACTTCATGGCCAAGGAGGCGCGCGGGCTGATCTGCCTGGCGCTGACCCCGGAGCGCTGCCGCAAGCTCGGCCTGAACCTGATGGCGGCGAAGAACGAGGCGCCGCTGCAGACCGCCTTCACGGTGACGATCGAGGCCGCCGGCGGCGTCAGCACCGGGATCTCCGCCCACGACCGCGCGCACACGATCCAGGTGGCGATCGACCCCGACTCGGGCCCGCGCGACCTCGTCGTCCCCGGCCACATGTTCCCGCTGATGGCGAAAGAGGGCGGCGTGCTGGAGCGCACCGGGCACACCGAGGCGTCGGTCGACCTGGCGCGGCTCGCCGGGCTGATCCCGGCCGGGGTGATCTGCGAGGTGATGAACGACGACGGCTCGATGGCGCGCGTCCCCGACCTCGTCCCCTACTGCGAGAAGCACGGCCTGAAGATGATCACGGTCGCCGACCTGATCGCCTACCGGCGCAAGACCGAGAAGCTGGTCGAACGGGTGGTGGCGACGGCGCTGCCGACCGCCTTCGGCGACTTCACCGCGGTCGGCTATCGCTCGCTCGTGGACGACAAACACCACGTGGCGATGGTCAAAGGCGAGGTCGACGGGGTGAAGGACGTGCTGGTCCGCGTGCATTCGGAGTGCCTCACCGGCGACGTCTTCCACAGCATGCGCTGCGACTGCGGCGAGCAGCTCGAGGCCTCGCTGGCGATGATCGAGCGCGAGGGCCGCGGCGTCCTCCTCTACCTCTCCCAGGAGGGGCGCGGGATCGGCCTGCTGAACAAGCTGCGCGCCTACAAGCTCCAGGAGGAGGGGCACGACACGGTCGAGGCGAACCTCAAGCTCGGCCTGCCCGCCGACCTGCGGGACTACGGGATCGGCGCCCAGATCCTCGGCGACCTGGGCCTGACCAGCATCCGGATCATCACCAACAACCCGAAAAAGATCGTCGGCATGGAGGGCTACGGGCTCTCGGTCACCGAGCAGGTGCCGATCGAGTCGGCCCCCAACGTCCACAACGAGGCCTACCTGCGCACGAAGCGCGACAAGATGGGCCACATCCTCCACCACCAGGGCCTCGACCTCGACGAGGAGATGCTCCACGAAGAGGAGGAACGCGACGCGGCAGGTGCCGGTGGCTGAGGCCGGAGGGTTTCTCGAAGCCTTCGACGAGGTCGAGCGCTCCGAACTGCAGCCCCTCCGCTTCGCGATCGTCGTCGGGCGCTTCTACGAGGACCTCGCGCGGCGGCTGACCGCGGGCGCCGTCGCGGGCTTCGAACTGGCCGGGGTGAAGGCGGGCAACGTCGAGCACCACTCGGTCCCGGGCGCCTACGAGCTCCCGTTCGCGGCGAAGGCGCTGATCGACGCCGGCGAGGTCGCCGGGGTCGCCTGCCTCGGCGTCGTGATCCGCGGCGAGACCGCGCACTTCGATTATGTGTGCGCCGAGTCGGCGCGGGGGATCCAGGAGGTCCAGCTCGCCACCGGCGTGCCCTGCGCCTTCGGCGTCATCACCTGCGACACGATGGAGCAGGCGCTGGCGCGGGCGGGCGGCGACAAGCGCGACCAGGGCCGCAACGCGGCGCTCACCGTCGCGCGCATGGCGCTGCTGAAGCGTCTGGTCGCCTGACCCTGTACGATCCCCCGTCCAATGGCAAAGGTATGTCACAGCTGCGGCAAGAAGCCCGGGTTCGGGCAGTCCCGCAGCCACTCCATGGTCGCGACGAAGCGCCGCTTCGAGCCGAACCTCCAGAAGGTCCGGATCCAGGAGAACGGTCGCCCCGTCCGCGCCTACGTCTGCACTCGCTGTCTCAAGAGCAACAAGGTCACCAAGGCCGCCTGAGGTGGCGTGGGGGCGCCTCGCGGCGTCCTCGGTCGCTCGGCTCGGGTCACGCACTGGTGTGCGCTCCCCTCGCCTCGCTTCCCTGCGTCCTTGCGAGGCTGGCCCACGCCCCCTCAGTCTGCACTTGAACCCGCATAGCGGGAACAAGTGCAGACAGTGAGGTTCCGGACTACTCGGTCTCGGTCGCGACGGCCGGTTTCGGGGTGCCGTCGGGGTGCGTCTCGTGGGGCTCGACCGCGAGGTTCGGCAGGGTCTTCGACAGCCACTCGGGCATCCACCAGGCGGCTCTGCCGAACAGCTGCATGATCGCCGGGACGAGGACCGAGCGGATGATCACCGCGTCGACCAGGACCGCCGAGGCGAGCCCGAGGCCGAACAGCTTCACGATCCGTTCTTCCCCGAGCATGAACGAGGCGAACACGGTGATCATGATCGCCGCCGCCGCGGTGATCACCCGGCCGGTCAGGGCCAGGCCGCGGGTGACGGCTTCCGAAGCGTCCTTTTTGCGCTCCCACTCCTCGTGGATGCGGGACATCAGGAACACCTCGTAGTCCATCGACAGCCCGAACACGATCGCGAACAGGAAGATCGGGAAGAACGCGATGATCGGGCCGGTCTGGTCGACCCCGATCACGCTCGCTCCCCAGCCGTGCTGGAACACCGCGGTGACGATGCCGAAGGCGGCGCCGATCGACAGCAGGTTCATCAGGATCGCCTTCAGCGGCACCAGGACCGAGCGGAAGACCGCCATCAGCAGGATCGCCGAGAGCAGGATCACCACGCCGATGAAGAGCGGCAGCTTTTCGGAGATCGCGTCGCCGAAGTCCTCGAAGACGGCGGTGATGCCGCCGACGTGCAGGACCGCGCCGGTCTTCGTTTCGATCGGCGGGATCACGTCGTTGCGGATGTGGTCCAGCAGGTCGGTCGTGTCGGCGCTCTGCGGCGAGGTGGTCGGGTAGACCTGGCAGAGCCCGACCGTCTTCTTTTCGTTCAGCGTGACCTTGGTGACCGAGGCGACGCCTGCTTCGCCTTCGAGCTGCTTGCAGAGCGTGTCGATGCCGGCCGCGTCGCCGGACTTCGGCAGTTTCGCGACCATCGTCAACGGCCCGTTGAAGCCGGGGCCGAAGCCTTCGGCGAGCAGGTCGTAGGCTTCGCGCGTCGTCTGGCCCTTCGGGTTGGTGCCCGCGTCGTTGACGCCGAGGCGCAGGGTCAGGGCGGGGACGCAGAGCAGCAGCAGGAGGCCGCCGGAGAGGATCGCCGCCGTCCACGGCCGCTTCTGGATCTCGCGGCTCCACGCGTACCACTTGGTGTCTTCGCGCATCGTGTTCTGGCCGCCCGCGAGGCCCGGGATCTTCCATTTGTTGACCCGATGGCCGACCCAGGCGAGCAGCGCCGGCAGCAGCGTCAGCGCCCCGATCATCGTGAAGAGCACGGCCAGCGCGGCCGCCACGGCGACGCCGTAGAGGAAGGTGATGTTCAGCAGGAACATCCCCATCAGGGCGATGATCACCGTGGTCCCGGCGAAGAGCACGGCGCGCCCCGCGGTGTCGACGGCGTTCACCGCCGCGGCCCGCGGCTCGTAGCCCTCGTCGAGGTTGTTGCGGAAGCGCGTGAGGATGAACAGCGCGTAATCGACGCCGACCCCGAGCCCGATCATCGCCGCCAGGAACGGGGCGAAGTTCGCCGTCTTGAAGACCCAGGTCCCCAGCGTCACCAGCGACAGTCCGACGCCGAGCGAGAAGAGCGCGGTGACGATCGGCAGCCCCATCGCGACCACCGAGCCGAAGGCGAGCAGCAGGATGATGATCGCCGCCAGGAGGCCGATGGCGAACGAGGAATCGCCGCTTTCTTCTTTGGCTTCTTCGACCGGCTGGCCGCCCATCTGCACTTCGAGGCCGTTGCCGTTCAGCGCCTGCGCGGTGTGGATGATGTTTTCGGTGTCCGACTTGTGGAGCTTGTTGCTCTGGACTTCGTACTGGATCGTCGCGTAGGCGATCTTGCCGTCTCCGGAGATCGCCGCGGCGCCGCCGGAGTTGCCGTACGGGCTCGCGACTTCGCTCACCTTCGGCTTTTCTTCGACCTTCTTGAAGAGGGCCTTCATCTTCTGTTCGACCTGTGGCGACCTGACGCCTTCGTCGGCCTTCCAGACGATCGTCGCCGTGCTCCCCGACTGCTGCGGGAAGTTGTCTTCGAGAAGTTCGTAGGCGTCGGTCGAGTCAGACGACGGAAGTTTGAATTCTTCGGAGAAGTCGGAGCCGACGTTCCCGGCGATGCCGCCGATGATGAACAGGGCGGCGATCCAACCGAAGATCACCGTCTTGCGGTGGCCGGTGGTCCAGGTGGCGAAGCGGCGCAATGTGTCTCCTTCCGTGACTGGTACTCGTGGGGCGCCCGAGCTTTGGACGAGACTAGGGCGACACCTGGGACCGTGCATCGGCCCGTGGGGGGAAATCGGGGGAAATGCTCATCCACCCGAGGGTGGAGACAGGTGAAAGTACAGATAAACGCGGCGGTCGTCAGCGCCGGTGGCTAGTTTTTAGGTTCGAATGCCCGATCCTTCGATTGCCCGCTTCAGGCGGGTCGTCAGCTCCGCCCTGGCCTCCCTGGAGTCCCGGCGCCAGGAGGTGAACGACCTGAACGTGTTCCCGGTCGCCGACGGCGACACCGGCGACAACATGGCGATGACGCTGCGCGCCGTGCTGGAAGAGCTCGACCGCGTCGACGGCGAGGGCCTCGACGAGGTGGGGCGGACGGTGCTGGTGCAGACGCTGGCGCGGGCGGCGCTGATGGGCGCGCGCGGCAACTCCGGCGTGATCCTGTCCCAGATCGTGCGCGGCGCCGCCGAGGAGCTTGCCTCGCGCCCGGGGGAGCTCGTCGACCCGCTGCTGGTCGCCGCCGCCTTCGCCTCGGCCGCCGACGCGGCCTACGACTCCGTGCGGGAGCCCGCCGAGGGGACGATGCTGACCGTCTTCCGCGAGATGGCCCACTCGCTGACCCGCCAGCTCGCCCACCTCTCGGCCGACAAACAGCGGCTCGGCGCCGACGTCACCGAAGAGCAGCAGGACGCGGTCCTCGCCGAGGTGCTGGAGCGGGCGATCGCAGACGGCGAGCGGGCGGTGGCGCGGACGCCCGAGCAGCTCGCGGTGCTGCGCGAATCCGGGGTCGTCGACGCGGGCGGCCACGGCCTGGTGCTGATCCTCGCCGGGGTGGTGGCGGGGCTGAAGGGCGACGGCGCCGCGCTGCCGGAGGTCGCCCACCACGAGCCGCCGAAGCTGACCCGGCCCCACCACGAGGACAGCCGTTACCGCTATTGCACGAACTTCATCGTCTCCGGGACCGGGCTCGACGACCGGGCGGTGCTCCCACGGCTGGAGGCGCTCGGCGACTCGGTGCTGGTGGTCGGCGACGAAGCGACGCTGAAGGTCCACGTCCACACCGACACACCCGAGGCGGCGATGGCCCTATTCGAGGGCGCCGGGGAGGTCGGCAACGTCGACATCGCCGACATGCGCCAGCAGGTCGCCGAACGCGACGCGCGGCTGGGGACCGGGCGGACCGGCGTCGTCGCGGTGGCGGCGGGCGCGGGCCTCGAACGGCTCTTCGCCGAGCTCGGCGCCGACGTCGTGCCGGGCGGCGAGACGCTGAACCCCTCGACCTCGGAGCTGCTTGCCGGGATCCACGGGGCGGGGGCCGAGGAAGTGCTGGTGCTGCCGAGCTCCTCCAACGTGATCATGGCCGCCGAGCGCGCCTGCGAGCTCTCCGAGAAGCCCGCCCGCGTGGTGGCGGCGACCTCGCAGCAGGCGAGCCTCTTGGCGCTGGTGGAGCTCGACCCGGCCGCGGCCCTGGACGAGAACGCCGCGCGCCTCGAGGCGGCGCTCGAGGACGTGGCGACCGGCGGCGTCGCCCCGGCGGCGCGCGACGATGCCCAAGGGCGCTTCAAGCGCGGCGACGCGGTCGGCTTCGTCGAAGGCGAGATCGTCGCCTGGGGCGGGGCGGGCTCGACGCTCTCGGAGACGATCACGGCACTGGCGAACGGCGGCGACGCCGAGATCGTCACCGTCATCGGCGGCGCCGAGGCGCCGATCCTGCTCGACCACGTGGACGCCCACGTCCCCGACGGAGTGGAGCTTGAGAAGCACGAGGGAGGCCAGCCCAGCTGGTGGTGGCTGCTCGCGGCGCAGTAGCGGTGCGCGGCTTCGCCGGCGTGGGAGAGCCGACGTGGGCCGAGCTGCGCGCCGCGCCGGTGCACTGGCCGCGCCCGAGCGTGCTGGAGGCGGGCCTCGGGGCGCTCGACGGCGTCGGGCCGAAGCTCGCCGAGGCGGCGCGGGCCGCCGGGATCGCGACCGTCGGCGACCTGCTCTACCGCTTCCCGCACCGCCACCGGGACCGCCAGATCCGGCTGCTGGAGGCGCTCGCCCCCGGCGAAACCCGCACCGTCCTGGTCGAGGTGATGGGCAACCCGCCGCGCCCGTTCCGGCGCGGGAAATTGACGATGGTCGGCGTCAAGGTCGGCGACGAATCCGGCCACGTGCGGGCGACCTGGTTCAACCAGCCGTGGGTGAGCGGCAAGCTCGAAAAGGGCGCGCGGATCCTGATCACCGGCAAACGCAGCCCGAAAGGGCTGGCGGTGCAGGAGTGGGAGCTGGTGGCGTCGGCGGGCGAGCTCGACGAGCCGGTCGAGGAGCGCTCGGGGTCCTTCGTCCCCGTCCACCCGGCGACCGAGGACCTGGCGCCGAAGAAGATCCGCGAATGGGCCGAAGGAGCGGTGCCGCTGGCGCGCAACGCGATCGAGGGGCTGCCGTCCCAGATCCAGGCGAGGCGCCGGCTGGGGTCGGTCGGCAGCGCGATCCGCGCGGCCCACTTCCCGGAGTCTCCGGAGGAGCTGGAGGAAGCCCGCCGCCGGCTCGGCTTCGAAGAGCTCTTCCTCCACCAGGCCCTGCTCGCCACCCGTAAAACGAGCCATCGGCGCGCCCGCCCGGCGCCGCGCTTCGGCAGGCCCGGGGCGCTGGTCGAGCGCTGGATCGCCTCGCTGCCCTTCACGCCGACGGACGACCAGCGCGCCGCGTTCGCCGATCTCGACGCCGACCTCGACTCGGGCGAGCCGATGCAGCGCCTGTTGATGGGGGAGGTCGGCTCCGGGAAGACCGTCGTCGCCGTCTACGCGATGCTGCGGGCGCTCGAAGCCGGCTACCAGGCGGCGCTGATGGCGCCGACCGAGACGCTTGCCGAGCAGCACGCGATCACGCTCGGGCGGCTGCTCGCCGCCGAGGCGATCCCCTTCGCGCTCCTGACCGGCGCCACGTCCGCGGCGGTCCGCCGGCAGGCGCTGAACCAGCTCGCCAGCGGCGAGCTGGGGCTGATCCTGGGGACCCACGCGCTGATCGAGCCGACCGTCCGCTTCGCCCGCCTCGGGCTCTGCGTGGTCGACGAGCAGCACCGCTTCGGCGTCGAGCAGCGCCGCGCGCTCGACTCGAAGGGGGTGGAGGGGATGGCCCCGCACGTCCTCCACATGACCGCGACGCCGATCCCGCGGACGCTGTCCCTGACCGCCTATGGGGACCTCGACACGACGGCGCTCCACAACCTCCCGGCCGGGCGCAAGCCGGTGCTGACGCGGGTCGCGGGGGAGGACGACCGCGAGGGGGTCTACGAGTTCCTCCGCGCGCGGCTGCGCGAGGGGCGCCAGGCGTTCGTCGTCTGCCCGCTGGTCGAGGTCTCCGACAAGCTGCCCGGCAAGGCGGCCGGGGAGGAGGCCGAGCGGCTGCGGCGTGGCCCGCTGCGGGACTTCGAGGTCGGCCTGCTGCACGGTCAGATGCAGTCGTCGGAGAAGAACGAGGCGATGCGCGCCTTCGCCGCCGGGGAGACCGACGTGCTGGTGGCGACGACGGTGATCGAGGTCGGGATCGACGTGCCGAACGCGACGGTGATGCTGATCGAGGGCGCCGAGCGCTTCGGCGTCTCCCAGCTGCACCAGCTGCGCGGGCGGGTCGGGCGCGGCGAGCACCCCTCGCAGTGCCTGCTGTTCGCCGCCGAGGCGGGGGAGCTGGCGCGGCGGCGGTTGCGGGCGGTCGAGGAGACGAGCGACGGGTTCCGGCTCGCCGAGGTCGACCTGGTCCTGCGCGGGGAGGGCGAGATCCTCGGCACCCGCCAGAGCGGCACCGCGCGCTTCACCGTCGCCCAGCTTCCCGAGGACGAGGCGATGCTGATCGAGGCCAAAGACGAGGTGCTGGCGCTGCTGCGCGAGCACGGCTCGCTGGATGCGCCGGAGCTCGGCCCGCTGCTCGAGGCCGCCCGGCGGCGCTTCGGCACCGGCGCCGCCGACCCGATCCCGCTTTGATGCCGGGATGAGAGTCATCGCCGGAGAGCTCAAAGGGCAGCGGCTGGTCGCGCCGCGCGGCTGGAAGGTCCGCCCGACCTCCGAGCGCGTGCGGGAGGCTGTCTTCTCGACGCTCGGGACGCGCGTGGAGGGCGCCGTCGTCCTCGACCTCTACTGCGGCACGGGGGCACTGGCGATCGAGGCGCTCTCGCGCGGCGCCGCCCGCGCGACGCTGGTCGACCGCGACACGCGCCCGGCGCTCGGCAACGTCGAGCGGCTCGGGCTCGCCGACCGCGCCGAGCTCGTG
The DNA here is from genome assembly GCA_051986435.1 of Solirubrobacterales bacterium. Taxonomy (GTDB): domain Bacteria; phylum Actinomycetota; class Thermoleophilia; order Solirubrobacterales; family 70-9; genus VAYN01. The sequence goes on along the minus strand of JBPYFM010000153.1, from coordinate 9,718 downwards.
CGCGCCGAGGTCGACGCCTGGCTCGCCGTCGCCGACCGCCCGGACGGGGGACGCTACGACCTCGTCTTCGTCGATGCTCCTTATAGACTCGCCGACCTCGTGGCCCGGCAATTGGACACGCACCTCCCCGGCGTGCTGGCGCCCGGCGGGCGCGCCGTGGTCGAGAGCGGCGCCCGTCGCCCGCTCGCGATCGGCTCCCTGGAGCGACTGCGGCAGCGCCGCTACGGGGCTGCGGACGTCTCGATCTACGCCCTGGAGGGGTCGGGGTGAGCAAGCGGAACGGGACCGTCGTCTGCCCGGGGACCTACGACCCGGTCACCAACGGCCACCTCGACATCATCACGCGGACCTCGAAGGTCTTCGACAAGGTCGTGGTCGGCGTCGTCAACAACCCGCTGCGGAAGAACAAGACGATGTTCACAGCGGAGGAGCGCCGCGCGTTCATCGAGACCGCGACCGCCGACCTCGACAACGTCGAGGTGCAGATCTTCTCCACGCTGCTGGTCGAGTTCGCGCGCGAAAACGACGCCCACGCGATCGTCAAGGGGATGCGGGCGATCTCCGATTTCGAGTACGAGTTCGAGATGGCGCAGCTGAACCGCAAGCTCGACCCCGGGATCGAGAGCATCTACGTGATCGCCTCGCCGCACTACAGCTTCCTCTCCTCGACCGGGGTGAAGGAAATGGCGACCTTCGGCGGCGACGTCGGCGATCTGGTCCCGCCGGCGGTCGCGAGCGCCCTCGCAGAGCGTCTGGGCGACAGATAGGCCGACGCGCAAGGTAGGGTGTATGGACTTGTCCGTTCCTGGGCATCTCCTTGCAAATGGGCCCAGGGCTACTCTTTCTTGGCCAAAACCCCCGCATACACGTAGGCTTACGAACCGCTTATGGACGTTCTGGTCCTCATCGACAAACTTGACGACGTAGTTCACAACGCGCGGCCGGTCCCGCTGACCGACCAGGTGCGCGTCGACCGCGAGGAGATCTACGACCTCCTCGACCAGATGCGCGCGACGATCCCCGAGGAGATCAAGCAGGCGCGTTGGATCGTCAAGGAGCGCCAGGAGATGCTGGCCGAGGCCAAACGCGAGGCGGAGCGCATCGTCCGCGAGGCGCGCGAGCAGCAGGCCCGCCTGATCTCCGACGAGGAGGTCACCAAACAGGCCGAGCGCGCCGCCGACGAGATCGTCGAGGACGCCCGCAACCGGGAGCGCGAAATCCGCCTCGGCGCCGAGGACTACGCCGACGAGATCCTCAACACCCTCGAAGTCAACCTGCAGAAGTTCCTCGCGGCCGTCCAGCGCGGCCGTGATCGCCTCGCCGGGCGCGAGGAAGAACCCGCGCCCGAGCTCGATCAGGCCCCTTAGGGGGCGTTGCGAGGGGGCGGCCGAGGTGGCCCCTTCTCTCACGAACTGCGGGAGGTTCGTTCAGGGGCCACCTCGGCCGCCCCTACGTGGCCGTATCGGCTGTTCGCCTCGGTCGCTCAGGAAGCTGGCCGGCTCGCCATCCTCGCCAGTTGTTCCTTATGCGCCCATCAAGCGCAAAAAGAACAGCGGAACGCCTGCACCTCGCGCCAGCTGTTCTTTATGGACCTGTGGCGACCATAAGGAACAGCTGGAGGCCCCTGTCCTGTTCGCCTGGTCCTTACGCCGACCCCTCCGGCGAAAGGAACAGCCAAGAGGATCGGATCCATGCGCGTTCCGTCCCGCTCCATCCGCGCTCCCGTGACGCTCGCGGGCCGTCCTGTTCGTGAGGGAAGGAGCCGTGCCGCCCCCGCCCTCGCGAGGCCCGTCCTACTCCAGCTTCAGGTCTTTGAGGGCCGACCACCTCGGGTCGATCGGCTTCTCGTGTTCGTGCTCCGCCGGGTCGGCGTCGTTCAGGGGCTCGCCGCAGACGGGGCAGAGGCCGAGGCAGTCGGGGCGGCAGAGGATCTGGGTGGGGAGGGCGAGCATCACGGCGTCGTGGGCCCAGCGGCCGATGGCGAGCTCGTCGTCGGAGACGTAGGGGCTGCGGAGCTCGGCGTCGTCGGTCCCGGAGGTGTCGACCTCGCGGGCCTCGACGTCGAGGTCGAGGGCGGCGGGCTCGAGGCAGCGCATGCAGGGGCCCTCGATGTGGACCGGGAAGGTGAGCTTGAAGGCGAAGCCGCTGGAGTGGCGGGAGGCCTCGAGGCGGACGGTCGGGGCGGGGGGATCGGCGACGTAGGTCTGACCGCCGAGGTCGAAGGGCGCCAGCTCGACCGGCAGCTCGATGCGCTTGCCGTCGCCGGGCGAGAGGTTGAGGCGGGATATGTCGAGGACGGTCTCGGGTGCGGTCGCCATACTCTCCAGGCTACGGAATGAGCGATTTCACCTGGAAACCCGACGGCTATCTGGAGATGATCCGGAAGGACATCCCGCGCTACGAGGAGCTGCAGGAGCAGGCGATCGCGGCGATCCCCTTCGCGCCGGAGCGAGTGCTGGAGCTGGGGATGGGCACGGGCGAGACGACGCGGCGGCTGATCGAGGCCTATCCGGACAGCTGGGTGATCGGCCTGGATTCGTCCCCGGACATGGTCTACCGCGCCCGCGAGATGTACGACGACGTACAGCTGGCGCGGATCGAGGACCCGCTGCCGGACGGTCCCTGGGACCTGGTGATCGGGGTGCTCTCGATCCACCACCTGCGGGCGCCGCAGAAGCAGGAACTCTTCCGCCGCGTGCGCGAGCAGTCGCGGGCGCTGGTGATCGGCGACGTGGTGAAGGCCGACGTCCAGGTCACCGAGATCACGCCGGACCACGACTTCCCCGAGACCGCCGCCGACCTCGCCGCCTGGAGCGGCGGGGAGGTGACCTGGGCAGCGGACGACCTGGCGGTCGTGCGGGCGGTGTACTGAGCGCCGCGGACCGGCCGTCGGCCCGTCGCGCGCCCCGCCACGCGACCCGCTAGGATTCCGCGACCTATGGCCGTCCCGAAGAAGAGAACCTCCAGCGCCCGCCGCGACAAGCGCCGCGCCCAGCACAAGGCCGGCAAGGCCGCCCTGGCGCGCTGCCCGCGCTGCCACAGCCCGCACATGCCCCACCGCGTCTGCCCGACCTGTGGCACCTACGCCGGCCGCGAGGTCGTCTCCCACAAAGTCACCGATTCGACGGTGACCACCGCCGAGAACTAGCCGCGTGGCGCAAAGCCGCCCGGCGACCATCGCGCTCGACGGTTACGGGGCGGAGCAGGGTTTCGACGTGCTCGCCGAGGGCGCCCGGCGCGCCGCGGCGGACGGCATCGGCGTGCGGGTGTTCGGGCCGGAGCGCTCGCTCGGGCTGCAGGGGGTCGAGGGGATCGAGGTGATCCCGACCACCGAATGGATCGCCAACGAGGACGACGCAGTGCAGTCGGTGCGTGAGCGCAAGGAGGCCTCGGTGGTGCGCGCCGCGCGCGACGTCGCCGAGGGGAACGCCGCGGCGATGGTCAGCCTCGGCTCGACCGGGGCGACGATGGCGGCCGCGACCTTCGGCCTGCGCCGGCTCAAGGGCGTGCAGCGCCCCGCGCTGGCGGTGCGCCTGCCCTCGCCGGTCAAACCGGTGCTCTTCCTCGACGTCGGGGCGAACGTCGAGGTGCGCGCCCAGCACCTCGTCCAGTTCGCCTTCCTCGGCGCCGCGTTCAGCGCCGCGGTGCTGGAGACGCGCGACCCGACGGTCGGGCTGCTCACCGTCGGCGAGGAGGCGGGCAAGGGGCGGCCCGAGATCGTCGAGGCGCACCGGATCCTCGCCGGCGCGCCGGGGCTCAGCTTCGCCGGGAACATCGAGGGAGGCGACCTGCCGGAAGCGAAGGTCGACGTCGTCGTCACCGACGGCTTCACCGGCAACGTGGCGCTGAAGGTGATGGAGGGCGCGGCGCGGACGCTGGCGGGGGCGATCTCCGACCTCGCCCATAAGAACGTGCTGGCGGCGGCCGGCGGGCTGCTGCTGAAACCGGCACTTGGCGGGCTGCGCCACGAGTTCGACCCCGACACGACCGGCGGCGCGATCCTGCTCGGGCTGCGCGCGGTGACGATCGTCGGGCACGGTTCCTCGGGCCCGGACGGGGTCGCCAACGCGGTGCGGCTCGCGGCGCGCTCGGTCCGGGTCGACGCGGTCGGGCGGACCGCGGCGCTCCTGCGGGAGGGCGGCGCCGGGCGCGCCGCGCTGGCCGAGGAGGGCGGCGAGGCGACCGGCGAAGCGGCCGGCGCGGGGACCGGAGGAGCCACCGGCACCGAGTCCGGCGGCGCGGCTGCGTGATAATCAGGCCGATGGAGCGCGACGAAGTCATGACCCTTGTCCGCGAGCACCTCGCCGAGGAGCTCGAAGTCGACCCCGGCCGGATCGAGGAGAACACCCGCTTCCGCGAGGATCTCGAGGCCGACTCGCTCGACCTCTATGAGCTCGTGATGGAGCTCGAAGACCGCTACGGGATCAAGGTCACCGAGGAGGAGGCGACCCGGATCGCGACCGTCGGCGACGCCGTCGGCTTCGTCCTCGAGAGGGCGCCCGCCTAGCCATGTCGGACGGGTCGACGGCCGACCCCGCCCTCGGGCGCGACGCCTACGACCCCGCCGGCCGCGCCGCGGTCGCCCCGCTGGCGGCGCTGATCGAGGACCTGCCGGAGGAGCTGCGCCGCCAGGCGCTGACGCATTCCTCCTGGACCGAGCGCCGGGTCGACTCCTTCGAGCGGCTCGCCTTCCTCGGCGACAGCGTGCTCGGGCTGTCGGTGGCCGGGTCGCTCTACGAGCGCTTCCCGGACGTCGCCGCGGGCGGCCTGACCAAGATCCACAACCAGGCGGTGTCAGGGGTCTCCTGCGCGGCCGTCGGGCGCCTGCTCGGCGTGCCCGAGATGCTGCGCGCGAACGAGCCCGACGACGTCACCGCGGCGATCCCGGCGGAGGTGCTGCTGGACGGCGAGCGCCCGCTGCCGGAGGCGACCGAGGCGCTGATCGGCGCCTGCCACGTGGCCTTCGGCTTCGAGCGCACCTCGGCCGCGGTGGCGGCGGCGTTCGCGCCGCGGATCGAGCTTGCCTCGGAGACGCGGATCGACTTCAAGAGCGCCCTGCAGGAGCTTCTGGCCCGGCGCGGCGCGCGCGTAAGCTATGAGGTCACGGCCGCCACGGGCCCTCCGCACCGGCGAACCTTCGAGGTGGCGGCGATCGTCGATTCCGAGCGGGTCGGGGAGGGCGAGGGGCGCAGCAAGAAGGCTGCGGAGCAGGTCGCCGCGGAGCAGGCGCTGCGGGCGCTGGGCGGTTAGTTGCAGCGCCGCTGAAATAGGCGCAATTAAGGGTTTTCCACCGCCGACGTGGCGTCCGAGGCGCGCGCGACCCTGGATGCTGAGCTTATGTACCTGAGATCGATCACGATGAAGGGGTTCAAGTCGTTCCCCGAGCGGGTGAGCCTCGAGTTCTCGCCCGGCGTCAGCGTGATCGTCGGGCCGAACGGCTCCGGCAAGAGCAACATCACCGACGCGGTGCTCTGGGCGCTCGGCGAGCAGAGCCCGGGGGCGATTCGCGGCGCCTCGATGCAGGACGTGATCTCGGCGGGCGGGAAGAACACCGGCGCGCGGCGCGAGGCGCAGGTCGAGGTCGTGATCGACAACTCCGACGGGCGGGCGAACACCGAGTTCTCCGAGATCGCGGTCGAGCGGCGACTCGATCGCAACGGCGACGGCGGCTACCGGCTGAACGGGGCGCGGGCGCGGCTCGCCGACGTGATCGAAGTCCTCTCCGACACCAACCTCGGGCGCGAGATGCACTCGGTGATCAGCCAGGGACGGGTGGAGACGATCATCCACTCCAAGCCGCGCGAGCGGCGGCTGCTGATCGAGGAGGCGGCCGGGCTCGGCAAGCACCGCAAACGGCGGCGGCGCGCCGAACTGAAGCTGAAGGGCACGCGCGACAACCTCGACCGGGCGCTGGACGTCGAGCGCGAGGCCCGGGCGCGGTTGCGGCCGCTGAAACGGCAGGCGCAGGCGGCGGAGATCGGCGCCCGGATCGACCGCGAGGAAGCCGAACTGAAGGGGCGGATCGTCTCCGAGGAGTTGCGCTTCGGCGCCGACCGGGCGGCAGCGGCGGCGAAAGCGGCGGCGGCGGCGCGGGAGACGCGCGCGAAACTCGAGGAGCAGCTGGCCGAGGTGAGCAAGCGGCGCTCCGCCGCCGAGGAGCGCTTCGCCGAGCGCGACCGGGCGCGGACCCAGGCCTGGGGCGTGCTGACCAAGCTGCGGGCGGAGTCGGAGCGGGTCGCGGTGCGGGCGGCCGGCCTCTCGCGGAGCGAGGGCGAGGTCGAGGCCCGGCTGGAGCGGCTGCGGGCGGAGCTCGGGCCGCTGACCCTCGACGTGACCGGGAGCGACGCGCCGAGCCAGCGGGCGCGGAAGCTCGAGGAGGAGCTGGGCGAGGTGGACGCCGGCCTTGCGACGGCGCTGGAGGGGCTCGCCACGGCGCGCTCGGACGACGCTTCCGAGACGGCTCGCGAGCAGGCGCTCGGCGACGTCCGGGCGGGGAGCGAGCGGGCGATCCGCCACGCGCGGCGCGCCGAGGGGCTGCTCGGCGAGCGCCATCGCGAGAAGATGCGGGCGCGGCTGGCGGGCGGCGAGGAGCTGCTCGACGACGTGCGCGCGGCGCTGGAGGCGGTAAAAGCGGCGGGGGACGCGATCCGGGCCCGGGTCGAGCGGACCGAGTCCGCGGTCGTCGGCAACGACGGCGACAGCGACGAGATCGCCGACGAGCTGCGCGCCTGCTCGAAACTGGAGTTCGAGCTGCAGGGCCAGATGCGCTCGGTGTCCGAAGAGCTGACCCAGGCCGAGGTCGAGGCCGCCCACCTCGGCGACCGCCGCGCCGAGGCCGAACGGGAGATGGCGGCGATCGTCGAGAAACTGGGCGAGGAGGTGCCGCCCGCGGAGAGCGCGATGACCGACGAGGAGCGCGCCGAGATCGACCGCCGCCTGGAGCGCCTCGACCGCCGCCGGGCGCAGATCGGGCCGGTCAACCCGCTGGCCGAGCGCGAATACGAAGAGGCGAGCGAGCACGTCGAGCAGCTACAGCAGCAGCGCGAGGACACCGAGCGGGCGATGCGGGAGCTGGAGTCGCTGATCCGCGAAATCGACGAGGAGATCGAGCGCGCCTTCGAGGAGACCTTCGAGGCGACGGCGACGAACTTCGAGGAGATGGTCGAACACCTCTTCCCCGGTGGTCGTGGCCGGCTGCGGCGGGTGAGCCTGCGGGCGGTCCGCGAGGAGGAGAAGGCGGCCCCCGCCGAGGGCGAAGACGGCGCCGAGGCCGAGGAGCCCGATCCCGACGAGGAGGAGCGCGAGGAGCGCGACGAGTTCGGGGTCGAGATCGAGGTGAACCCGGCGGGCAAGTCGACGCGGAAACTGTCGCTGATGTCGGGCGGCGAGAAGTCGCTTGTCGCCCTCGCCTTCGTCTTCGCCGTCTTCCTCGCCCGGCCGTGCCCCTTCTACATCCTGGACGAGGTCGAGGCCGCCCTCGACGACGCCAACATCGACCGGTTCCTGCAGCTGATCCGCCGCTTCTCCGACCGCGCCCAGTTCGTCATCGTCACCCACCAGAAACGCACCATGGACGCCGCCGACGTGCTCTACGGCGTGACCATGGGCGGCGACGGCGTCACCAAAGTCGTCAGCCGCAAACTGCCCCGCGACGCCGGCGAGGACGAGCTCGCCGACGAGAGCGACGAGTCCGGCCCGGAGACGCTCAGCGCCGTGGCGTAGTGGTGGTGCGCCCCGAGGCGGGCGCCCAGCCCTCTTGACAGCGGTGCGCGCTTAATCTGGACTTCGCGGACGCCGCGGGCAGGACCGGGCTAGTCTCCTTGCAAGGAGGGGGAGATGGCCCAACGCCACATGGACCGACTGTCGTCGTTCGACACGTCGTTCCTCGCCAACGAGAAGGACAACGCGCACATGGCCATCGGGGCCGTGCTGGTCTTCGACGGCTCGCCCCCGCCGCAGGCGGAGTTCCTCGCCCAGATCCGCTCGCGGCTGCATCAGCTGCCGCGGCTGCGCCAGCGCCTCCTGACGCCGCCGCTCGGCCTGGGGACGCCGTTCTGGGTCGACGACGAGACCTTCGACGTGCGCCGCCACGTCGACCGCGTCACGCTGCCGCCACCGGGGACCGACGCCGAGATGCGGGCGCTGGCGGGTGAGCTGCTGGCCCCGCCGCTCGACCGGCGCAAGCCGCTCTGGGAGCTGACCTTGGTCGACGGGTTCGCCGAGGAGCGCTTCGCCGTCGTCTACAAGACCCACCACGCGATGGCCGACGGCATCTCCGCCGTCGACATCGGGATGCTGCTCTTCGACGCCGCCCCGGACGCCCCGCCGCCGGAGCCCGAGCAGCCGTGGAGTCCCCACCGCTCGCCGTCCGGCGCCGGCCTCGCCGCCCGCGCGGCGACCGGCGTGCTCGCCACGTTTCGTCGCCTCGCCCGCTGGCTGGCCGGTGCTGCCCAGGATCCTCGCGACGCCTCGCGGCGCGCCGGCGACGGGCTCGTCGGCCTCTGGGAGGTCACCTTCAACCTGCTGCGCCCGGCGCCGCGGGTCCCGATCAACCCGCCCGGAGTCGGTCCCCGGCGCGAGTTCGCCTGGGCGACCTTCGACCTGCCGGAGTTCAAGCGGATCAAGAACGCCCTCGGTGGCACCGTCAACGACGTCTCGCTCGCCGTCGCCACCGGCGCGCTCCGAGCCTGGTTCGCCGAACGCGAGGTCGCGACCGACGGACTCGAGCTGAAGGCGCTGGTGCCGGTCTCGATCCGCACCGTCGACGAGCACACGAATCTCGGCAACAAGCTGACCGCGATGCGGGGGCCGCTGCCGGTCGGGATCGCCGATCCGGTCGAGCGCCTCGCGGCGATCAGCGCCGCGATGGACGGCCTCAAGGCCTCCAAGCAGCCGCTCGGCGCGGAAGCGATCTGGGGCCTGAACGACTGGTTCCGCGATTTCGCCCCGCCGGTCCTGCTCGGACCGACTGCCGCGATCAACTTCTCGACCCGCCTCTTCAACCTCCTGGTCACCAACTTCCCCGGGCCGCAGATCCCCTTCTACGCGCTCGGCCGCGAGCTGGTCGCGATCCACCCGATCGGCTTCCTCGCCCGCCGACACGGCCTGGCGATCGCGATCCTCTCCTATAACGGCCGCGTCAGCTTCGGGTTCCTTGCCGACCCGGGCTCGGCTCCGGGGGCCGAGCGGCTCGCCGCGCACCTCGAGGCCGCGGTCGCCGAGCTGGGCGAGGCAGCCGATCGGGTCGCGCCGTCGCTAGCCTCCCTGGTCGATGGCGACCAGCTGGCAGGAGATGATCGACCTCGGTTCGCGCGAGCCCGCGAACGGCGCGCCGCCCGAGGAGGCTGAGCCGGAGCGCCGCCGCGGCGTCTTCCGTCGCCTGCGCGAGTCGCTCTCGAAATCGCGCCAGGCCCTGCAGGAGGAGATCACCGCCTCCGTCTTCGAGAAAATCGACGACGAAAGCTGGGAACTCCTCGAGGAGGCGCTGATCCTCGCCGACGTCGGCGCGCCGACCACCGCCGCGGTCGTCGAAAAACTCGAGCACGAGGTCGACTCCGGCGCGGTCCCGGCCGAGGGCGAGGCGATCCGCAACCGGCTGATCGAGATCCTCGCCGAGGTCGCCTCGACCGCCCGCGCCAAGATCGACCTCTCCGCCCAGCCCGCGGTGCTGATGATGGTCGGCGTCAACGGCACCGGCAAGACGACGACGATCGGCAAG
>JBPYFM010000152.1:0-17463 GCA_051986435.1 Solirubrobacterales bacterium | reverse complement strand
GATCCGTGGGACTCCCGTCGCTCTCCCGTGACCCTTCCGCGGGTGTCCCTCCACACTCCCCTGGGACCCGGCCCTCTCGGCCACGGCCACAGCCTGCCCGGGCCGTGGCCGAGAGGGCCGCGTCCCTCGGTCGTCCCTTTCCCCGTCCCTTTCCTCCGTCCCTTGCTGGCCCCCGGCGCCAGCGGCGAGCGCCCCGTCCCGTCCCTTCCCCGTCCCTTCCCTAGCCCCCTAGCTAGACCCCGGCGGCGTCGCGCGCGCTCGCTTCGGCGGCGCGCTCCAGCGTGTCCGGGAGCGGCTCGAGCTCCGGCCTCGTCCCGTAGCGGCGTTCCAGCGCCAGGCCGATCAGGTGGTCGGCGAGCCAGGCGTTCTTCGGCAGCAGCGGGCCGTGGAGGTAGGTGCCGACCACGTTGTCGCGCCAGACGCCCTCTTGGCCGTCGGCGCCGTTGTTGCCGTGGCCTTTCACGACACGACCCAGGGGGCGGGCGGCGCCGCTCAGGTAGGTGCGCCCGCCGTGGTTCTCGAAGCCCGCGAGGATCCGCTTCTCGCCGCCGAGCCCGGTCTCGATCGCGACGTTGCCGATCAGGCGCGGCCCCTCCTCGCGGACGGTGCGCAGGTCGGCGAGGCCGAGGCCCGGGAGCGTCTCCTCGCCGAGCTGATAGCTCTCGCCGAGGAGCTGGTAGCCGCCGCAGACCGCGAGGAGGACGGCCCCGTCGTCGACCGCCGCGGCCAGGGCGGCGCGCTTCGTCTCGACCATGTCGGCCGCGACGAAGCGCTGGTCGCGGTCCTGGCCGCCGCCGATGTAGAAGAGGTCGTGGTCGGCGGGGTCGACCGACTGGCGCGGCCCGGCGCCCTTCCAGGTGAACCCGATCCCGCGCCACTCGCAGCGCCGCTGCAGGAAGAGGATGTTCCCGCGGTCGGCGTAGATGTTCATCTGGTCGGGATAGAGGCTCAGGACGCGGAGCTCCATCACTCCTCCTCGCCGAGGACGACGACGGTGGAGCCGACGTGGTCGTCGGTCGGGTCGATGTAGAGGCGTTCGATCGGCACCAGGCCGACCTCGGCCGCCTCCGCCTCCAGCTGGTCGGCGGTCAGCGTGCAGATCGTCACCTCGTCCGGCATGTCGGTCAGCTCGCCGCTCGGCGAGACCTTCTGGCGCAGGCGGTGGACGACGATGTGCTCGGGGCCGACCGTCGCCTCCAGCGGCAAGCTGGAGTAGACCCAGCCGTCGACCTCGCGGACGTCGGGGAGGAGCGGTTCGCCCTCCTCGGGCTCCGGCATGCCCTCGACCATCGCCGCGGCGAGGCGGCCGCCGGGGAGGAGCTGGGCGGCGACCGAGTCGAGGCAGGCGAGCCGCTCGGCCCGGTCGGCGAGCATCTGCAGGAGCTGCATCGGCGCGAGCGCGAGGGCGACCGGCTCGGGAAGCTCGAAGCCGCGCGCGTCGCCTGGCAGCGGGGTCACCGGGAGGCCGGCGGCGCGCTCGCGCTGGGCGGCGATCAGCTCGGGGTCGTTGTCGAGGCCGATCACCCGGTGGCCCCGGCGGGCGAGGTGGATCGCGAGGCGGCCGGTGCCGGCGCCGAGCTCCAGGATCGGGTCGCCGCAACGGTCGGCAAGCTCGTCCCAGACCTTGAAGTCGGCGGCGTAGGCGCCGCACTCGACGTCGTGCCAGATCGCCGCCTCGCTCGTCGCCGCGCTCACGTCGTCCCCCTGCTCACTGCCAGAACTCCTTCGCGAGTCCGCGGTCGGCGAGCAGCTTGCGCAGCTCCAGGAGCGCGGTGTAGGTGGGGAGGGCGAAGAGGCGTCTCGGCGAGGCGGCGACCGCGGCGTCGAGCGAGGCGGCGATGTCCGGCTCGACCGCGATCCGGTCCTCCGGCCACCCGGCGTACTTCAGCCGCAGCGCCATCTCCGGCGCCCGCGTCCCGGCGCAGGCGACGTGCCGCACGGCGCCGGTCAGCACCTCGAAGTCCGCGTCCCACACCCAGGAGACGTCGCGCCCGTCGGCGATCCGGTCGTTCAGCGCCACCCAGAGGTCGATCCCGGCCTCGTCGCCCTCCGCCTCGAGCTTCAGCGTCCGCAGGACCTCGTTGGCGCCCGCCGGGTTCTTGATCAGGAGGATCGAGACCTCGCCTTCGCCGACCGGGATCGTCTCCACCCGGCCGAAGGCGGCGCGCATGTCGCGCAGCGCCGCGGCGACGTGCTCGGCGTCGACTCCCAGTTCGAGCGCCGCGGAGATCGCCGCCAGCGCGTTGTAGACGTTGTAGAGGCCGGGGAGGGGGAGCTCGACCTCGATCTCGCCGCTGGGCACCCGCACCGTCGCCGTCGAGCCCTCCATCCCGCGCAGCTCGATCCGCGTCGCCGCGACGTCCGGCCGCGGCCGCTGGGCGCCGCAGTTCGGGCACGAGTAGTGGCCGAGGTGCCCGACGAACGCGACCTCGTAGGCGTACGGGTGCCCGCAGCGGCGGCAGTGCTTGGCGTCGAACGCGTGTTGGAGCTCCGGCAGCGCCTGAGAGTGGTCCTCGATGCCGAAGTAGAGCGTGCCCTCGCGGGGGCGCTCGGTGTCGGGATCGCGGCCGAGGTCGGCGATCAGCGGGTCGTCGGCGTTCAGCGCCAGCCCGGTCCCGGGGGGCGCCGCGCCCACCGCCTTCGCCCAGTCCTCGGCCAGCGCCTCCATCTCGCCGTAGCGGTCGAGCTGGTCGCGGAAGAGGTTGCCGAGGACGATCAGGCGCGGGTGCAGCTGCTGGGCGACGCGCGGCAGCCAGGCCTCGTCGACCTCGAAGAGCCCCTCCGTGCCGCGCTGCTCGAGCAGCGCGGTGGCGACGCCCCAGGTCATGTTCGAGCCCGCCCGGTTGTGGACCGGCCGGCGGCCCTCGGCGGTGAGGATCGCGGCGATCATCCCGGCGGTCGTCGTCTTGCCGTTCGTCGCCGAGACGATCGTCGAGCCACCGGTGAGCCCGGCGCCGAGCCGCGCGATCGCCTCCGGCTCCAGCCGCAGCAGCACCCGTCCCGGCAGCGTCGTGCCGCCGCCGCGCCCGGTGCGCCGGCTCGCCGCGCCGATCGCCCGCGCGAGCGCTCGCTTGGCGGCGAAGGCGGGACCGGTGCGGCCCGCTCGCCCGCTGGCCACCGCGGCGCTCAAGCGGCCGGCGGGGCCAGCACGCGCAGCGCGTGCGGGATCACTCGCAGGTCGGCTGGAAGGTCGGTCAGGTGCTCGCCGTCGGCATAGACCGCGAAGGGGCGGCTGGCGCTGAGCGAGAGCCGGGAGGCGCGCACGACGTGCACCTCCTCGTTGTGGACGTGGGTGCCCTTGAACACCTTCGGCAGGTTACTCACGAAGCGGAGCTTGCCGACCTTCTCAATCGTCACCACGTCGAATTCGCCGTCGTCGAGCTCGGCATCGGGCGCGACGTACATGCCGCCGCCGTAGGCGCTGTTGTTGGCGACGACGACCGAGTAGCCCTCGACGCGCGTGCGCTGCTCGCCGATCCCGATCGTGAAGCGGGCGGGCTTCCAGGACGCCAGCGCGCGCAGCGCCGCGTAGGCGTAGACGAGGTTGCCGCGCAGGCGGCTCTCGTTGGCGATGCGGTTCGCGTCGGAGTCGAAGCCGACGCTGGCGATGCCGAGGAAACGGTGGCCGTTGGCCTCGCCGATGTCGATCGTGCGGACGTGGCCCGCGAGGACGACCTCGAGCGCCGCCTCCGGCTCTGTCGGGATCCCGAGCACGCGCGCGAGGTCGTTGCCGCGGCCGACCGGGACGATCCCGAGCGGCGTCTCGGCGCCCGCCATCGCGCCCCCGATCGCGCCGACCATCCCGTCGCCGCTGACGACCACCGGCACCTCGCCGGCCTCGACCGCGCGGAGCGCTTTGGCGACGCCGTGCTCCATGCTCTTGGTGCGGACGACGCGGAAGGGGACGCGCCGGCCGTCGAGGGCGGCCTCGATCCGCGGCTGCAGCTTCAGCGCCCGGCCGCCGCCGGAGGATGGGTTGACGAGCAGGGCGAGCGGCGGCGGCTCCTCGCCGAGAGCGGGAACCAGCCGCGGATCGGCGTCGGGATCCGGCGTTTCGACGTCCCCCGCCGTCCTGCCCGCGCTCGCGGTGTCGGTCGCGCCGCGCTCCGGGGTCGCCTTGTCCTCGCCCGCCTCCATCCGCTCACCCTAAGGCCGGCGGCCCGCTCAGTCGCGGCTGGCGAGGCGCATGACGGCGAAGCTGCCGGCCCCCGCCTCCTCGGCGGCGACCTCCTCGAAGCCGCGGCCGCGCAGCCCGCGTGCCAGCAGCCACCCGGAGACACCGCTTCCGGTGGCGCTGCCGCGGGTCGCGGCGAGGATCAGGTGGCCGCCGCGCCGCAGGACGCGGGCGACCTCGCGCGGCGAGGGGCGCGCGTCGAGCGCGGCGACGAGGTCGAAGTTGTCCTCCGGATACGGGATCCGGCGCGGCCCGCCCACCTTGAAGGCGACCCGCCCCTCCGGGTCCAGGCCGACCCGCCCGGCGGCGACGGCGATCGCGTCGGCGTCGGCGTCGATTCCCCGCACCCGCGCGGTCGGGAACTCACGGGCCAGGAAAAGGGCCGCCTCGCCGTCCCCGCAGGCCAGTTGCAGCACGCGCTCGGGCCTGCCGACGTGGAGCACCGCGGCGGCCAGCGGCGTCAGCGGCGGGAGGCTCGACATCGCATCGATCGTAATTGCTCTACTCTCCTGGACCGAATGGGTGGGGACCAGTTCGACAAACGGTGGTACATCCTGGGCGGATTCGCGCTGCTGGCGATCGTGATCGTCGGGATCATCGTCGTCTCCCGCAGCGGCGGCGGCAGCTCCAGCGACGAAACGAAGACCACCGCGAGCAAAGAAAATGCCGAAAAGGGCGGCAAGGGTGCCAAAGGCTGCACGAAAGTGGCACAGCCGAAGCCGCGTAAAGAGAGCCTTTCGAAGCCGAAGCTGACGACCAAGAAGGGCGAAAAGGTCACCGCGGTCGTCGAAACGAACTGCGGCACCTTCGACATCGCGCTCGCGACGAGCGAAGCGCTGACGATCGCCAACTCCTTCGCCTACCTCGCCGAAGAAGGCTTCTACGACGAACTGACCTTCCACCGGATCGTGCCCGAATTCGTCATCCAGGGCGGCGATCCGACCGGCACCGGCGGCCCCGGCTACGAAGTGGTCCAGGCACCGCCGAAAAACCTCAAATACACGCTCGGCACGGTGGCGATGGCGAAGACCGCCGAAGCGCCGGCCGGCGCCGCCGGCAGCCAGTTCTACATCGTGAGCGGGCCGCAGGGCGAAACGCTGCCGCCGGAATACGCGCTGGCGGGCAAAGTCACCAAAGGGCTCGACGTGGTCGAACGGATCGGCGAACTCGGCGGTCCGGAAGAAAAACCGACCCAGCCCGTGGTGATCGAAAAGATGACGATCGAACGCGGGTAGGTCCCGCTCCGTAAGCTCTGGCAGTGGCCAAGAGTTCATCCGGAAATCCGTGTGTGCGACTGGCGAGCGCCGGACCAAGCGGGGCCAGGACGCAGGGAGGCCGAATAGCAGCGCTATTTGGCCGACCGAGGACGCCGCATCCGAGCCGGTCCGCCGCCGCCAGGCGCGCGCGGGGGTTTCCGGATGGGCTCTAAGGTCGACGTGGGGGACATGGCGCCGGAGTTCGAGCTTCCCGGGACGGGAGGGCGAAGGTACCGCTTGGCCGACTACCGGGGCCGCAAGGTCGTCCTCGCCTTCTACCCCGGGGACTTCACCGCGGTCTGCACCAGACAGTTCTGCTCCTACCGCGACGAAGGGGAGCGCCTGGACAAGATCGGCGCCGACGTGCTCGGGATCTCGCCGCAATCGGTCGACTCGCACGAGCGCTTCACCGAGGAGAAGCGACTGAACGTGCCGCTGCTGGCCGACGAGGACAAGGCGGTCGCCAGGGCCTACGGGATCGCCGCCGGGCCGCTGATCCGGCGCTCGATCTTCGTCGTCGACGAGGAGGGGCGGATCGGCTATCGCAAGGTGAGCCTCGCCGGACTCACCTACGAGTCCGTCGCCGACCTCGAGCGCGCGGTCGCGGGAGTCGGCTGATGGCGGCCGACGCCGAGCTCGCGGTCGGCCCGGCGCCGGTGCTGCGCGGGTCCGCCGCGGGGGAGGGGACGCCGATCGTCCTCTGCCACGGCCTGACGGCGAGCCGCCGCTACGTCGTCCACGGCTCCCGCTTCCTGGAGCGCGAAGGACACCGGGTCGTCACCTACGACGCGCGCGGTCACGGCCAGTCCGACCCGGCGCCGGCGGGGCAGAGTTATGGATACCCGGAGCTGATCGCCGACCTCGAGCGGGTCATCGAGGCGGAGGTCGGCGACGGCCGCTTCCTGCTCGGCGGGCACTCGATGGGCGCCCACACCGCGGTCGGCTATGCGCTCGCGCACCCGGAGCGGCTGAGCGGGCTGGTGCTCGTCGGCCCGACCTATACCGGGGAGCTCACCGACGCGACGCTTGCCTACTGGGACGGGCTGGCGGCGGCGCTGGAGACCGGCGGCATCGACGGCTTCGTCGATTACCTGATGCGCGAGAGCCGCGTCGCCGAGCCCTGGCGTGACTCCGTCGCGAAAGCGAGCAGACAGCGCATGGAACTGCACCGGAACCTCGGCGAGATGGTGCGGGCGCTGCGCGAGACGCCCGCCTCGCGGCCGTTCGGGTCGCTGGCGGACCTCTCGCGGCTCCAGGTCCCGACGCTGGTCGTCGCCTCCCGCGACGAGGCCGACCCGGGCCATCCCTACGCGGTCGCGTCGGCGTATGCGGAGGCCTTGCCTCATGCCCGTCTCATCAGCGAGGATGCAGGGCAGTCGCCGTTGGCCTGGCAGGGCGGGCGCCTCTCACGGGAGATTTCCTTATTTGCCCTTGAGCCAAACCTGCCACTATCCAGGTAGAAGATTGGTATGAGCTTCCCGAGTGAACGAATTCTGCGGAGCGCGATCGCCTTCATCGGCGTGCTGGGGATCTGCGTGGCCACGTACATCCTGATCTCCGACTCGACCTCGGGCGCGCCGACCTGCCTCGCGGGCGGCCACGGCTGCGAGACCGTCGCCAAGAGCTCCTATTCCCACATCGCCGGGATCAACGTCGCGATCTTCGGGATCATCGGCTGGATCCTGATCCTCGGCACGGTGCTCTTCGGGAACGACTACGCGCGCCTGGGCGGCTTCCTGTTCACGCTCGGCGGCTTCGGCTTCAGCATCTACCTGACCTACCTGGAGATCTGGAAGATCGAAGCGATCTGTCAGTGGTGCGTCGCCAACGCGGTCCTGATGACGATCTGCTTCCTCCTCAACATCACGCGGCTGCTCGGTTACGTCGGCACGCCCGAGGGCGGCAACGTGATCGGCAGCGGGGGAGGCGCGCCCGCGCGCCCGATCGCCGAAGACGGCTGAGCACGGCTGGGCTGAGGACGGCTAGGGTCGCAGGGGCAGGGCAGTACCGATTTCGCACGTAAACGACACGGAGGACTGATGAGTAACCAGCGCGACAGGGAGAAACGCCGAGAAGAACGCATAGCGGCCGAAAAACAGGCGGCCGGCGGCGATCGGCGGACGCGCCTGCTCCAGCTCTCGGCGGCCGGGGTGTTCCTGGCGATCATCGTGGTCGTGGTCGTGATCATCGTCGCCGGCGGGAGCAGTAAGTCCGGCGGTGACGCCTCGAACGTCGAACATGTCGCCGAAGTGAACAAAGCCCTTGCGGGAATCCCGCAGGAAAAACTCACGCTCGGCAAGTCAACGGCGCCGACCACGCTCTACATGTACGGCGACCTGCAGTGCCCGGTCTGCAAAGAGTACATCGAAGAAATCCTGCCGGAAATCATCTCTACGCAGGTGAAAAGCGGCAAAGTCAAGCTGACCTACCGGGACTTCATCATCATCAGCGAAGAATCGATTCCGGCCGGCGAAGCCGCCTATGCCGCGGGCGAACAAGGAAAAGGCTGGACCTTCATCGAGACCTTCTATCGCAACCAGGGCGAGGAGCGCTCGGGCTACGTGACCGAAGAATTCATCGAATCGATCGCCAAAGCCGCGGGCGTCCCCGACATGGCCCGGTTCAACAAAGAACGCCTCAGCGGCAAGTTCAAAAAAGAGGTCGAAAAGACGACCAATCAGGCGTCCTCGACCTTCGGCTTCGAAGGCACGCCGTCGTTTGCGGTGGAAGGCCCGAGCTCGAACGGCATCGAACTGCTGGGAACGCCCGAATCGACCGAAGCGATCGAAGAACGGATCGCAAAAGCTGCCTGAGCGTGGACGACGCCGCCCGTCGGCAGCGGCTGCTGCAGCTATCCGCGGCAGGCGTCTTCCTGGCGATCATCATCGTCGTGGTCGTGATCGTCGTCGCCAGCTCGGGCGGCGGCGATTCGGCCGACGGCGGTAAGCCCTCGCACCTTATCGGCAAGGCCGAAGTCGAGAAGCTCCTGGCCGGGATCCCGCAGAAAGGGACTCTCCTGGGCAGGCCCGACGCGCCGGTGAAGGTCTCCGAGTTCGGCGACCTCCAGTGCCCGTTCTGCAAAGAAAACGCGGAGAACGTGACGCCGGAAGTCATCGAACACCAGGTACGCGACGGCGAAGCCAGCATCGACTTCAACCAGTTCATCATCATCGGCCCGCAGTCGATCCCCGCCGGCGAAGCCGCCTTGGCGGCCGGGACCCAGGGCAAGGCCTGGAACTTCGTCGAGCTCTTCTACCGGAACCAGGGCGAGGAGAACTCCGGCTACGTGACCGAAAAGTTCATCGAATCCGTAGGCATGGAAGCCGGAATCCCGAACCTGGCCAAGTGGAACGAGGAACGCAAGAGCGGCAAGTTCAAGAAGAGCCTCGAAGCCCAGACCAAGGAAGCCCAGCAACTCGGCTTCGAAGGCACGCCGTCGTTCGCGATCGAAGGCCCGAAGACCAAAGGCCTCGAACTCCTGAACACCCCGGAATCCTCCGGTCAGTTCGAAGAAGCGATCGAAAAGGCCGGCTGACCCCCGACCGCCTCGAGGGCTGCGGGTGAGGAGCCGTCCAAGCGCCGAGCGGTCCCCTCCAAAGCCGCTCGCCCTTCAAGTTGACATAATAAAGATTATCGTGCGTTGGATCGGACCGGAGTTTCCGAATTATCGGCAGCGGAAGTACCCACTTTTCGGTTTTCCAACCCCGAGGAGCCAGCACCATGCGACACTAGGAAATCAGCGGCGAGCGGGTCGCAAGCCCCGGATTCACTCACAGTTTCCGGCGGGCGGCCCGCTCGCCGCTGAACTTAAGACGCTCCAGTTCATGCGTCACACGACGAAGGGTCGCGCGCAGAACCTCATACTCAGCCGCCGACACCAGGTAGCTCCGCTCCGAGAACCGCGCCCACCGCCGCCGAGAGCGCTCCAAAAGCCGCTCAGCATCCTCCGGACACGCGAAACGAGGCCCGTCCGCAGCGAGCCAAGGCGGCGGATCGATTTCCACCCAGCCCTCAGGAAGCCGGTCAGGCGCACCGACCGCCGTAGCGTCACAGCCATCGCACATCCACCGGACCGCGACGACCTCGCGGTTGAAGAAGCGAGTCACCGGGAAAGGATCTCGAGGACGGCCAAGACAGGCGCGGCGACAAGGGCCACCGCGAGCACCAGCGGCCCGAGCTCACAACCCACGCGGTGTTTCCGCCGCGGCTCATAGGCGAGCGTCGGCCACCCCACAGCGTCGCCGGACCGGCATTGCCCACACCTGCGATCACGCGACGCGTCGGGCGACCCCGCCCAGGCATCTACCGCGACATAGGTACGCAGCCCGCATCCGGGACACACCGACGCGACCTCCCTCACCCGACACCCCAGCAATCCGTGTCAAGGGCCTCTTCGACAACTTCCCCCAGGTCGATCGACACCTGATCGTCCTCGCAGTCGGCCAGAACGAGCCCGTGCCGCCTGCACACCGCACGGTCGCGATAGCGGGTCGATCGCGACTGGAGCTCGACCCCGCCTGAATCGAGGATCAGGTGACCAAGCGCGGCCTTGGCTTCTCCCGGCGTCATCTCGCCCTCTTCGACCAATTCGCGGACCCGACCCGCCAACTCGGAATGCGAAGCCACAAGTACCCCCTTCGATGCCTGCCAGAGCGGCTGAAAACGCCGGACGAAAGAATCCCGAACAAAAGACGCATCTGCAACAACATCGACCGGGACCCGAGCTTCTTTAGCGAAACGACGCTGGTCCTCCGGCCGCACCCAGACCCCACGGCGCTGCTCGCCCGTCTCCAGGCCCTTGTCATACCAGCGGCCGAGGACCGAACGACCGGAGGACCCGAGGAACCAGACCGTCTCGACCCGGTTCCCCCCGACCTCCCGCTGCGCTTTCTTGGACACCCGCGGAACCGGGAGCGCGGCCACGCCCGAGAGAGCGGCCAGGCCCCTGCCGGAAGAATCGAACCGAAGATCGACCGTGGAGTCGAGTCGCCTCACCCCGGAAAAGCCCGAGCCGCCCAGCGACGCCGACCGCCGAAGCGCGCCATCAGGGATCCCGTTCGGGAGGTAGTCATGCTGCGGTAGCCTCACCCCGCGATCGCGGATTCCCTCGGCCAGGAGGCGCGCCACCCCAGGAAGGTCACCGGGATCGCAAAGCCCCTCCTCGCCTCCTGGCCGACCCTCGGCGAAGACCAGCCGGCTACCAGGGAACCAGCCGACGCGGTGACCGGCAACCTTTTCCGGAAGCAGCCGCGACCTCGCAGCACGATCCGTGGCGAGATGCTCCATTGCCGCGACAGCCGAGCTTTCCTCGCGGAGGTACCAGGCCACCGACCAGGTATCGACGCCGGCAGCCGCAACGGTCAAAAGAGCCGCCCCTGAGCCCAAATCGACCCCGCCCCAAGCGCCTCGAGGCGGGGCGAAGGAATTCCGCCGTTCCCCGCGTCCGGACCAAAACAACCGGTCCCCGCGTGCCATCCGCTCGAGCGGCCACACGAATAGCACCAGCCACCCGGGCCGGGTTCGTAGGTACCCCAGTCCGAATAGCCAGCACGACCGACCCGCGCGGACGCGCCCGGCGCTCGCCTCGAGGTCAAAACAGCGACCCCTGAACGCCCCGATAGATGGCAGACCGAGACATCAACCACGGGGTAGTACGGATGATCTCCCCAGTCCGCCGGATGCGGAGGACCACACGATCGTCGATCCTGACCGCACCCCCCTTTCGCCCATCGAGCCGAGTCGGCCAACGCCACCGCTCCTCCACAAGCTTCACGTCGGCCCAATCCCACCGCACGCCGACCTTCACTTCGACGGCCTCCCCCTCCACCACGCCAGTCCCATATATGAGACTCAGACGGCTGTTAGAGGGAGCCGACGCCGAGCGATCGCTTTTTGCTTTCCCGGTCAACTACCCAGAGCCGGGTCCGGGGAGGTCGGAAAGTCGCCAGGGAAGAAGACGCCCCCCTCCGGCCCACGTTCCTCGTCGACCCGCCCCGCGGCCAGTCCGTCGCGCGGACCCGCGCCTGACGGCGCGGGTCCCCCGGTCGGCGGGCTGTCCGTGGGGGACGGTGCGTCGAGAGGCGTGGGGACGAGGATGGCGCCCTCTCTAGACATGACGCCCTGGCCGAAGCTGCCCGTGTCCATGGTGTCGTAGAGGCGCTTGCGGTAGTCGAGCCGGTAGCGCTCGAACTTGTTCGGGAAGTCCGGGTAGGCGTGGTTCCACCAGGTCGCGATGAAGGCGTTGAAGGGCACAACCGGGATGCCCCACACGCGCACCGAGCGCTTCAGGTTGTTGAGGCGGATGTGGTCCTCGAAGAGTTCCCGGACCTGCACGTCCATATTCTCGGCGCGCTGGGCGATCAGGTAGACGACGAAGCCTTCCTTGCGCGCCAGGGCGAAGAAGTTGAGGATGCCCTCGCGCCCTTTCTGCGACCAGCTACGCGCGTTCATCCAGCGATGAGCCTCGTCGAGGATCACGACGCAGGAGCCTTCCTTGGGAACCCACCTCTGTCGGCCGGTATCCGGCTCGATCCACGGGGTGCCGTCCGCGTTGAACTTCGGCTCCGCAAAAGGCGCTTCGTGAGCGACCCGCACCCGCATCAGTTCCTCGAGCGAGAAGACCTGAAGGTGACGACGGCGCGCCTTCGCCACGCGATCGTCGAGCTTCCTGGTGTGCTTGAAGAGGTAGCCATGGCGTAGAGCCACGTCCATCCACCCCTCCGACATCGCGAAGTTGGTCACCACGAGCTTGCCTTCACGGAGCGCGTCGGTCGCCTTGCGGACCCCGTAGTAGCTCTTTCCGGTGCCGAGCGGACCGGTAACCAGACGGATCACAGGCCGTGCTTGTAGCGATTGACGAAACGAGTGCGAACGACCAACACCAGGAACAGCACCGCACCCGTAAGCGCGAGGAAGCCGATCAGGTAGGGCAGCGCTTCGAGGAACGCCGAGCTCGTCGCGCCGACATATTCGCGGGCGACATCGGCGCCGCTGATCGGCGGTTCGGATACCACTAGTGACCACCTCCATGGGTGTAGGCGAGGTGCATCGCGACCCCGCGTATGACGTAGACGATCGGACCAGGCACACCACCCGCATAGAGCACGGCACCGATCGCGGCGCCGAGCAGTACGAGGAGGAACCAACGGCCGCGCATCACCGGACCGGCACGACCAGGTGGAGACCGAGGCCGACGAGGAAGAGGAAGACGACCAGGAGGAGGAGCCGATGGCCGAGATCCCGGCCGACCTCACGGACGTAGTACCGACGCCACTGCTGACGGGACCGCCATTGAACGACCGGACCGGGCATCAGGCGCCGATCACCTTCGCCCAGCGCAACAGCGCCGAGATGGCCCACCACGCGACCCACGCCAGCACGAAGCCGGTGAAGATGCCGAGCATGGTCCCCAGCGGAAGGAACCAGGAGACAGCCGCTCCCCATTCACCGGGCAGCTGCGGCAACGGCGGGAAAGACGGGAGGACGGCGATCGCGGCGGCCGCCAGGGCGCCGAGCAGCGCAAGCCAGCCGTTGATCGAATCCACGACCAGGGCGGCCAGGAGGTAGGGCAGCGAAAGGACGCCGTCAAGCACGGCCGAGAGCACCGACAGCATCAGTCGTCGTCTCCCCCGGCACCGACGGCACCGGTCGCCTTCGCAAAGGTCCACGCGCAGCCGATCGTAAAGAAGAAGACAACAAGGGTGCGCCAGAGGCCCATCCAGTGTTCGACTTCGGGCAGTTTGCAGATGCCCAGTTCCATGGTGTCCTGCTGGACGCCGAGCGGGACCTGAGCAGACGGGCATTTGGGCGCCGTGTCGATTTCCGCGATCGCTTCCTTGACCCAGCAGAAGAGGCCGAACGGGAAGACACCGCAGGGATGCACGGCCAGCCCGGGCGCCGCGATCGCCGGGACCGACGGGGCAACGAAGCCACCACCGGGCGGCCCGCTCGCCGGCGGAGCGTCAGGGGGGTTAACGTCCACCGTCACCGGCGTGGTAAGCGACGGGTCGACCCGGGTACCGGCGACAGGATTCGTGCCGGTCACCGCATCAGGACCGAACGAAGGATCCTCGTTCGTGGCCGACAAGACGACCTTGGACGGAGCCAGGGCCGGGTTCAGGGTCGCGACGTACTGGTCATAGGTTTCGTTCGCGCCCGGCGACGGAACGACGACCGGCATATCAGGACCGTCAGGGTTCGTCACGACCGTGACCGTCGACCCCTTTTCGACTTCCGTCGAACGCGCCGGCTGGAGTTCCTCCACCTGCTCAGGGGGGTCCGCCGTAACCGCCTGCTGCCAACCCAGTTCTTTGTGAGTCGGTTTGAGCCCCGCTTTTTCGATCAGTTCCGCGCATTTCGCGTAAAGGAGACCATCGCAGTCCGGAACGGGAACCGTAAGCGAGTACGGGTTCGGGACGTTCGAGCCAGGGACCTTGCTAGCGATGAACTGCGTCGCCAGAGCCGCGCCCGAACGCCCTAGACCGACGCTACCCGGTTCGGTCATCGCTTTGGCAGCCCGTTCCGACCAGTTCCCCGGCGCCGTGTAGGAATAATTGGAGATCGACGGATTATCGGAAGACTCGTAGTTGAGAACCCGGTTCGACATCATCCACCGAATCTGGTAGCTGGAATAACGGGTGTAGTGGACACCCGAGATCACACACATGTTTTCGACCGCATTGGCCTTCAACTGGTAGTCGGTGCCCGACCGGGCCGAAACGCCGCAGGGTTCGCTGAGAGGCTGCACGTTCGTCGCGACCACGTTCGTCACGCCCCAGCCCCAGTTATAGGCCGGAACGACACCGAATTCCGTTTCGACCTTCGACGTCAGTTCGATCCAGTGCCCTTCAGACGGGGGCGGCGGGTCGCCTTCCCCGCTCCCGAAGAACCAGCAGCCGGAGATGCCAATCGCGTGACAGATCTCAGAACCCACCGCAGCGCCGACCCCGAAGCTGACGACGGCGCCCAGAGCAGGAAGCACGCCAGACGCCTCGAAAAGGCCGGCAGCGTCGGAGGCCGCCTCCGCACCTGAGGCCGCAGTGGTCTCACCAGGCGTAGCGAGAGCAGACCCGTACCCGCGCGCGTCGGCCACCGCTTCGGGAACCGTGTGTCCGTCTTCGATCACGGTTTTGGCCGCAGGCGACAGATGACCGCCTTCGATCACGGCATTGGCGGAGTCCGCGCCGAGCGTTTCGAACTCGACTTTGGACATGTACTTGCCGCCTTCGGTGATGACCCCTTCGGGCGATTTCCACACGTAACACGGAGAGCCCACTCCACTTGGGCACCCCGTCGACGTCGGGGACCAGGCGGCCCGGGCCGAACTCGGAGCGGCTGCCCCCAATGCGACCAGGAGGGAGACAGCCGCTCCGAGGACGGCGGCCAGGCGGAGCGCCGAGCTCACACGGTCTTGGATCTGCCGCGCGACTGGACGAACTTGATGATCGCAACCGTCGCCGCGACCAGCACCAGGAACCCGACGATGATCGGGAGAGCTTCGACGAACTTGGTAGTCAGCGGTTCGACGAAGCTTTTCGCGATCGCCGAGCCGCTCGTACCCGCCGGTTCTTCGGCCGCGGCGACGGAAGGGGCCGCCGCAACCAGGAGAGCCACCACCGACACCGCGACCAGCGCCAGACGGGCACGGCCGGAGCGGAGCTTTTCGATCAGATGCTTCATGTGCATCACCTCCTTTCGTGTACTGGTGGGTTGACAAGGGTCACCGTCCGCGAAGAGTCCGCAGGACGAAGGTCAAGATCGAGAAGATGCCGACGATCGCGAGGGCGGCCATGAACTCGGTCAGCAGCCCGGCTTCGATCGCTTCGGTGGAGGGCGCGAGGGTGACGAGGGAGGCGATCACGGGACGTGCCCTCCGGTCGGGAACCCGTCAACCCCCTTCGGGGGTCGCTTCGCGTCCTTCGGATGACTGAACCCCTCCTCTGCGGGCATGGGGCGGCTATGAGGGGGGGACCCCTCCGTCCCGAGCGGGAACCGGCGACGCTGCAGCAGCCTGTCCACAGCAGACAGGAACACAGCGAAGACCGCAACACCACGCAGACCAAACGCGGAGAAGACGGCGAGCTGGAGAACGAAGAGGAGAGCGTAGGCACCAGCCCTCTCCACCACCGCCACAAGATCAGTTATCACGGAAGACCACCAGGCGGACGAGGAGGTAGGCGCCGAGACCGCACACCAGGACCGCGGCGATGAACCAGAGCGCGAACTTCTCGGCCTCGAAGCCCGATTCGACCACTTCGGGCGACAGGGCCGAGCCGGAGGACGGAGGCGCTTCAGCGATCTGCGACAGGAGTTCGTTGCCGACTTCCTGCAGATGGGCCGATCCGACAGCCTCGGCCACGGACCAGTAGGTGCGTTCCCGAACCCGAGCGAGGCCGTAGCGCTCGACGACGCACGACGCCACCAGGTCGGCGTCGAGCCCGTACACCGCCGCGACGGCCGGGTCTTCGCCTTCATAGGCCCCAAGGCCACCGGGACACCCCGGAGCTTCGCCAGGCCCGGACGGTTCGACCGGGCTGGCCGGAGGCGCGTAGGCGGGCGCCGGTTCATCAGCAGACGCGGAACCAGCCGCCCAGAAACAGCCGAGCGAGAAGGCGAGCAGCCCCAAGGCCAGGAGCGCCCACAGGACGCGGCGCACCGACGACACGGAACACGGGCCTACGCCGAGGCTTTGGCGACCCGGACTTCAGTCGGCCGGAAGCTGCCCGCGCGACCGTCACCGATAGCCACGTCACCGCGAACGACGACCGGCTGAAACTTAGGCGCCTTCGTGACATCGAAGTCCGCCGCATCGGCCAGCGCACCAAGCGCGCACCGGACCGTCTGCGACAGCCCGTCGCTGTTCTCGAAGGCGATCTCGTACGCCTCGCCGAACTCGACCTTCTCGCCCGTGCTGCGATCCTGGAACTCGCCAGCCTCCCTACTTTTGCCGAGCAGGTGACCGGCAAACTGAACCGGAAAAGAAGTACGCATCTGCGCCTCCCGAAGTTGAGGCGAGGGTGACAGCAAGGCAGACAGGAAGCCAGAAACCGTACCCCCGCCGGGTGGATTCACTCACACCCGCGTATCTAGCACAGGAGGACGAGAACCAAGATTATCGTGCGTTGGATCGGAGAAGGGCTCACCGCAGGAAGCCTCCGGCCGCCCAAGCCGCCTCCGGCCTCGATGGCGACTCAGTGCACGAAGGACCGCAGTGCCAACGAGACCTCCGCCGCGCTGAGCGGCCCGAATCGCAGCGTCCACGCGCCCCCGAGCCCCTGGACAAGCCGAAACCGCACGCCCGACGACTTCAACGCCGCCTCGTGGATCTCCATCCGTTCGAAGCCGGTCCGCCCCTGAAACGTTGCGTCGAGCCCGTACTGCCCGGTGTCCAATGGCCAGATGCACGCTTGAGTGGTGCTGCTCCGGAGTCGACATAACTCTGTCGCCGGGGCGAGGGACGAGGAAAGGGACGCGGCCCTCTGAAGCTGGCGCCCCGGGAAAGGGACGCGGCCCTCTCGGCCACGGCCCGGGCAGGCTGTGGCCGTGGCCGAGAGGGCCGGGTCTTCGGGGAGTGTGGAGGGACACCCGCGGGAGGGTCACGGGAGGGCGACGGATCCGTCACCGATCCGTGACGGAGGTGGGACCTCGTCACGAAGAGCGTGGGATCTCCACGCTTCCTCCCGTGTCGCACAACACGCACGCAGGTGCGGTCGTCCTAACCGACCTATAGCGCCGGTTAGGACGACCGCGCCCCGGGGGACCCTCGATCCGGGCCCGGGAAGGGACGGAAGGCGCCCGGGCGTGTGACGTTCCCGGCATCTTCGTCACCGATCGGCCCCTGACGGCCCCCGGTCGGAGGAGGGACGGAGGGTCCGGGCCCGAGGTGTGCCTTCTCTCGCGCATCACCCCGACGTAAGTCCGACTTCGTCACGTCCCTGCGCAAGCTCTCCCACGAAACCCTCACGTCCTGGGCGCCTCATGGGGGTCACAGCCTGCCAGGACCCCCATGAGGCGCCCAGGACGGCCGGCGGCAAT
>JBPYFM010000151.1:0-7965 GCA_051986435.1 Solirubrobacterales bacterium | reverse complement strand
CGATCGCCTCCGAGCAGTCGAACAGCTCCGTCGTCTTCGGCGAGGACGCGATCCTCAAGGTCTACCGCCGGGTCGAGGCGGGGGTGAACCCGGAGCTGGAGATGCTCCGCTTCCTCGGCGAGCGCGGCTTCCGCCACGTCCCCAAGCTGCTCGGCTGGTACGAGTTCGAAGGGCACCCCGCCGACGCGACGCTCGGTGTCGTCCAGGAGTTCATCGCCGACGGCCGCGACGGCTGGGAGCTGGTGCTGGACGGGCTGGCGGGCGACCCGGACTCGCTGCTGGAGCCCCTGCGGGCGCTCGGCCACACGGTCGGCGCGATGCACACCGCCCTCGGGAGCGACCCGACCGACCCGGTCTTCGCGCCGGAGGAGCGCGGCAACGAGTCGCTCGCGCTCTTCACCGCGAGCCTCGACGAAGGGATCGAACGCGCCTTCCTCGACCTGCCCGAAGACGAGCGCCTGGCACCGATCGCCCACCGCGACGAGGAGCTCCGCGACCAGCTCCGCAGCCTCGCCGGGGTCGGCGGCGCCGGGATGGCGATCCGCGTCCACGGCGACCTCCACCTCGGCCAGGCCCTGCTCTCCGACCGCGGCTGGACGATCCTCGACTTCGAGGGCGAGCCCGCCCGCCCGCTGCCGGAGCGCCGCAACAAATCCTCGCCGCTGCGCGACGTCGCGGGCCTGCTGCGCTCGCTCGCGTACGCCCTGCCGGCAGCCCGCGTGCAACGGGCCGCCGATCCGCCGGCCGAGTGGGAGCAGACCGCACGTATGAAGTTCCTCGACGGCTACCTCGACTCGATCGACCCGAGCCTGCTGCCCGCGACGCGGCGCGAGGTCGACCAGCTGCTGGCGATCTACGAGCTGGAGAAAGCGGTCTACGAGCTGAGCTACGAGCTCGACAATCGTCCCGACTGGGTGGGGATCCCGGTCGCGGGGATCACCCGGTTGTTGGAGGTCGAGGTCGCATGACGACCGACATCGACCGTCTCATCCATCGCGAACATCACGATCCACACAGCCTGCTCGGCGTGCATCCCGACGGCGATGGCCTGGTGGTCCGCGCCTATCGTCCTGCGGCCGAGAAAGTCGTCGCGCTTCCCGAGGATTCCGCCTCCGTCGAGCTGAGGAAAGTCCACCCGGCGGGCCTCTACGAAGGCACCATCGACAGCCACCGCTACGAGCTCGAGGTCACCTACGCCGACGGCGGCCCGTACACGATCCGCGATCCGTACGCCTTCCCGCCGACCCTCGGGGAGGTCGACCTGCACCTGATCGGCGAGGGCCGCCACGAGGACCTCTACGGCAAGCTCGGCGCGCACGTCACCGAGGTCGACGGAGTGGCCGGGACCGCCTTCGCGGTCTGGGCCCCCGGCGCCCGCTCGGTCAGCGTCGTCGGCGCCTTCAACGACTGGCGCGGGGACCTCGACCAGATGCGCTCGCTCGGTGCCTCGGGCATCTGGGAGATCTTCATCCCTGGCGTCGGCGAGGGCACCCCGTACAAGTTCGAGGTCCGCACCGCGTCCGGCGAGATGCGGCTGAAGGCCGACCCGCTCGCCTTCGCCACCACGGTGCCGCCGCGGACCGATTCGGTCGTCCACCGCACCACCCACGAGTGGGGCGACGCGGAGTGGATGGAGCGCCGCCACGAGACCGAGCCGAGCGGCGGCCCGATCTGCATCTACGAGGTCCACCTCGGCTCCTGGCGGCGCGTCGTCGCCGCCGGCGAGGATCGGCCGCTCACCTACCTGGAGCTCGCCGACGATCTCGCCGCCTACGTCACCGACATGGGCTTCACCCACGTCGAGCTGCTCCCCGTCATGGAGCACCCGTTCGGCGGCTCCTGGGGCTACCAGGTGACGAGCCAGTTCGCGCCGACCGCCCGTCACGGGTCGCCGGACGAATTCCGCGCCTTCGTCGACAGGCTGCACCGGGCGGGGATCGGGGTGATCCTCGACTGGGTCCCGGCCCACTTCCCGCGCGACGACTGGGCGCTGGCCCGCTTCGACGGCACCGCGCTCTACGAGCACGCCGACCCGCGCCGCGGCGCCCACCCGGAGTGGGGGACGCTGATCTACAACTACGGCCGGCACGAGGTGCGCAACTTCCTCACCGCGAGCGCGCTCTTCTGGCCACGCGAGTACCACGCCGACGGGATCCGCGTCGACGCCGTCGCCTCGATGCTCTACCTCGACTACTCGCGCCCCGAGGGCGCATGGGTGCCGAACGAGTTCGGCGGCAACGAGGACCTCGACGCGGTCGAGTTCCTGAAGGGCATGAACGAGACGCTCTACCGGCGCGAGCCCGGCATCGTCTCGGCGGCGGAGGAGTCGACCGCCTGGCCGGGCGTCTCGCGGCCGACCTACCTCGGCGGGCTCGGCTTCGGCTTCAAGTGGAACATGGGGTGGATGCACGACACCCTGGGGTACTTCGGCTACGACCCGGTGTACCGCAGCTACCACCACCACGAGCTGACCTTCAGCCTCGTCTACGCCTTCTCGGAGAACTTCATCCTGCCGCTGTCCCACGACGAGGTCGTGCACGGGAAGGGCTCGATGTACGGGAAGATGGCGGGCGACCGCTGGCAGAAGCTGGCGAACCTGCGCGCCCTTTACGCCTACATGTGGGCGCATCCGGGCAAGAAGCTCCTCTTCATGGGCAACGAGATCGCCCAGGAGGCGGAGTGGAGCTACGAGCGCTCGCTCGACTGGCACCTGCTGGAGCGGCCCGAGCACGCCGGGATCCAGAACCTGGTCCGCGATCTCAACCGGCTGCTGCGCGCCGAGCCCGCGCTGTACGACCGCGACTTCGACGACGCGGGCTTCTACTGGCTGGAGGCCAACGACGCAGCGCGCAACGTGCTCGCCTTCGGCCGCGCCTCGACCGGCGGCGAGCGGACCGTCGTCTGCGTCTGCAACCTCTCGCCGGTGCCGCACGAGGGGTATCGGGTCGGGCTGCCGCGCGCGGGGACCTGGACGGAGATCCTGAACACCGACTCGCGTCACTACGGCGGCGGCGACGTCGGCAACGGGGGCGGGGTCGAGGCGGAGCCGATCGGCTGGCACGAGCAGTCATTCTCGGCCGAGCTGACGCTGCCGCCGCTGGGCGTCGTCTGGCTGCGGCCCGAGTGACTTCTTATCCATGGCAACACCGATTCGGCGCTGTCCCGGTCGGTGACGGGGGCGTGGAGTTCCGCGTCTGGGCGCCGAACGCGGAGGAGGGCGTCGCGATCCGCTTCGGCCGCACCGATCACCCGCTCGAGCCGGTCGGGTACGGCATCTACGCGGGGACCCTCGAGGCACATCCCGGCGAGGACTACGACGTCGTCCTCGACGGCAGACGGCGGCCCGATCCTTGCTCCCGCTTCCAGCCGAGAGGGATCCGCGGGCCGTCGCGGATCGTCGACACCGGGGGTTTCGAGTGGCGCGCGGAGGCGCCGACGGTGCGTCCCAGGGACCTCGTCGTCTACGAGATGCACGTCGGCTGCTTCACCGCCGAGGGGACCTTCGACGCGGCGATCGAGCACCTGCCCGCCCTCGCCGAGCTCGGCATCACCGCGTTGGAGGTGATGCCCGTCGCCGCCTTCCCCGGCGAGCGCGGCTGGGGCTACGACGGCATCTACATCTACGCGCCGTTCGCACCGTACGGCGGGCCGACGGGGCTCGCCCGGTTCGTCGACGCCGCCCACGCGGCGGGGCTGGCGGTGATCCTCGACTGCGTCTACAACCACCTGGGTACGTCCGGGACCAAGGCGATGACCGACTTCGGCCCCTACTTCACCGACGGCCACCAGACCGGCTGGGGCAAAGGCCTGAACTACGACGCCGCGCGCTCGGATCCGGTGCGCGAATGGGCGATCCAGAACGCCGAGATGTGGGTCCGCGACTACCGGATCGACGGCCTGCGCCTCGACGCGGTGCACGCGATCCTCGACACCAGCCCCACACACCTGGTGGCCGAGCTGGCCGCGCGCGTCCATGCCGTGCGACACGATGCGTTGGTGATCGCCGAGAGCAACGCCAACGATCCGGCGACGGTCCGGCCCGTGGCAGAGGGAGGCTGGGGCGTCGACGCGCAGTGGGCCGACGACTTCCACCACTCGTTGCGCACGCTGCTGACCGAGGAGCGCCAGGGGTACTACGCGGACTTCGGCACGGTGGCCGACCTGGCGAAGGCCTTCGACCGCCCGTTCGTCTACGACGGGCGCTACTCGGCGGTGCGCGAGAAGCGCGTCGGCGCGCCCGCCGGCGACCGCCCGCCCGCGCAGTTCGTCGTCTGCTCGCAGAACCACGACCAGGTCGGCAACCGTGCGCTCGGCGACCGCATGCCGCCCCGCGCCCGGCCGCTGGCGGCACTGTGCGTGCTCCTGTCCCCGTTCACGCCGATGCTCTTCATGGGCGAGGAGTACGGCGAGGAAGCGCCGTTCCAGTTCTTCACCGACCACATCGAGAGGAAGATCGCCGAGGCGACCTGCGAGGGGCGGCGGCGGGAGTTCGAAGCCTTCGTCGAGTTCGCGGGCGACGTGCCGGACCCGCAGGACGTCGCCACCTTCGAGCGCTCGAAGCTGACCCGCAGGGAGGACCCGGAGACGGCGGCGCTCTACCGCCGGCTGCTCACCCTGCGTCGGGAGCTCGGCGCCGCGGCGGTCGACGAGGTCGAGTTCGACGAGGAGGAGCGCTGGCTCTGGCTGCGCCGGGGGGCCCACGAGATCGTCTGCAACTTCGCCGACCACGAGCAGTGGGTGCCCTGCACCGCCCGCGAGGTCGTCCTCGGCACCCACGGCGACGCGGGCGTGAAGACCGACGGGGAGACCGTGCTGCTGCCCGCGCTCGCCGGCGCGGTGCTCCGATGAACCCCGTCTTACCCGGCGAGCCCTTCCCGCTCGGCGCGATCTGGGACGGCGCCGGGACGAACTTCTCGCTCTTCTCCGAGCGGGCCGAGAAAGTCGTCCTCTGCCTCTTCGACGACGAGGGCACCGAAGGGCAGATCGAGCTCGACCGCGGCGAAGCCCACAACTGGCACTGCTACCTGCCGGGGGTCGGGCCGGGGCAGCGCTACGGCTACCGGGTCTTCGGCCCCTACGACCCGCCCTCCGGGCAGCGCTTCAACAGCCGCAAGCTCCTCGTCGACCCCTACGCGAAGGCGATCGACGGGCCGGTCGACTGGGACCGCGCGAACGTCCTGCCCTACGTCCCCGACGGCTCCGAGGAAGCCGACCTCGAACCCGACGACGAAGACGACCGTGATGCGATGCCGCGCTCGGTCGTCGCCGACCCCGCCTTCGACTGGGAGGGGGTGGGGTCGCCGCGCACGCGCTGGGCGGAGACCGTGATCTACGAGACCCACGTCAAAGGCTTCACGATGCGCCATCCGGGCGTGCGCGAGGACCTGCGCGGGACCTACGCCGGGCTCGCCTCCGAGGCGGCGATCGAGCATCTGCTCTCGCTCGGCGTCACCGCGGTCGAGCTGATGCCGGTCCACCACATCGTCAGCGAGAGCTTCCTCCACGACGCCGGCTACACGAACTACTGGGGCTACTCGACCCTCGGCTACTTCGCGCCGCACTCCGACTACGCGGCGACCGGCACCCGCGGCGAGCAGGTGCGCGAGTTCAAGGGCATGGTGAAGGCGCTCCACCGCGCCGGGATCGAGGTGATCCTCGACGTCGTCTACAACCACACCGCCGAGGGCAACCACCTCGGGCCGATGCTCTCCTTCCGCGGCATCGACAACGAGGCGTACTACCGGCTGGTGCCCGACGACCCGCGCTTCTACATGGACTTCACCGGCACCGGGAACTCGCTGAACCCGGTCCACCCGAGCGTCCTGCGGTTGATCATGGACTCGCTCCGCTACTGGGTGATCGATTGCCACGTCGACGGCTTCCGCTTCGACCTCGCCTCGGCGCTGGCGCGCGAGTTCCACGACGTCGACAAGCTCTCCGCCTTCTTCGACGTGATCCACCAGGACCCGATCCTGAGCCAGGTGAAGCTGATCGCCGAGCCCTGGGACGTCGGCCCGGGCGGCTACCAGGTGGGCAACTTCCCGGTGCTCTGGGCGGAGTGGAACGGGGTCTACCGGGACTCGGTGCGGGACTTCTGGCGCGGCCAGGGCTCGGTCGGGGACTTCGCCGGGCGCTTCACCGGCTCCAGCGACCTCTACCAGCCGGAAGGCCGCCCGCCGCACTCCTCGATCAACTTCGTCACCGCGCACGACGGCTTCACCCTGCGCGACCTCGTCTCCTACGACGGCAAGCACAACGAGGCCAACTTCGAAGGCAACGGCGGCGGGACCGACGACAACCGCTCGTGGAACTCGGGGGCGGAGGGGGAGACCGACGACCCCGCGATCGACGACCTGCGCGATCGGCGCCGGCGGGCGATGCTCGCCACGCTGCTGTTGTCCCAAGGGGTGCCGATGCTGCTCGGCGGCGACGAGATGTCGCGCAGTCAGGGCGGCAACAACAACGCCTGGTGCATCGACGACGAGCTGAGCTGGTTCGACTGGGACCTGGCCGAGCGCAACGACGACCTCGTCGACTTCACCCGCCGGCTGATCCGGCTGCGCAGCGAGCACCCGGTGCTGCGCCGGGCCGAGTTCCTGAGCGGTGAAGAACCGCTCGGCTCGGGGCTGCCGGACGCCTGGTGGTTCCGCCCCGACGGCCTGCGGATGACGCGGCGCAACTGGCAGGACGACGGCGCCCGTTGCCTCGGCGTCTTCCTCAACGGCATGGAGATCCCCGGCGTCGACCACGCGGGCGAGCGGATCACCGACGACTCCTTCCTCGTCCTCTTCAACGCCGGCAACGACGCCGTCGACTTCCGCCTGCCGACGCGGCGCTTCGGCGCGATGTGGACGATCGAGCTGACGACCGCCGAACCCCAGCGGCTGCCGGAGGGCGAACGGGTGGCACCGCGCGGGACCGTCCCGGTGCCGGGGTGGTCGGTGGTGGTCCTGCGCCGGGTGGCGCGGTGATCGCGACCTACCGCCTGCAGCTCGGGCCGGAGATGACGTTCGCGCACGTGCGCGAGCTCGTGCCCTACCTGAAGGAGCTCGGCATCAGCCACGTCTACCTCTCGCCGGCGTTCGAGGCACAGGAGGGCTCGACGCACGGTTACGACGTGATCGACCCGACGCGGATCTCCGCGGCGCTCGGCGGGGAGGGGGGCCTACGGGCCGTGGCCGACGCGGGCGTCGGCGTGATCCTCGACATCGTCCCGAACCACATGGCGGCGGTCGACGCGAACCGCTATTGGGCGGACCCGGCGCGGCGGGAGAAGTTCTTCGATCTCGACCCGGTGAGCGGGCGCCGGCGTCGCTTCTTCGACATCGACGAACTGGCGGGGGTACGCCAGGAGGACTCCGAGGTCTTCGAGGAGACCCACGAGCTGCCGCTGCGCCTGGTGGGCGAAGGGGTGGTGGACGGCCTGCGCGTCGACCACCCCGACGGCCTCGCCGACCCGGCCGGCTACCTGGCGCGCCTCCGCGGGCGCGGGGTGGAGCGCGTCTGGGTGGAGAAGATCCTCGAGGCGCGCGAGGAGCTCCGCGACTGGCCGGTCTCCGGCACGGTCGGCTACGAGTTCCTGAACGACGCCGCCGCCCTCTTCGTCGACCCCGCCGGCGAGGAGGTGTTGACCGACCTCTACCGCGACCTCACCGGCGAGCACCGCGAGTTCGACGAGGTCGCCGACGAGGCGAAGCTCGAACAGGCGACGACGACCTTCCGACCGGAGGTCGACCGCCTCCGCCGCCTGGTCGACGCCCCCGACCTGGAGCGCGCCTTGGCCGCCCTGCCGATCTACCGCACCTACGTGAGGCCCGCGCCCGCCGCCGCCGGCCGCACGCCCGCCGACCCCGATCGCCGCCTCGATGACGCCGCCCCCGGCGGCGCTGACCGCCCGCCTGCCGCGCCCGCCCCTGCCCGCGCCGGCCGCACTCTCGACGGCCCTGCCGGCGCGCCCCTCGCCGC
>JBPYFM010000150.1:0-7741 GCA_051986435.1 Solirubrobacterales bacterium | reverse complement strand
CACCACGCCGGTGACGCCGGAGGCGGAAGGCGACCGGATCGCCTTCAAGAACCTGGCGCGCCAGGCGCTCGAGGAGCTGCGGGCGGGCGGCCTGCCGGCGCGGGAGGTGGACGCGATCGAGGAGGAGCTCGACGACCTGCAGGCCGACGACGACTTCTGGACGGAGCTGTCCCACAGCCTCGCCGTCTTCGCCGGCCCCGACGGGCTGCGCAGCTTCCGCCTGCCGAACCGGCTGACCGAGGCGGTCCAGGTCGCCGACCGCTTCTACGTCAAGCCGCTGCTGCGCGCGGTGACCTTCCCGCAGACCGCCTTCGTGCTCGCGCTGGCGGAGGGCTCGGTCCGCCTGCTCGAGGTGACGCCGGACCTGCCGACCTTCGAGGTGCGGGTGCCGGACCTGCCGAGCGACGCCGCCGACGCGGCGGGGAAATCGTCGATCACCGACCGCTCGCCGGCGCGGCGCCTCCAGGGCGCCGAGGGGCGCAAGACCTTGGTGCGCAGCTACGCGCGCGCCGTCGACCGGGCGCTGCGCCCGGTGCTCTCCGGCCAGTCGGTGCCGCTGATCCTCTCGGCAGCGCAGCCGATCGACGGCATCTTCCGCGCCGTCAACACCTACCCCCACCTGGCCGAGGAGACGATCGACGGCAGCCCGGAGGGCCGGACCGACGCCGAGCTGGGCGAAACGGCCCGACCCATCCTCGACCGCATCTACGCCGAGGAGCTGAGCGGGCTGCGCGCCCTCTTCGAGGAGCGCTCGGCCGCGGGCCGCACCGCAGTCGAGATCAACGACCTGGCGCGGGCGGCGACCT
The DNA here is from genome assembly GCA_051986435.1 of Solirubrobacterales bacterium. Taxonomy (GTDB): domain Bacteria; phylum Actinomycetota; class Thermoleophilia; order Solirubrobacterales; family 70-9; genus VAYN01. Next base: position 6,935 of record JBPYFM010000150.1, on the reverse strand, counting down.
TCGGGGCGGTGGAAACGCTCTTCGTCGACATCGACTCGAACCTCGCCGGCACCATCGACGAGGAGACGGGCGCGGTGACGCTCGACCCGGAGGAGCAGCCGGGCGACTACGGGTTGCTCGACGAGCTCGCGCGGAGGACGCTGCCGGCCGGCGGGCGGGTCATGGCGGTAAGGGCCGCGGACGTGCCGGGGGACGGGGCGGCTGCGGCGATCCTGCGGTATCCCGTCTGAGGGCCCGGCGGCGGACGACGGCCGGCGCCGCGGGGACCTGCGACGGGGCCGGAAGTCCCTCCCCTACGGCGCGCTGTCCAGCGTCACGGTCACCGAGTGCGCCGCACCCTGGCGTTCGACCTGCATTTGGACCTGTTCCCCCGCTCGCTTGGTCAGGGTCAGGGCCAGCAGCTGGTCGGAGCCGGTCACGGGTTCGCCGTCGACTTCGGTGATCAGGTCGCCGGCTTCGATGCCGGCCTGGGCGGCGGGGCCGGTGGGATCGACGGCGACTACGCGGAGGCCGGTGGGGGAGCCGTCGGGGGCCTGGTCGAGGGTCGCCTGGAGGCCGAGGTAGGAGTGTTCGGCGTGGCCGGTGCCGATGATCTCGTCGGCGACGGTCTTGGCCAGGTCGACCGGGATCGCGAAGCCGATGCCGACGCTGCCCGCGCTGCGTTCGCCGGAGGCGTTCGGGACGGTCGCGCCGGCGGTGGGCACGCCGACCAGCCTGCCGGCGCAGTCGACGAGGGCGCCGCCGCTGTTGCCGGGGTTGATCGAGGCGTCGGTCTGGATCGCGTCGACGAGGAGGGCGGTGGCGTGGGCGTCGGTGCCGGGGACGGAGATGTTGCGGCCGATCGCGCTGACGATGCCGCTGGTGACGGTGTTCGAGAGGCCGAGGGGGGCGCCGAGGGCGATCACCGGCGCGCCGATCCGGACTTCGTCGGAGGCGGCGAGCTTGATCGGGTGGAGGGCTTCGCCGCCCGCGAGCTCGAGGACGGCGAGGTCGGTGCTCGGATCGCGGCCGACGATCGTCGCCTGGGTGGTTTCGCCGTCGTTGAAGACGACCTCGACGCGGCCGGCGGAGGCGGCGGAGGCGATCACGTGGTTGTTGGTGAGGACGTGGCCGTCGGTGTCCATGATCGAGCCCGAGCCGGTGCCCTGGCCGCCCGCGCCGGCCACTCTGATCGTCACCACCGAGGGGAGGTCGCGGTCGGCGACGGTGGTCGCCGCGCAGGCCGCATCGCCCGCTTCGGCGCTGCCGTCGTCGTTGTCGGAGCGCGTCGCGTTGACGATCAGGCCGCCGACGACGCCACCGAGGAGCGCGGCGACGGCGACCGCGATCACCGGACCCCAGCGGAACCGCGTACCCCGAGGTGAGCCCGCCATGGCATTCGAGATTAGCGCTCGAACGGGGGGGCGCCGAAGAATCGTCCAGGCGCGGTGGCCGCGGCGCGGCACGCGTTTGGCGGCGACTCCCGAGGGGGTATCCGGAGGGCGATGGTGGGGTTGGAACGCTTTCTGCTGCCTTTGTGTCTGGTCGCGATCGCGGCCTACGTCTCCCCCGGCCTCGCCGCGTTCTGCGGCGCGTCGCTCCTGGTGATCTGGGGACTGGTCGAGCTGGTCGGCGTCTGCGGCTGTCGCTTCTTCGGCGACGACCGGCGGACGAAGGGCTGAGCCCGACCGGTTCAGGGGCCGATCCGAGCATCTGCCCTGCCGCCGCGCTCGGCGGCACCGCCTATCCGGTCTTCGGCGCGTCGCTCCGCGCCGGCGCGGCGGGTCGGCCAGAATCGGCGCGTCGCTCCGCGCCGGTGCGGCGGGTCGGCCAGAATCGGCGCGTGGCCGTCGCCGTCCCCGCCCCCGTCGCCGAGATCGAGCTGAGCGCCGCGCAGGCGCGCCGCGCCGCGATCACCGCGCAGGGGCTCGCCGCGCCGCGACCCCGCGGGCGGGTCGACGTGCGGCACCTGCGGCGGGCGCTCGACCGGGTCGGGATCGTCCAGCTCGACTCCGTCAACGTCTTCAGCCGCTCCCACTACATGCCGCTGTTCTCGCGGCTGGGGCCCTACCCGCGGGAGACGCTCGACGGACTGACCGTCCACCAGGACGGGCAGAACGGGCGGGCGGCGGCGGAGCGGCGCGAGCTCTTCGAGTATTGGGGGCACGAGGCGTCGCTGATCCCGATCGACATGCAGCCGCTGCTGCGCTGGCGGATGGCGCGGGCGGACGAGCTCGCGTGGGCGGGCGTGGCGCGCGTCGCCCGGGACGAGCCGGAGCTGGTGAAGCGGGTGCTGGCGCTGGTGCGCGAGGAGGGGCCGATCCGCGCGGCGGCGGTCGGCAGCCCGAAGCGGGTGCGGCGGGCGGGCGAGATGTGGAACTGGAACGCGGGCAAGAAAGCGCTCGAGTACCTCTTCTTCTCCGGCCAGGTGGCCGCCGAGCGGCGGGTGAACTTCGAGCGGCTCTACGACCTGCCCGAGCGGGTCCTGCCCGACGCGGTGCTGGAGATGCCGACGCCACCCGAGGAGGAGGCGCAGCGCGAGCTGCTGCTCTTCGCGGCGCGGCGGCTCGGGGTGGCGACGGAGCCCGACCTCGGCGACTACTTCCGGCTGCCGCGCAAGGAGTCGAAAGCGCGGGTCGCCGAGCTGGTCGAGGCCGGGGCGCTGCGGACGGTGGCGGTCGCCGGCTGGTCCGCGCCCGCCTACGCGTCGCCCGACCTCAAGGTGCCGCGGCGGGTGCGGGCGCGGGCCCTGCTGACCCCGTTCGACTCGATGGTCTGGGCGCGCGAGCGCACCGAACGCCTCTTCGACTTCCGCTATCGGATCGAGATCTACGTGCCGGCGCCGAAGCGCATCCACGGCTACTACGTGCTGCCGTTCCTGCTCGGCGACCGGCTGGTCGCGCGGGTCGACCTCAAAAGCGACCGCCAGGCCGGGGTTCTGCGGGTGGTCGGGGCCTTTTCCGAGGAGGGGGTCGACGCGGGCGAGGTCGCGCGCGAGCTGGCCGACGAACTGCGGCTGGTGTCGGGGTGGCTGGGACTGGGCGGGGTCGAGGTGGGGCGCAAAGGGGACCTCGCGGGGGCTCTGGGACGAGCGGCCAAGGCGAGCGCGTCGTGAGTGGGACGGGGGAGGACGAGCGGCCCGCGGACCGCGGCGGCTCGACGGGCGGCGACGGCGACCGTCGCGCGCATCCGCCCGGCGGCCTGGGCCGCGCCGGCGGCGACTACACCTTCGGCGACTCCGATCTCGCCGCCCGCCGGCTCGCGCTCGTCGCGGCGACCTTCGCCAGGACCACGCGCCAGTTCCTGCTGACACGGGCGGGCGCGGCACCCGGGTTCGCGGTCGACCTCGGCTGCGGCCCGGGCTTCACCACGGAGCTGATCCGCGCGACGGTCGGCCCGGCGCGCGTCCTCGGGGTCGACGTCTCCCCCGCCTTCGTCGCCGCGGCGGCGAAACGCCTGGCCGACGGCCGGACCCGGCTGCTCTGCGCCGACGTCCTCGACCTCCCGCTGGAAGTCACCGACGCCGACCTGATCTTCGCCCGCATGCTGCTCACCCACCTGCGCGACCCACTCGGCGCGATCGAGGGGTGGCGCGGCCGGCTCTCCGAGCGCGGCGTGCTGCTGCTCGAGGAGGTCGACTCGATCGCCACCGAGGACCCGACCCTCGCCGGCTACCTCGACCTGCAGCGCGAGATGCTCGCCGCCAACGGCAATGCCCTCGAGGTCGGCCCGCGGCTGGACGAGGGCCTGCGCGAGCATCCGGCGCTGCGGAGCAACGCGGTGGTCGAGTTCGCCGTCCCCGCCCCGATCGCTGCGCGCATGTTCGCGATGAACTTCGAGACCTGGCGCGACCGCCCCGAGGTCACCGAGGCGCACGAGCCCGCCGAGCTGAACGCCCTCGCCGCCTCCCTCGAGCGCATCGCCCAGGGCGAAGCGGAGGCGCAGCCGCTCATCTGGCAGCTGCGCCAACTCGTCGCCGCCCCCGGTTGACGGGCCCAAAGGCACTCGTTGGTGGGCCGAAAAACCACGATATGGCGCACTTTTCGGCCCGTCAACGCGGGGGACTAGGCAGAGCCGCCGTTGCTGGCGGCGAAGCCCTTCGCCAGGGTCGGGAAGGTGTAGACGAAGCCGCCGGCTTTGCCGCCGACCACCACGTAGGCCGTCTTCGTGCCCGGTTTGATCGCCAGGTTCGTCGCCGACATCTCCGGCGCGCCGAGGTTCTGCTTGATCTTCACCGTCTCCACCAGGTCGCCGTGTTCGTTCCAGACGAGGATCTCGCCGTCTTCGTTGACACATTGGTAGACGTTGCCCGCCGAGTCGACCATGTTCGAGTCGAAGTGGCCGATGCCGGGGCTGCCGTGCATGCCGACCTGGGCTTCGGCGACGGCGGTGCGGTCGTTGTCGAAGGTGAGCAGGTCCTCACGTTGGCCGGTGTATTCGCTGACCCACATCCGTTTGTAGTCGGGCGTGAAGCTGACACCGTTCGGGGAGGCGAGGCCGCCCATCAGCGTCTTCGGGTTCTTGCCGTGGGAGTCGAACCAGACCACGCGGCCCTCCGGCTTCCAGGGCGTGCCGGCAGTGTCGGAGACGAACATGTTGCCGCTCGGGTCGAAGGAGATGTCGTCGGCGGCGATCGGTCGCCCTTCGAGCTTGCCGCCGAATGTCGTCTTGAAGTTGGAGCCATCGGGGCTCATCTCGTCGATCTTTCCGCCGAAGTCCGTGACCCAGAGGTTGCCTTTTGAGTCGAACTGGGTCGAGGTGTAGGTGCCGGTCTTGTCGGTGTGGATGCTCTTCCACTTCTTCGTCGTCGGATCGAGCAGGATGATTTTCGGTTCGCCGGGCTTGGCGAGGACGTTGGCGAAGAAGAAGTTGCCTTCCGGGCCGAAGGCGCCGCCCTCGAACAGCACCGGTTCCTTGCCCTGCGGCAGGATCCTGGTCAGCTTCTCCGCGTAGACGGTCTTGCCGCCGCCACCGCCCCCCTTCTTCGCCGCCCCGGCGGATCCCACCGCCACGAGCGCTGTCGTCACCATCACCGCGAGCCCCACCAGGAGGAGGCGGGCGCCGCCCGAACCGTTCAACTTCGTGTGCGCATTCATGCTTCGCCCCTACCCAACAGTTAGGTCCCAAACAACTGACCGGTAGACGATCGGGGGGATGGGGTGCCGCGACCAGGGGGCAGTCGGGGATCGGGCGCAGGCGACTGGGGGTGGTCCGGGATCGGATCCAGGCGACTGGGGCAGCCGGGGATCGGGTTGCCTCGGCGTCTCCCGCGAGTGGCTTCCCGAGCGGCTGATCCCCCTCGACGCGATGCCTCGCTCCGCCGGCGAGAAAGTCGCCAAGGCCGAGCTGCGCAAGCTGATCTAGATTCGTCGCCGTGACGGCGGCCGGCGACAGCACCTTCATCGACCCCGTCCGGATCGGCACCGCGGGCACCACGGTGGCGGTCAAGGACATCGTCGACCTGGTCGGGCTGCCGACCACGGCGGGCTGCCGCGCGCTGGAGCGCGCCGCCGTCCCCGCTACCGCCGACGCGACCTGCATGGCGGGAATGCGGGCGGCGATCGAGGCAGGCGAGGCGCGGACCGTCGGCAAGACGAACCTCTCCGAGCTGGCGATGGGCGCGAGCGGCGTCAACGAGTGGTTCGGCACGCCGCGCAACCCACTCGACCCGACGCTGATCCCGGGCGGATCGTCGAGCGGCTCGGCGGCCGCGGTCGCCGCCGGGGAGGCCGAGGTCGGGATCGGCACCGACACCGGCGGCTCGGTGCGCCTGCCGGCGGCCTGCTGTGGCATCGTCGGGCTGAAGACGACGCATGGCCGCGTGTCGACCGAGGGCGTCCTGCCGCTCGCCGAGAGCCTCGACACGGTCGGGCCGCTCGGCCGCGACCTCGGCGCCGTCGTCCACGGGATGGAGCTGCTCGAGCCGGGCTTCGCCCCCGGCGACCCCGCACGCGTGATCGGCCGCGTCCGCGTGCCCGACGTCGACCCGACGATCGAGGCCGCCATCGACCGCGCCCTGCGGGAGGCGGAGCTCGAACTGGTCGAGGTCGAGTTGCCGAGCTGGCACGGTGCCCTCGAGGCGGCGTTATGTGTCGGCCTCCCGGAGGCCGCCCGTAACAACGGCGCCCTTGCCGACCGCGACCCGGACCACCTCCTCGACCGCACCCGCGACGCGGTCGCCGCCGGCCGCGAACTGACCCCCCACGAGACCGAGGGCCGCCGCTTCCAGCGCACCTGGGAAGCCGAGTTCGCCGCCGCCTTCGCCCAGGCCGAGCTCCTCGCCTGGCCGACCCTGTCGGAGTTCCCGCCGCCGCTCGACAACTTCGAAGGAGTCGACCGGATCGCCCGCTGCATGGAGGTCAACCTGGCCGGATTACCGGCCCTGGCCCAACCGGTGCAGACCCCAGGCCGCCTTCCCGCAAGCCTCCAACTGGTCGGCCCAAGGCTGAGCGAGGAGCGCCTCGTCGCCACCGGCGCGGTCGTCGAGGCCGCGGCGGGTGCCGGTCCAGCCGCTCGCTAGCCGCGCCGCACCCCGCGGTCCCGCCGGGTGCCGCCGGGCGCCCGCGGGGAGGGACGACGGAGCGACGACACGCCTCCGTCACCCGCTCCGGGCCGCGATACGCCCTGCGTGGATAACCCGTGCCATGGCACGGGTGATCCACGCAGCGCGAGGCCGGCCCTCCCGGAACCCGCACGGAACCGTGGAGAAGGACACCGAAGGCGCACGAGGTCACGCTTCCGTGCGCCTTTCGTCGGCGGTCGGGCCTCCGGCCCGCAACCCATGGACCTTTGTCACCCACAGGGTGACAAAGGTCCATGGGTCGGCCGTGCGGTCGGGAGACGTCACGGAACCCTCACGCCTCCGTGGAGAAGCCCACGGAGGCGTGACGAACCCCCGGCGTCTCCCGCACCACCTCCCGACCCGGGCGGCTGATCGGGGGTCACAGCCTGCCAGG
>JBPYFM010000149.1:0-12289 GCA_051986435.1 Solirubrobacterales bacterium | reverse complement strand
GATCCGTGGGACTCCCGTCGCTCTCCCGTGACGCCCCCGCGTCCCTTCCTCCACTCCTCGGAGACCCGGCCCTCTCGGCCACGGCCACAGCCTGCCCGGGCCGTGGCCGAGAGGGCCGCGTCCCTTTGTCCGTCCCTTTCCTCGTCCCTTTCCTCGTCCCTTTCCTCCGCCCTTCGCCGCCCCCCGGGCGCCAGCTTGCGAGGCCGGGTCCCCTCCCCGGGCGCCAGCTTCCGGGGCCGCGGGCGCCGAACCGCGGCGCCAGGACGCCGAACTACGCCGCCGGGGCCCCGAACCGCGCCGCCACGACCCCGAACTACGCCGCCGCGTTCTCTTCCCAGGCGCCGTACAACCGCGCGTAGACGCCGTTCGCGGCGATCAGCTCCTCGTGGGTGCCCTGCTCGGCGATCTTGCCGTGTTCGAGGACGACGATCTTTCCGGCGCGGCGGATCGTGCTCAGGCGGTGGGCGATGACGATCGCGGTGCGGCCGTGGAGGAGGCGCTCGAGGCCTTTCTCGATGGTTTTCTCGGTCCGCACGTCGACGTTGCTCGTCGCCTCGTCGAGGATCAGGATCCGCGGTTCGGCGAGGAGCGCCCTCGCGAACGCCACGAGCTGGCGCTGGCCCGCCGAGAGCTGGACGCCGCGCTCGCCGACCTCGGTCTCGATGCCGTCCGGCAGGCCCGCGACGAACTCCGTGGCGCCGACCGTGGCGATCGCCTCCTCGATTTCCTCGAGGCTTGCCTCCGGCCGCCCGAAGGCCACGTTTTCGCGGACGCTGCCGCTGAAGAGGAAGCCCTCCTGGGGCACGATGCCCAGCTGGCGCCGCAGCGCCCGCTGTTGGACGCCCTTCAGGTCGTGGCCGTCCACCAGGACCCGACCTTTCTGCGGGTCGTAGAAGCGGGCGACGAGCTTGGCGAAGGTGGACTTCCCGGCGCCGGTCGCGCCGACCAGCGCCAGCGTCTGCCCCGGCGGCACGTGGAGGTCGACGCCTTCCATCACCCAGGCGTCGTCGCGCACGGGATCGGGGGAGTAGGAGAACCAGACGTCGTCGAGCTCGATCTCGCCGCGGATCGGCCCCGGGTCGATCGCCGCCGGCGAGTCGACCATGTCGGCGTCGGTGTCGAGGAGGTCGAAGATCTTGTCCAGGGCCGCCATGCCCTGCTGGTAGGTCGTGTACAGCTGCGAGAGTTCCTGGATCGGTTCGAAGAAGGTGGCCAGGTAGCCGACGAAGGAGACGACGATGCCGACTTCGATCGCCCCGTTGATCGCCTGCGAGCCGCCGTAGAGGAGGATCACCGAGGTGCCGATCGCGGCCAGCAGTTCGACCGCCGGGAAGTACGACGCGTTCAGGTAGACCGTCTTCATGTTGACCGCGCGGTTGGCCTCGTTCAGCTCGGTCATCTCGTCGACGTGGCGCGGCTCCTGGCCGAAGCTGCGCACCACCCGCACGCCGCTGAGGCTCTCCTGCAGGTAGGCGGTGACGGCGGCGATCCGCTCGCGCGTCGCCCGGTAGGCCCCCGCCGAGACGATCCGGAAGATCAGCGAGGCGGCCGCCAGCAGCGGGAAGGTGAGGAACGTGATCAGCGCCAGCTTCACGTCGAGCGCCAGCAGGATCACGATCACCCCGATCAGGGTCAGGCTGGAGGAGAAGATCGTCACGACCCCGGTGGTGACGAGCTGCTGCAGCGCTTCCACGTCGTTGGTCATCCGCGAGATCAGCACCCCGGGGTTGTTGCGGGTGAAGAAGCCGATCGACATGCCCTGGAGGTGGACGAAGATGTGCTCGCGCAGGTCCTGGAGCGTGCGGGTGCCGACCCAACCGACCAGGTACGTCTCGGCGTAGGTGCCGACCGCGTAGAGGATCGAGACGGCGACGAAGGCGCCGACGATCCAATCGAGGGCGCTCAGGTCCCCGGTGCGGATCCCGGCGTCGATCGCGCGGCCGGCGAGGTACGGCGGTGCCAGGCCGGCGCCGGTCTCGACCAGCAGCGCCAGGAGCATCAGCACCATCCGCCCGCGGTAGGGACGGAGCAGGCCGATCATCCAGCGCACCTTGCGCCCGCGCTGATCCTGGCCGCGGACCAGTCGCCAGAGCGAGGCGAAGAGGAGCGCGATGTTGGTCAGCGGGCTCTGGACGCGCGCCTCGTCGGCGTCCTCGGCGCGCGCGGCGTCGGCGGTGCGCTCGCGCAGCTCCTCGGCGCCCCCGGCTCCGTCCTCGCGCCGGCGCAGCTCGTCGGCGCACCCGGCTCCGTCCTCGCGCCGGCGCAGCTCGTCGGCGCCCCCGGCTCCGTCCTCGCGCGCCCGCTTCTCGTCGTCTCGCCGCTCGTCGCTCACAGCCGCGCCATCTCCTCGCGGTCCTCGAGGTCGCGCTGCAGGAAGACCGAGTCGGCCAGGCCGTGCTCGGCGATCTCGCGGTAGAACCCGCAGCCCTCCATCAGCTCCTCGTGGGTGCCGCGGTCGACCACCGCGCCGTGGTCGAGGACGATGATTTCGTCGGCGAGTGAGACGGTGGAGAGGCGGTGGGCGATGATGAACGTCGTCCGCCCACGCATCGCCGCGCGCAGGCCCGCTTTGATCGCCGCCTCGGTGGTCGCGTCGACCGAGGAGGTGGCGTCGTCGAGGATCAGGATGCGCGGGTCGGCGAGCAGGGCGCGGGCGATCGCCACCCGCTGGCGCTGGCCGCCCGAGAGGGTCAGGCCGCGCTCGCCGACGCGGGTGTCGTAGCCGTCCGGCAGTTCCTGGATGAAGGAGTCGGCCTGGGCGAGGCGCGCCGCCGCTTCGATCTCCTCGCGGGTTGCCGCCCCGCGCGCGTAGGCGATGTTGTCGGCGACGCTCGCGGTGAAGAGGAAGCTGTCGTCGGCGACGAAGGCGATCTCGGCGCGCAGCTTCTCCACCTCGACGTCGCGGACGTCGACGCCGTCGACCAGCACCGTGCCCTCGGTCGGGTCGTACAGCCGCGCGATCAGCGCGACGAGGCTCGTCTTCCCCGACCCCGAGGGACCGACCAACGCCACCGTCCTCCCGGCCTCGACCTCGAGCGAGACGTCGTGGAGGGCGGGGACCGACTCGTGTTCTGACCCCGGCGCCGCGGCGTAGCGCTCGGTCACCTGGCGCAGCTCGACCCGGCCGCCCCCGGCGGGCAGCTCGACCGGGTCGGCCGGGCTCTGGATCGTCGGTTCGCGATCGATGATCTCGAACATGCGGTTGCCCGAGGCGACCGCGCGCTGCGCCATCCCCATCGCCACGCCGAGCATCCGCAGCGGCCCCGCCAGCATCACCAGGTAGGTGTAGAACGCGGTGAAGTTGCCGAGGCTGAGGTTGCCGTCGATGACCATCCGGCCGCCGACCAGCAGCACCAGCGCGACCCCGAGCTGGGGCAGGAGGCCGATCAGCGGGCTGAAGAAAGCCTGCAGGCGGGTCGAGTAGATCGACTGGTCGAAGACCCGTTTGACCACGCGCTGGAAGCGGTGCAGCTGGAATTCCTCGCGGGCGAAGGCCTTGACGATGCGGATCCCGGAGACGTTCTCCTCCGCCTCCGCCGTCAGTTCGGCGACCCGCTGGGCGACCTCCTGGACGGCCGGCCGCGAGATCCGGTTGTAGCGCGAGGCGACCCAGACGACGAACGGCGCCGGGATCAGCGCCAGCGCCGCCAGCAGCGGGTTGATGATGACCATCACCGTCGTCGCGAGGACGATCGTCAGCAGGGTCTGGGTGATGAAGATCAACCCGTAGCCGAGGAAGAAGCGGATCGCCTGCAGGTCGACCGTCGCCCGCGACATCAGCTGGCCGGTCTGCTGCGTGTCGAAGAAGCCGAGCTCCAGCTTCTGCAGGTGCGCGTAGAACATCTGGCGCAGGTCGAATTCGATCCCGAGCGAGACTTTGCCGGCGACCAGGCGGCGGACCACGGTGAGCCCCATGCGCAGGATCGCGGCGCCGAGGATCGCCAACGCGAGGGGGAGGAGTTCGGGCTTGTCGCCTGCCTCGATCGCGTTCACCGCGCGACCGACCAGCCACGGGATCAGCACCGTCATCCCCATCGCCGCCCAGGCGAAGATCAACGATCCCCACAGTTGGGCCCTGTAGGGACGGAGGAAGCCCATCAGCCGGCGGTACGTACGCATTCCCACCGACTATACAAAGTGAAGTATTGGGCTATTCCAGCTTTTCGGCGGCTTTGGCGCTCGAGACGTAGCCCGCCGGGCACTTTTTCTGGTGGTGGCCCGGTTTCTGCAGGATCTGGAAGTTGGTCACCGCGTGGTAGGGCGTCGGCGACAAGTTGTTCTGCGCGAGGGTGACGGTGAGCCGGAAGAAGCCCGGCGGCAGGTCGTGGTAGAAGATCTCCGGCCGGGTGGCGGGGGAGAAGCTCCCCGCGGTGCCCAGCTCTTCGGCGAGGATGCCGTTCGGCCCGGCGTACTTGGGGAAGTCCATCGACGCGCCTTTGAGGCGTTCGTTGCCGAGCGGGCTGTTGATCGCTTTTTTCAACTTCACCGGGTTCACGCAGTTCGGGACCCGGTTCAAGGAGAAGCGGATCGCGCCCTGGCCGAGCTGCGGTTCGCGGAGGAAGTTCTGCGGCGCCAGTTCGAAGCTTTTGAGGTCGAGCTTGACCACGACCGCGTGGTTGGCCTGGACCTCGCCGTTGCGCGGCGAGACGATCGAGACCGTCGGTACGCCCGGGGCCGCTCCGACCGCCGCGTTCGCGTGTTGGGTGTTATCGCGGCCGCCGAATACGATCGCGAGCGCGACCACCGCGCCGGTCACGACGAGCGCCGCGAACGTTGCCTTCCTCAGCCGCATGCGGACCGAAGATTACGCGTAACTTCCGAAAGACCCTCGCCCTGGCGGCGATGCTCTGGCTTGCCCTGGCCGGATCGGCGCTCGCCGACCCCGCCTCGCACGTCGACCTCTTCGCCGGGACGAAGCCCGGGCCGCAGACCTTCGGCGGCGGCCACAACTACCCCGGCGCGACGCTGCCGTTCGGGATGCTCCAGTGGAGCCCCGACACGACCCCCGGCCCGGCGAACTCCGGCGGCTACGACTACCGCGACCACCACGTCTCCGGCTTCAGCCTCACCCACCTGAGCGGGGCGGGCTGCTCGGTCTACGGCGACTTCCCGTTCCTGCCGACCACCGAGCCGCTGAAGGGCTCGCCCGCGCCGGTCGCCGGCAAGGGGCTGTCGGGGATCTTCCAGCCCGGCTTCGGCCACGGGGACGAGAGCGCCGAACCCGGCTACTACGCGGTGCGGCTGCGGCCCCGCCACGGCGGCGCGATCGGGGTCGCCCTGACCGCGACGACGCGGACCGGCTTCGCCCGGTTCACCTTCCCGTCCAACCCCCACGCCAGCGTCCTCATCAACGCCGGCGGCAGCGCCCAGCCCGACAACGAAGCCGCGGTGCAGCTCGATCCGTCCGCCCGCGAAATCACCGGCAGCGCGATGAGCGGCCTCTTCTGCGGCCAGCGCCCCCGCTACAAGGTCTACTTCGCGGCCCGCTTCAGCCGCTCGTTCGCGGCCTCGGGGACCTGGACCGAAGGCAGGCTCGAACCGGGCAGCACCGCCGCCACCGACACCCAGGGGCCGCCGCAGAACCCGCAGGTCTCCGCCCGTGCGGGCGCCTACGCGACCTTCGACACGACCAAGAACCGCACCGTCGCGGTCCGCGTCGGCGTCTCCTTCGTCAGCGTCGAAGGCGCCCGCGAAGCCCTCGACGCCGAAAGCGAAGGGCGCTCCTTCGGCGCGATCCGCTCGGCGGCGCACGGGTCCTGGGACAAGGCGCTCGGCAAGATCAGCGTCGAAGGCGGCTCCGAACGTGACGTCACCACCTTCTATACGGCGCTCTACCACGCGCTGCTGGCGCCGCGGACCTTCGACGACGTCGACGGCAACTACCTCGGCATGGACGGCAACCTCTACAACGCCCAGGGCCGCACCCAGTACACCGACTTCTCCGGCTGGGACATCTACCGCACGCAGATCCCGCTGCTGGCGCTGATCGATCCGCGGCGCGCCTCGGACATGGTCCAGTCGCTGCTCGCCGACGCCGAACAGTCGGGCTGCCTGCCGCGCTGGCCCTACGCGAACGGCCAGTCGATGACGATGGTCGGCGACTCGGCCGACCCGATCATCGCCGCCGCGTCGGCCTTCGGCGCCGACCACTTCGACCACGCCGGGGCGCTCGCGGCGATGCTGCGCGGCGCCGCCGCGCCGTGCGAAAGCACCGACGGCGAATACCTCGAGCGCCAGGGCCTCTCCTCCTACCTGCGGCTCGGCTGGGTCCCGTACGAGGAAGACGTGAGCAAGCGCAACGCGAACTCGATCTACGGCAGCCCGAGCGCCGTCTGGGGGTCGGCCGCGACCACCCTCGAGTACGCGATCGACGACTTCGCGATCGCCCAGTTCGCGGCGCGCAACGGGGTGACGTCGGGCGGGGCCGCGGCCGACGGGGGCGCCGCGGCGACGTATGGCGACTTCATCCAGCGGGCCGCCAACTGGCGCAACCTCTACAACCCGGCGAGCGGCTTCATCGAGCCGCGCTACTCCGCCGGCTCCTTCCCCGACTCCTACGACCCGCTCGAAGGCGGCGGCTTCGTCGAGGGCGACGCCGCGCAGTACACCTGGATGGTCCCGCAGGACCCGGCCGGCCTCTTCCGGCGGATGGGGGGCAGGGCGAAGGCGACGGAACGGCTCGACGGCTTCCTGCGGGTCCTGAACGGCGACTCCGGCGGGACGCACACCAACCACGCCCTGCTCGGCGACGAGCCGACGCTCGGGGCGCCCTGGCTCTACGACTGGCTGCGCCGCCCGTGGAAGACCCAGGAAGCGGTGCGCCGCGGCCTGCGCCTCTACAGCCCGACCCCGGCCGGCTACCCCGGCAACGACGACCTCGGGACGCTCTCGGCCTGGTACGTCTTCGGCGCGCTCGGGATGTATCCGGCGCAGCCGGGCACCGGGACGCTGGCGCTCGGCAGCCCGCTGTTCGGCAAGGCGGTGGTGCGGCTCCCGCACGGCAAGAAGCTCGTCATCGGCGGCGGCGGGAAGACCTACGTCCGGTCGCTCAAGGTCTCCGGCCACCCCCACGACCGTCCCTGGCTCGACTACTGCGAAATCGAAGCGGGCGGGACCCTCGCCTTCGCCACGGGCGGGAGGCCGACCTCCTGGGCCCAGAACGGCCAACTGCCGCCTTCCTTCGGACCGGGTACCCCCGCTCCGAAGGCCCCCTGCGCGCGTTAATCACCGGTTTATCCGAAAGGCGCAATCTCCGAGGTTATGCCTGGCTCCGCGGTCACCATCCCGGCAGTTCTGCGCGACCCGCGCGAAGCGGCGCCCGCCCGCCGCTGGGTCATCGCCGTCGCGCTCGCCGGGCTGACCGCGGCGGCGGCCTCGATCCGCTTCTTCCCGCTCGGCATCCAGAGCTTCCACCACGACGAGGTGATCACGGTCATGCGCGTGATCCCCGGCAGCTTCGGCCACATGCTCCACGAGGTGAAGGCGAGCGAGTCGAACCCGCCGCTCTACTACGTGCTCGCCTGGGGCTGGGCGAAGGCGTTCGGCCGCGACGAAGTCGGCATCCGCTCGCTCTCGGCGCTGCTCGGCACGCTCACCGTGCCCCTCGGCTACCCGATCGGCAAGCAGCTCGCGAGCCGCCGCGTCGGCCTCATCCTCACCGGGATCCTCGCGTTCAACCCGATGCTGATCTGGTACTCGCAGGAGGCCCGCTCCTACGCGCTGCTGATCCTCTTCGGCGCGCTGTCCTTCCTCTTCTTCGTCCGCGCCCTCGACACCCGGCGCGGCCGCGACGTGGCCCTCTGGGCAGTGACCTCGGCGCTGGCGATGGGCAGCCACTACTTCGCCTTCTTCGCGGTCGGGGTCGAGGCGGTATGGCTGGCGGTGGCGCTGCGGGACCGCTGGAAGGTCGTGTTCCCGGGACTGGCGCTCGTCGGCGCGGTGGGCGCCTCGCTGCTGCCGCTCATCGCCGCCCAGGCCAACCCGAAGCACATCGGATGGATCGCCGAAGGGGCGCTGTCGACGCGCTTCTTCCAGACCGGGGTCAGCTTCCTGATCGGCGAAACCGGCCACGTGATCGGCGAGCCGCCGCGCGTCCACTACGCGGTACTGCCCGCGATCGGGGTCGGCGTGGCGGCGCTGGCGCTCCTGGTGATCGGCAGCCGGCGGGAGCGCCGCGGGGCCGCGCTCGGGCTGGCGGTCGGCATCGGCGTGCCGGCCCTGGCTGCCGTGGCGGCGCTGATCGGCAAGGACTACGTGGTCGAGCGCAACCTGCTGCCCGCGCTCGTGCCGCTCGCGGCGGTGGTCGCGCTCGGTCTCGGCGCCGTGCGGGCGCGGCTGGTCGGGGTACTCGTGGCGGTGGCACTCTGCTCCTACTGGCTGGCCTTCGACATCTACGTCACCCAGACGCCGAACCTGCAGCGCCTCGACTTCCGCGAAGCGGCCGCCGTGCTCGGCCCGCCGCGCGCGCCGCGGGCGATCGTCAGCTGGCGGCTGGCGGGCGATCCGCTGCGCTGGTACCTCGAAGACGGGGCTCTGCACTGGTACGGCGGTGGGGAACGCGTGCGCGAAGTCGACGTGGTCGGCAAGCGCCTGGTCGCCGAGGGACGCGCTAACTTGCCCGCTGTGTTCCGTCTGGTCGGGATCGATCGGATGGGCCGCCTGACGATCGCCCGCTATGTCTCGCCCCGCCCGATGATGCTCCATCTCCACGAACTCTCCACGCTCAGAACCGGTTATGGCGCCACCAACGTGGTCCTCGACGGGCCGCCCGCGTCGCGGCTCTACCTGGGCGAGAACGCGAAGACGGCGCCCTCCTTCGAAGTCTCCCGCGAACGGGCCGTGGCCGGATGAGCGGCGAGCACAACAGCCTCACGATGCGGCTCGGCGCCGCGGCCCGGCAGCCGGACAACTGGATCCAGCTGTTGAAGTTCGGTGTCGTCGGCGGCTCCGGCTACGTCATCAACCTGGTCGTCTTCGCCTTCCTCGCCAAGAACCTCGGCGTCTACCACGCGGTGGCGGCGGTCGGGGCGTTCCTCGTCGCCCTCGGCAACAACTTCTTCTGGAACCGGCACTGGACGTTCGGGCCGGGGGAGGGGCTGGCACACGAGCAGGCGATCCGCTTCACCGTGGTGAGCGTCGGCGCGCTGATCATCAACCTGATCGTGCTGGAGGCCCTGGTGCGCTCCTCCTCGATCTCCGAACTTGCCGCGCAGGCGATCGCGGTCGCCGTCGCGATGCCGTTCAACTTCCTCGGCAACAAGCTCTGGACCTTCACCTGAGCGGCGGCGTCGTGACCGCCTGCGGCCCTTCCCCGCTCAGCCAGGTGACTATCCGGAATCCCCCGCGCACGCCTGGCGGCGCCGCACACACCGCGGAGCGTCGTCCTCGGTGGGCCAAATGGCGCTGCCATCAGGCCGACCCCCGCTCGGTGCGCCCTCCCCGGTCGCACGGGGGAGATTTCGGATAGCCACTAACGTTGATGGCATGAGCGAGAACGCCCGCAAGCCGCCCTTCGACCCCGCCCGGATCGAGCCCGAGCGCCAGGCCGCCTGGATCGAGCGCGGCGACTTCAGCGCGCCCGCGCCGCCGCCCGACGGCGAGCACGGCGTCTACGTCAAGTCGTCGAGCCCGTTCACCTCGGGCAACCTGCACATGGGCCACGTCCGCGATTACACGATCGGCGACGCCTACGCGCGGTTCCAGCGCGCCCGCGGGCGCAGCGTGCTGATGGGCTTCGGCTTCGACGCCTTCGGGCTGCCGGCCGAGCTCGCCGCGATCGAGCGCCAGGTGCCGGCTGCCGAGTGGGTCATCCAGTCCGGCGAGCGGATGCTCGAGCAGATGAAGCGGCTTGGCTACAGCTTCGACTACGACCGCGTCTTCTACAGCTCCGACGAGGGCCAGTACCGCTGGTCGCAGTGGCTCTTCCTGACGCTCTACGACATGGGCCTGATCTACCTGGACGACGCGACGGTCGACTGGTGCGACACCTGCCAGACGACGCTGGCGACGATCCAGGTCGAGGAGGGCGGCACCTGCTGGCGCTGCCACAACGAGGTGCGGCTGATCCGCCAGCCGACCTGGTTCCTGAAGATCACGCCCTACCTTGAGGAGAACGACGCCAACATGGCGAAGCTCGAGCAGCAGCCGTGGGACGAGCTGGCGCTGGCGACGCAGCGCTTCATCCTCGGGCGCTCCGACGGGGTCGAGTTCGAGGTCGCGGGGCCGGGCGGGCCGCTCACCGTCTTCACCCCGCACGCCGACGCCGCCGGGCTCGCGACGTTCGTCCTGCTCTCGCCGCGCCACCCCGACATCGACGCCTGGACCGGCGTCGAGCGCGTTCGCGAGGAGCTCGAGCAGCTGCGCTCGGGTGGCTGGGAGCGGAGCGCCCGCGACGCGAAATCGGTGCCGGTGGTCGACACCGGGCGAGCGGTGGAGGGGCCGGGCGGGGAGGACCTGCCGGTCCTGATCTCGCCGCTGGTCGATGCCCGCTTCGGCCCGACCGCGACCCTCGGGATCCCGGCGGTCGACGAGGCCGACCGCGACATCGCCGAGCGCTTCCCCGGCCGGATCCCCAAGCCCGAGCCGCCCGCCGATGTTGACGGGCCGAAAAACCACGATATGGCCGACTTTTCGGCCCATCAACACGCGCCCGTCGATGGTGCTCGCCCGGCGAAGCGGTATCGCGCCAACGACTTCTCGATTTCGCGGCAGCGCTCCTGGGGGACGCCGATCCCGATCATCCACTGCCCGGACCACGGGCCGGTGCCGGTGCCCGAGGCCGACCTGCCGGTCGTCCTGCCGCGCGACCTGGTGGCCACCGGCGAAGGGAATCCGCTGGCCGAGCGCTCTGACTTCGTCGATGTCGTCTGCCCGCTGTGCGGCAAGCCCGCGAAGCGGGAGACCGACACGCTCGACTGCCATTTCGACGCGCTCTTCCTCTGGGTCCCGGCCACGGTGCCGCCGGAGGACCGGGCGACGCAGATGTTCACCCACCCGGAGAGCCGCAAGTGGCTGCCCGCCGAGCGGCAGGTCGCGGGCGCGGACTCGGGCGGCTTCGTCTTCGACCAGCGGATCGTCACCAAGGCCCTCCGCGACCACGGCGAGTTCGACTACTTGACCGACGGCGAGCCCTTCGCCGGCGTCCTCTTCCACGAGATGGTGATCGCCGACGGGCGCAAGATGTCCAAGCACCTCGGCAACGTCGTCGACCCCGACGATCTCGTGGGCAGATTCGGCGCCGACACGGTGCGCGTCGCGGTGCTCTGGGCGGCGGGCCCGGCGAAGACGCTCAACTGGTCCGACGCCGCGATCCGCTTCGCGAACAAATTCCTGCGCGGCTTCTGGACCTACGCCCACGACCGCTTCGTCGAGCTCGAGTACGCCAAGCACGACCCGGAGAAGGCGGCCTCCACCGAGGCACAGCGCCAGAAGCTGCGCGGCTGGTGCGAGAACGGCCTCGCCCGGATCGCGGACGACACCGCCGACCTCCAGATGCACAAGTCGATCCGCAACCTCACCCGCCTCTTCGAGCGCATCCAGCAGTTCGAGAAGCAGTTGAAGAAGCGCGGCCAGCTCGACCTCGCCGACGCCGAGGCCCTGGTCGCCGCGATCCTCCTCCTGGCCCGCGCCCTCCAGCCCTTCGCCCCTCACACCGCCGAGGCGATCCTGATCAACTCCGGCCGCTTCACCTCCGACGACCTGCCCGGCGTCTGGCCCGACGCCACGACGATCCCGGTAGCCGTCGACGAGACGCTTTTCAGCGCGGCGTCGTAGGGGGGCGTGTCGGGCCCCGGTACGGGGCGGGCAGGGTTCGGAGCGCCGCCGGGTGCCGCGGATGCCCTGCCGACCCCCGGGCGGCTGAGGTCGGCAGGGCATCCGCGGCACCACGGGGCGCCCGCGGGGAGGGACGACGGAGCGACGACACGCCTCCGTCACCCGATCCGGGCCGCGATACGCCCTGCGTGGATAACCCGTGCCATGGCACGGGTTATCCACGCAGCGCGAGATCGGCCCTCCCCAAACCCGCACGGATCCGTGGGGAAGGACACCGAAGGCGCACGAGGCCACGCTTCCGCGCGCCTTCCGTCGGCGGTCGGGCGTCCGGGCCGCAACCCATAGACCTTTGTAACCCACAGGGTTACAAAGGTCTATGGGTCGGCCGTGGCGGTCGGGAGACGTCACGGAACCCTCACGCCTCCGTGGAGAAGCCCACGGAGGCGTGACGAACCCCCGGCGTCTCCCGCACCACCTCCCGACCCGGGCGGCTGATCGGGGGTCACAGCCTGCCAGG
>JBPYFM010000148.1:0-6198 GCA_051986435.1 Solirubrobacterales bacterium | reverse complement strand
TGTTGTGCAACACGCACGGACGCGCTGCGTGGATTGACCGTGCTATAGCACGGTGAAATCACGCAGCGCGATTTTGGGCCCTTGATCCGGGCCCGGAAAGAGGAGAAAGGCCGCGGAAAGGGTGACGGTCCCGGCATCTTCGTCACGGATCGGCCCCTGACGGCCCCCGATCGGCCGGAGGTGTGCCATCTCCCGCACAGGGTCCTCACGTAAGTCCGACCGCCTCACGTCCCTGTACCGGCTCTCCCCCGCACCCCTCCCGTCCTGGGCGCCTCATGGGGGCCACGGCCTGCCAGGACCCCCATGGGGCGCCCAGGACGCACCTCGGACGGCCGCCCGCCCCCGAAGCGCTGCGGACGGCCCGGCCCAAAGCGTCGACGGACCGGCCCCTTCCACCCGCCGCGCCCCGTACTCTCCGCCGCATGAGGGGGAAGTGGTGGACGCTGGTGGGCGCCTGCTTCGGGCTGTTCCTGCTCATGCTGGACTCGACCGTCGTCTCGCTGGCGCTGCCGCGGATCCGCGGCGACATCGGCGCCACCTCCGAGCAGCTGCAGTGGATGCTGAACGTCTACCTGCTGACGATCTCGGTCCTCGTCGTCACCGCCGGGCGCCTCGGCGACATGTTCGGGCGCAAGCGGGTCTTCCTCGCCGGGATGGTGCTGTTCGGGGTCGGCTCGGTCGTCTCCGCCACCGCCGGCGACCCGAACGTGCTGATCCTCGGGCGCATCGTCCAGGGGCTCGGCGGGGCGCCGATGCTGGCGCTCTCGCTGGCGATCGTCGTCAACGTCTTCCCCCAGGCGGAGGTCCCGAGGGCGCTCGGGGTCTGGGCGGCGGTCTCCTCCTCGGCGCTCGCGATCGGGCCGCTGATCGGCGGCGCCCTGGTCGAAGCCGACTGGCGGGTGATCTTCTGGCTGAACCTGCCGCTGCTGGCGATCGGCTTCCTCATCCTCGCCCGCGCCGCGCCGGAGTCGACCGACCCCGAGGCCGGGCACCGGCTCGACTGGCCCGGCCTCGCCGCGCTCAGCCTCGGCCTGACGGCGGTGGTGCTGGCGCTGATCCAGTCGCGCGCCTGGGGCGCCGTGCTGGTGGTCGCCCTGGGGGTATTGGGGCTCGCGTCGCTGGTCGCCTTCTGGCGGATCGAGCATCGGGTGCGGGCGCCGATCGTCGAGTTCGACCTCTTCCGCAACGGCCCCTACTTCGGCGCCAGCGCCGCCGCCTTCTGCCTCGTCGGCGCCTACTGGGCGGTGATCTACTTCCAGCCCCAGTACCTGCAGGTCGTCCGCGGCCACTCGCCGATCGCCTGCGGCCTGATGGTGCTGCCGATCACCGCGCCGATGGTCTTCGTCTCGCCCTTCTCCGGCCGCCTGATCGCCAACTTCGGGGTACGGCCGCTGATGACCTTCGGGATGGCGGTCGGCCTCGCCGGCCTCGTCGTCCTCACCCGGATCGGCGGCGACACTCCCTACGGCGTGCTGCTGGTCGGCTATCTGCTCTTCGGCGTCTCCCTGGGCCTCGTCTACGCGCCGATGTCGACCGCGGCGATGGCGGCGATGCCGGGGGACAAGGTCGGGATCGCCTCGGGCGTCCTCTCGATGGACCGCTGTGTGTCCGGGGCGGTGGCGCTGGCCGGGAGCGGCGCCATCTTCCACGCGCTGGTCGGCTCCGGGCACTCGTTCGCCGGCTCGCTGGCCGGCTCAACCTGGCTCCTGGTGGGGATGTTGGCCCTCGGTACCATCCTCACCTGGGCCTTCGTGCGCGGCCCCGCGGAGGCCGGCCCGGACCACTCGGTCGCGGGTGAACCGGCCCCCGAGGCGCTCCAACATCACCTCCACCACCGGCGCTTCCACCTCTGAACCGCATTCCAGAGCCGTTTTTGCCATAATTAGGTGGATGGCCTCTTTGTCAGGGGATGCGCTGCATGAGTTGTCGGAACGGCAGGATCCCCGGCTACTCAGGGCGCTAGACGTTGTCGCTCCCGGCGGCGCCCTCCGTGAGGGGATCGACAACATCGTCCACGCCCACACCGGGGCGCTGATCGTCGTCGGCGAGCTCGACGAGATCTCGCACCTGCTCTCGGGCGGGATCCGCCTCGACATCGACTACACGCCCGCGATGCTCTACCAGGTGGCGAAGATGGACGGCGCGATCGTCCTCAACGCCGAGGCCACGAAGATCGCCTGGGCGAACGTCCAGCTGATGCCGGACCCGACGATCCTCTCCTCGGAGACCGGCACCCGCCACCGCACCGCGGAGCGCGTCTGCAAGCAGACCGACGCGCTGGTGATCGCGGTGTCGCAGCGGCGCGAGGTCGTCTCGCTCTACGTCGAGGGCGCCAAGTACATCCTGCAGGACATCCCCGCGGTGCTCGCCAAGGCCAACCAGGGCCTGGCGACGCTGGAGAAGTACCGGCAGCGGCTCGACGAGGTGTCGACGCGGCTGACCGTGCTCGAGTTCGAGGGCCGCACCGTCCTCCACGACGCGCTCACCGTGCTGCAGCGCGCCGAGCTGGTGACGCGGATGGCGGTCGAGGTCGAGCGCTACATCGTCGAGCTCGGCACCGAGGGCCGGCTGATCGAGATGCAGCTCGAGGAGACGATGGTCGGCGTCGCCGCCGACAAGACCGCGCTGCTCCGCGATTACGCGGTCGAGGACTCCGAGGAGGGCCTGGCGTCGATGCTGCAGGCGCTTTCGCGCCTCCCGCACCAGGAGGTCCTCGATTTCGGGCGGCTCGCCGAGCTGCTCGGCTACGACCGCAAGATCAACACCGTCGACTTCCCGGTCGCGCCGCGCGGCTACCGGGTGCTCGGCCGCGTGCCGCGGATCCCCAAGCTTGTCGTCCAGAAGATCACCCACGAGCTGGGCGGGTTGGAGGAGGTCCTCGCGGCCCCCGATGCCGACCTCGCCGCCGTCGATGGAGTCGGCCCTAGTCGGGCCAAGGACATCCGCGAGGGACTGCGCCGGCTCCAGGAGGTCGATCTGGTGGACAGGTACTTACAGAGTTGACGGCGATAAGCGCCGTCGCGAGACGAAAGGAGCCACCGATTTCCGAGCTAGATGAGGCCACCGTGGAAGAGGTCTTCGAGGAAGACGTCGAGTACGTCTGCGACTTCGAGGAGGGCGACAAGGTCGTCTACCCGCATCACGGGGCCGGCTTGGTCATGACCAAGGAAACGCGGGAGCTGATGGGTAGCGAGCGTGAGTACCTCACGATCAAAATCCTCCACAACGAGCTGACCGTCATGGTTCCCACGGAGAACGCCGGCAAGGCGGGTCTGCGACGCGTGATCGACGAGGAGGAAATCAAGAAGGTCACCTCCGTCCTGACCGACGACGTCTCCGAGATGCCGAAAAACTGGAACAGGCGCTTCAAGTACAACCGCGAGAAGATCAAGACCGGCGACGTGTTCGAGCTGGCCGAGGTCGTCCGCAACCTCGCCCTCCGCGAGATGGAGAAGGGCCTCTCCACCGGTGAGAAGCAGATGTACACCCGGGCGAAGAAAATCCTCGCGTCGGAGTTCATGTACGCCCTCGACAAGGACGAGGAGGGCGCCGAGGAATACCTCGACGGGCTGTTGGAGGAGCGCTTCGCCGCCACCGCCTCTGCCTGAGGTCGCCAAACCTGAGGTGACCGCAGTCATCGCGGCCGCCGGCTCCGGGGAACGCCTCGGGGCCGGTGGCCCGAAGGCGTTCGTGCCGCTTGGAGGGCGGCCGATGATCGCCTGGTCCCTCGATGCCTGCCGGGCCTGCGGGTCGGTGGCGGCCGTGGTCGTCGCCGTGCCCGCGGGTCACGCGCACGATCTGCAGGACGTCGTCACAGTCGAGGGCGGGGCGACCCGCGCCGAGTCGGTGGCGAGGGCGCTCGGCGCCGTCGACACCGAGCTGGTGGCGATCCACGACGCCGCGCGCCCGCTGCTGACCCCGGAGCTGCTCGAGGACCTGGTCGCGGAGCTGGTCGCGAGCCCCGAGGCGGACGCCGTGATCGCCGCCGCGCCCGTCACCGACACGGTCAAGAAGGTAGACGGCGACCGCATCACGGAGACGCTCGATCGCTCCGAGCTATGGGGTGCGCAGACGCCTCAGGTCTTCCGCACGGAGGCGCTGCGGAAGGCCCTGAAATCGGCCCACACGATCACCGACGAGGCGATGCTGATCGAGGCCGCCGGCGGCAAGGTCCTGGCCCACGACCCGGGCGTCGTCAACCTGAAGGTCACGACCCCGGACGATCTCCGCATCGCCGAGTTGCTGCTCGGCGAGCGGGGCTGAACCGCCGTCCGCGGACGCGCGTCGACTTTTGGTCGCTGAGCGACCAAAACTCCACACGGACACTTTTGACCATCGGGTTTCCCTGCGGTGCCGGCTTCAAGCGGCCCCATCCCCGCGCGCGGGGAATCACCATCTAGTCCCCGGGCGCGCGGCTACTCCGGTCGCTGAGCAGCACGTAGACCAGCGTGGCGCCGAAGGTGACCTGGCCGACGCCCAGGGCGGTGCCGAGGTTGATCGCGCCGAGCGCCAGCGCGGCGAAGACGCCGACGAAGAAGCCCGCGACGAGAATGAGCAACTGACGGCCCATCGACCTCGAAGTCTAGGCTTGTCGCATGCTCACCGACTACCACGTTCACCTGCGTCCCGACGAGGACGGGACCACTTTCGACCGCTATTTCACCGCCGAGAACGTCGAGCGCTACCGGGCCGCGGCGGCCGCGGCCGGGATCGAGGAGCTGGGCGTCTCCGAGCACGTCTACCGCTTCCGCCAGGCCCTCGACCTCTGGCGCCACCCGCTGTGGCTGGAAAACGCGGTCGACGACCTCGACGAGTACTGCGAGTTCGTCCGCTCGACCCCGATGCGGCTGGGCGTCGAGTGCGACTTTGTGCCGGGCGCCGAAGGGCGCACGGCGGCGATGCTGGAGGCGCGGGACTTCGATTACGTGGTCGGGTCGGTCCACTTCGTCGGCGAGGGGGACGCCGCTGTCGACCACGACGGCTTCGACGTCTGGGCCGCGGCGGACGCCGACGCGGACGAGATCTGGACGCGGTACTTCGATCACTTCAACCGCTGTGCCCGCTCCGGCCTCTTCGACATCCTCGCCCACCCGGACCTGGTGAAGGTGTGGGGCCGCGACCGGCGCCCGCTTCCGCAGGGCGACCTGCGGCGCTTCTACGAGCCTGCCGTGGAGGCGATCGTCGAGGGCGGCTCGGCGGTCGAGCTCTCCACCGCGGGGCTGCGCAAGCCGGTCGGCGAGCTCTACCCGGCGCGCGAGTTCGCCGAGCTGGTCGTCGAGGCCGGGGTGCCCTTCGCGCTTTCCTCCGACGCCCACCTGCCGGAGCAGATCGGCTTCCGCTATGAGGACGCGCTGGCCTTCCTCGACGACCTCGGGGTGGAGGAGATCGCCGTCTTCGAGGGGCGCCGCCGTCGGCTCGAGCCGCTCGGCGCCCGCGTCGGCTGAGGCGCCCGATGGTCGGCATCGGCTACGACTCCCACCGCTTCGCCGACGGGCGCAAGCTCGTCCTCGGCGGGGTGGAGGTCGACCACCAGCAGGGCCTCGAGGGCCACTCCGACGCCGACGTCGTCACCCACGCCGTCATCGACGCGATCCTCGGTGCCGCGGGCGGCGGCGACATCGGCACCCTCTTCCCACCTTCCGAAGACCAGTGGCGCGACGCCGACTCGATCGACCTGCTCCGGACCGCGATCGGCACGATCGCCGGCCGCGTCATCAACGTCGACGCGACCGTGATCTGCGAGGCCCCGAAGCTCGCCCCCTACAAGGCCCAGATGGAAGCGCTCCTGGGCGAGGCGACCTCGGCCAAGGTGAGCGTCAAGGCCACGACCAACGAGGGCATGGGCTGGATCGGCCGCGGCGAGGGCATCGCCTGCATCGCGGTGGCGCAAGTCGAGGACGACTGAGGGCGGGGCGGGCGTCCTTGGTGCGGGTCGGGCTGTCCGCACGGCTTCGGGACGGGCGTCCGCTCCGCACCCACTTCGGGCCGGGCCGTCCGCATTACTTCGGGCCGGGCCGTCCACACCACTTCGGGGCGCCGGCGGCCCGTCCTGGGCGCCTCATGGGGGTCCTGGCAGGCTGTGACCCCCATGAGGCGCCCAGGACGTGAGGGGTGCGGGAGGGTTCCGTCACAGGGACGTCGCGAAGTCGGACTTACGTGAGGGAGCTCCCACGCTCGGCCCGATGTCGGACCTACGTC
>JBPYFM010000147.1:0-26014 GCA_051986435.1 Solirubrobacterales bacterium | reverse complement strand
TGTTGTGCAACACGCACGGACGCGCTGCGTGGATTGACCGTGCTATAGCACGGTGAAATCACGCAGCGCGATTTTGGGCCCTTGATCCGGGCCCGGAAAGAGGAGAAAGGCCGCGGAAAGGGTGACGTTCCCGGCATCTTCGTCACGGATCGGCCCCTGATCGGCCCCGATCGGCCGCAGGTGTGCCTTCTCTCGCACGGACTCCTCACGTAAGTCGGACTTCGCGACGTCCCTGTGACGGAACCCCTCCGCAACCCTCCCGTCCTGGGCGCCTCATGGGGGTCACAGCCTGCCAGGACCGCCATGGGGCGCCCAAGGACGCACCTCGGACGGCTGCCCCCGCCCCCGAACCGCAGTGGACGGCCCGCCCCGTCGAAGGCCCGCCACCCCCCGAACCCCCAAATCAATTGTCTGACCCCCGACCTCCCCGCCACGACGCGGAAGTTTTTATCGGACACCGATCCATGTACGACGACACGGATTCGTGTAGCATGCACGGCCGTGAGTGACGCCACCACCACGGCTCCGGACGCCGGCTCGGACGAGATCCTGAGCGGGATGGCCGGCGAGCCACCCGTCACCGACGTCGGTCGCGCCTTCACGCTCGAGCTGTCCCAGGACCAGAAGGACATCAAGGACTGGGTCCACGGCTTTGCCGAGTACGTCGTCCGCCCGGCCGCCCACGAATGGGACGAGCGCGAGCAAACGCCGTGGCCGGTGATCCAGGAGGCTGCCAAGATCGGCCTCTACAGCTTCGAAGGGCTGGGGCAGTTCTGGGCCGACGACACCGGCCTGACGCTGCCGGTGGTGAACGAGGAGCTCTTCTGGGGGGACGCCGGCATCGGGATGGCGATCATGGGCACCTCGCTCGCGGTCGTCGCGATCTTCGGGCAGGGGACGCCGGAGCAGATGGGGGAGTGGATCCCGCAGTGCTTCGGCACCGTCGACGAGCCGCAGGTGGCGGCGTTCTGCTCCTCGGAGCCGGACGCCGGCTCCGACGTCTCGGCGATCCGCACCACCGCCAAGTACGACGAGGCCAAGGACGAGTGGGTGCTGAACGGGCAGAAGGCGTGGGCGACCAACGGCGGCATCGCCAAGGTCCACGTCGTGATCGCCTCGGTCGACCGTGAGCTCGGCTCGCGCGGCCACGCCGCCTTCGTCATCCCGCCCGGGACGCCGGGCTGCGAGCAGGGCGCGAAGGTGAAGAAGCACGGCCTGCGCGCCTCCCACACCGCCGACGTCCACCTCGACGACTGCCGCATCCCGGGCTCGTGCCTGCTGGGCGGCAAAGAGAAGCTCGACGAACGCCTGGCGCGCGTGCGCGAAGGCAAGAAGGCGAAATCGCAGGCGGCGATGCAGACCTTCGAGGCGAGCCGGCCGGTGGTCGGCGCCCAGGCGCTCGGGATCGCCCGCGCGGCCTACGAGTACGCGCTCGAGTACGCCAAAGAGCGGCGTCAGTTCGGGCGCGCGATCGTCGAGAACCAGGCGATCGCCTTCACCCTCGCCGACATGAAGCTGGAGATCGACGCCGCCCGCCTGCTCGTCTGGCGCGCCGCCTGGATGGGCCGCACCGGCAAGAAGTTCGAGAACGCCGAGGGCTCGATGTCGAAGCTGAAGGCCGGCGAGGTCGCGGTCTGGTCCACCGAGCGGGCGATCCAGATCCTCGGCGGCAACGGCTACACCCGCGAGTTCCCGGTCGAGCGGATGCACCGCGACGCCAAGATCTACACCATCTTCGAGGGCACCTCAGAGATCCAGCGGCTGGTCATCAGCCGGGCCATCTCCGGCGTCCACATCCAATAGATCGAAGTTCTACGGCGGGAGAGCGAGGGTTGGTCGGGGGGCCAACCCTCGTCGCCTGCTCGGATTTCGGCGAACCCGCGGCGGGCCCTCTGTCGCTTGGCCCGACCCGATGCAGACGCAGGCACGAGAACGGCGGCTACTTCTCGCGGCGTTTCAGGCCTTCGCGACGGAGGCGCTTCGCGGCGGTCACTTCTGATTTCGAGGAGCCTTTCTTTTCCGGGCCGGGGGTCTCCAGGGTGGCCGGGAGGCCCTCGAAGCGGGGCTCGGAAAGGAACGCGGCGAGGCCCTTGCGGCCCATCTCGCCTTTGCCGATGTTGGCGTGGCGGTCGCGGCAGGAGCCGAGTGGGGCGGCGGCGTCGTTGACGTGGACGGCGCCGAGGCGGTCGATGCCGACCTTCGCGTCGGCTTCGGCGAGGACCGTGGCGAGGTGCTCTTCGTCGGTGATGTCGTACCCCTGCACGAACAAGTGGCAGGAGTCGAGGCAGAGGCCGAGGCGCTCGCCGCCGCCGGCCAGGTCGATCAGCTCCGCCGTCTCCTCGAAGTTGCGCCCGATCAGGCCTTTGTGGCCCGCGGTCTGCTCGAGCAGGAGCTTGCAGTGGTCGGTCTCTTCGAGCGCGGCTTCGATGACTTTGGCGGCACGTCTCAGCGCTGGTTTCAGCGGTTCGCCCAGGGTCGAGCCGGGGTGGAGGACGACCCCGCTCGCGCCGATCCCGTCACCGATCCGCAACGAGTGCGTGAGCGAAGCGAGCGATTTCTTGCTCAGTTCTTTGTCTTTGCTCGCGGTGTTGATCAGGTAGACGGCGTGGATGATCACCCGTTCCACCCTGGAGGCGTCCATTGCCTCCTTGAACGCCGCGAAATCCTCGTCGCCATAGTTCGTCGGACGCCACATCCGAGGACTCTGGTTGAAGATCTGGATAGATTCGCAACCGCGTTCGACACCGCGCTCGACCGCGTTGTCGAGACCGCCGGCGGTTGAGACGTGAGCACCGATGAACATGAAGAGAGATAACCCCCGATTTCGATTTGCGCCGTCGCCGACCGGTGCGCTGCACATCGGCGGAGCGCGGACCGCACTCTATAACTGGCTCGCCGCCCGCCACGCCCCGGAAGGCCGGCTGGTGCTGCGGATCGAGGACACCGACCGCGAGCGCTCGACCGCCGAGAACGTCGACCAGATCCTCGACGCGATGGACTGGCTCGGCCTCACCTACGACGAGGGGCCGATCTCCCAGGCCGGCCGCGCCGACCGCCACGCCGCCGCGCTGGAGCAACTGCTCTCCTCCGGCGCCGCCTACCTCGACGCCGCCACCGCCAAGGACGTCGAGGCATGGAAGGCCGAGCATGGCGCCGGCCGTGGGTACCGCGGCACGCCGACCGACGCGCCCGGCGCCGCCGTGCGCCTGCGCGTGCCCGACGAAGGCGAGATGATCGTCGACGATCTGATCCACGGCCCGGTCGCCTTCCCGAACGCCGCCTACGACGACTTCGTCATCGCCCGCGGCGACGGCTCGGTCCTCTACAACTTCGCGGTCGCCGTCGACGACGCGGAGATGGGGATCACCGAGGTGGTCCGCGGCGACGACCACCTCTCCAACACGCCGAAGCAGCTGCTCGTCCTGCGTGCCCTCGGCCACGAGCCGCCGCGCTACGCCCACCTGCCGCTGCTCCATGGCCCCGACGGCAAGAAGCTCTCCAAGCGCCACGGCGCCGCCTCCGTGCAGGAGCTGCGCGACGCCGGCTACCTGCCCGCCGCGGTCCGCAACTACCTGGCGCTGCTCGGCTGGGGGACCGACGACGACACGACGCTGATGTCGACCGAGGAGCTGATCCGCCGCTTCGATGTAGCCGACGCCGGCAAGGCCGCCGCGATCTTCGACGAGAAGAAGCTGCGCTGGCTGAACGGCCGCTTCATGCGCGAGATGCCGCTCGACGAATACACGCTCGCGGTCGCCCGGTATCTGGGCCGCGACCCGGACGAGCGCCTGCGTGAAGCCTGCGCGATCACCCAGGACAAAGCCCAGACCCTGAAGGAGGTCTGGCCGCTGATCCGCTTCCTCTACGAGCCGCCGGTCGACGACGAGAAGGCCTGGGCCAAGGTGATGAAAGACGGGTCGCGGGAGATGCTCGAGGCCTCCGCCGAGGCGCTCGCCGCGGTCGAGCCCTACACGCCGGAGGCGATCGAGGCCGCCCTGGAGCCGCTGCTCGACCGCTTCGACGTCAAGCCGGGGCGCCTCTACCAGCCGCTGCGCGTGGCGATCACCGGCACCTCGGTGTCGCCGGGGATCTTCGAGTCGCTGGCGACGCTGGGGCGGGAGCAGACGCTCGAGCGCGTGCGCGACGCCGCCCGGCGCGCTCCCTGACCCCTGCCGCGCCTGCAGATACGCACGATTGCGGCGGGTTCGTACCGAATACAAAGGCCTTCGCCGCTAAACCTCCACGCTGCATCTGCCGATGGTGTGCGGGATGGCAACCACTACCACGCAGTCGACCGGTCGTGCCCCGGTCGTCGACCTCTCGTCCAAAGGAAACGGCCGCGGCGCCCCGGCGCCCGGCAGCCGCCTCGCCGAGGCCTTCGAGGCCGTCGAGCGCTTCCCCGTCCTGATCGAGTCCCGCGAGCGGGTGATCGCCGCGTCGACCGCGGAGACGGCCCGCGTCGGCGAGCTGGTGGAAGCGGTGGAGGCCGACGTCGCGCTGGCGATCTCGGTGCTGCGCTTCGCCAACCGCGGCGGCATGACCGCCGGCGGCGTCGCCGGCATCCCAGACGCCGTCGACGTGTTGAAGCCCTCCGGTGTGCTGGCGATCGCCGGCACCGCGCCGAGCTTCGACTTCTTCGAGCCGAGCAGCGGCTGGGAGCTGAAGCCGGAGCGGTTCCGCGTCCACGCCCTCGCCACCCAGCGCGCCGCCGACCAGATCGGGCGCGCGGTCGGCTGGGCCGAACGCGACGAGCTCGCCGCGGCGGCTCTCCTCCACGACATCGGCCGCCTCGTCATCTCCCGCCTGCACCCGGGCTACAAGGTCTACTTCGACGCCGCCTCCCGCACGCCCGAGCAGCGCCTGCGCGACGAACGCGAGCAGCTCGGCATCGACCACGCCCTGGTCGGCGGCGTGCTGGCCCGGCGCTGGAACCTCCCGCAGCGCCTCGCGGTAGCCATCGAGCGCCACCACGCCGATGATGCCGACGGCCTCGCCGCGATGGTCTCCGCGGCCGACATGGTCGCCCATTACACCAACGGCGAGGCGATCTCCCCGGAGCGCCTGATGGCGAGCTGCGAGCACGTCGGCCTCGGCCCCGACGCCCTCCGCGACCTCCTCTACGAGCTGCCCCTCTCGACCGCCGAAGCGGGCCGCATCTCCGAGCCCTGCCCGCTCTCCGCCCGCGAGCTCGACGTCCTGCGCCACCTCTCCGAAGGCATGGTCTACAAGCAGATCGCCACCGAGATGCACCTCTCCGTCTCCACCATCCGCACCCACCTGCACAACGTCTACGGCAAGATCGGCGCCGTGGATCGTGCGCAGGCGGTGTTGACGGCGCGCGATCGCGGCTGGATCTAGAGCCTTCGGCGGCTTTCCAGGCTGTCGCTCGGGGGCCAAGGGACGAGGAAAGGGGCGCGGCCCTCGTCCAGGGCCCTGCGTCACCGATTCCGGACCTCGTCACGAAGACCGCGAGTTCTCCACGCTTTCTCCCGCGTTCGCCAATGGTCAAGGATCTCCGTGTGGAGTTTTGGGTGCTCAGCAACAAAAAGTCGACGCGCGTCCTGCGGACCCTTCGGTCCTAGGCCGGAAAGCCAGAGAAGGCGCTCGAGCGTGTGACGTTCCCGGCATCCTCGTCACCGATCGGGGGGAGGTGTCCCGCGCCTCACCCTCCCGTCCTGGGCGCCCAGGACGCACCTCGGACGGCCGCTCCCGCCCCCACGACTCCGCCAACCGGCGCAGTCGTGGGGCACCCGCGGGCGCCCCCGTTCATACTCGTGGCTCGCTCATGGACAAGATTCGCAACTTCTCGATCATCGCCCACATCGACCACGGTAAGTCGACGCTCGCCGACCGCATCCTCGAGCTCACCGGCGCCGTGGATCCGAAAAAAATGCAGGCGCAGCTGCTCGACTCGATGGACCTCGAGCGGGAGCGCGGGATCACGATCAAGGCGCAGGCCGTCCGGGTCGACTACAAGGCGAACGACGGGGAGACCTACAACCTGCACCTGATCGACACGCCCGGGCACGTCGACTTCTCCTACGAGGTGTCGCGGAGCCTCGCCGCCTGCGAGGGCGCGCTGCTGGTGGTCGACGCCGCGCAGGGCGTCGAGGCGCAGACCGTCGCCAACACCTACCTGGCGATCGAGAACGGCCTCGAGCTGATCCCGGTGATCAACAAGGTCGACCTCCCCGGCGCCGAGCCGGAGCGCGTCGCCCAGGAGATCGCCGACCTGCTCGGCACCGATCCCGAGGACGCGCTCTGGATCTCCGCCAAGACCGGCAAAGGCGTACCGGAGGTGCTGGAGGCGATCGTCGCCCGCATCCCGCCGCCGGAGGGCAAGGCCGACGCGCCCGCCCGGGCGCTGATCTTCGACTCCGAGTTCGACCAGTACCGCGGCGTGATCGCCTACGTGCGGATGGTCGACGGCCGCTTCCGCAAAGACGAGCGGATCCTCGCGATGCAGACCCAGAACCGCGCCGAGATCGACGACCTCGGCTTCTTCCGCCCGGCGATGACCGCGGTGAAGGAGATGGCGGCAGGCGACGTCGGCTACCTGATCACCGGCATCAAGGACGTGACGAAACTGCGCGTCGGCGACACGCTGACCGGCGAGGCGAGCCCGGCGACGGACGCGCTCGAGGGGTACCGCGAGGTCCGCCCGATGGTGTTCTGCGGCCTCTTCCCGATCGACACCGACCGCTTCGAAGACCTCCGCGACGCGCTCGAGAAGCTGTCGCTGAACGACGCCGCGCTCTCCTGGGAGCCGGAGACCTCCGAGGCGCTCGGCTTCGGCTTCCGCGTCGGCTTCCTCGGCCTCCTCCACATGGAGATCGTGCGCGAGCGCCTGGAGCGCGAGTACGGCCTCGACCTCCTGGCGACGACGCCGAACGTGCGGTACGTCGTCCATCTCACCGACGGCAGCGAACGCGAGGTCCACAGCCCGACCGAGCTGCCCGACCCGGCCCGCATCGAGACGGTCGAAGAGCCCTACATCCGCGCCACGATCATCTGCCCTAAAGAGCAGGTGGGGCCGGTCATGGAGCTCTGCCAGCAGCGCCGCGGCACCCACGTCGACATGAACTACCTGAGCCCCCAGCGGGTCCAGATCCGCTACGACATGCCGCTCGGCGAGATCGTCCTCGACTTCTTCGACCTGCTGAAGAGCTCGACCCGCGGTTACGCCTCGCTTGACTACGAACCGATCGGCAATCGGCCCTCGGACCTGGTCAAGGTCGACATCCTGCTCGCCGGCGACAAGGTCGACGCGCTCTCGATCATCGTCCACCGCGATTTCGCCTACGACCAGGGCAAGAAGCTGGTCGGGCGGCTGCGCAAGACGATCCCGCGCCAGCTCTTCGACGTGCCGGTGCAGGCGGCGATCGGCTCCAACATCCTCGCCCGCGAGACGGTCAAGGCGTTGCGCAAGGACGTCACGGCGAAGCTCTACGGCGGCGACGTCACCCGCAAGAACAAGCTGCTGAAGAAGCAGAAAGCGGGCAAGAAACGGATGAAGGCCGTGGGCCGGGTGGAAGTGCCGCAGGAGGCGTTCCTCGCGGTGCTGGAGATCGACTAGGCGCGGCGCCGCGACTGGCCGGCCGGCCAGGACGGAGCCTGATCGGTCCTCGACCCGGTAGGTTGCCCGCCATGGCGATCAAGACCGATGCGGTCGGTAAGTCGTGGCCGTCGACGACGTACCAGGTGTGCCGCGAGAAGATCAAGGAGTACGCGACGGTGCTCGGGATCGAGAATCCGGTCCACTACGACGTCGGCGCCGCCCGCGAGGCCGGCTTCCGCGACGTCGTCGCCCCGCCGATGTTCGCGGTCGTGTACGCGATGCCCTCGCTGGCGCCGGCGATGTTCGACCCGGAGGTCGGGATCAACTTCGCCAAGCTCGTGCACGGCGGCCAGACCTTCGAGTGGGACGAGCCGGCCTGCTCGGGCGACGAGATCACGACCACCGCAAAGTGTGTCTCGATCGAGGAGAAACTCGGCAACGGGTTCTACGTCTTCGAGACGACTTCCGTGAACGGGGCCGGCGCCGAGGTCGCACGCGGCACCTGGACCAACATCGTCAGGGGGGTTTGACATGGCCGACTTGAAAGCCGGGGACGCGGTGCCGGAGCTGCGCGTCACGCCCGACAAGTACCTCACCAACCGTTACGCGGGCGCCTCGGGCGACTTCAACCCGATCCACATCGACCCCGACTTCGCCAAATCCGTGGGACTTCCGAGCAACATTCTCCACGGTCTCTACTCGATGGGGCTGGTCGCCAAAGCGGCGGCGCAGGGCCTCGGGGGCGGCGATCCGCGGGCGCTGAAGAAGCTGACCGTCCAGTTCCGCGGCATGGGGATGCCGGAGCAGGAGATCGTGGTCACCGGGAGCGTCAAGGAGGTCGAGGGCGATCGGGTGACGGTCGATCTGGAGGCGGCGCAGGGGGACAACCGCATCATCCGGAACGCGCAGGCCGAGCTGGAGGTCTAGCGGGACGGGTTGCGGGGGCGGGCCGTGGTGGCCCCCTTCGCTCACGAACTGCGGGAGGTTCGCTCAGGGGGCCACCACGGCCCGCCGACGGATGCGCCGCGGCGATCCGGGCTCGTCTCACGAAGGTCGGCGGCGCTGCCACCTAACATCTAAGGGATGCTCACCGAGCGCCAGGAACTGATCCTTCGGCTTGTCGTCGACGCTTATCTTGCGTCGGCGCGGCCCGTGCCTTCCAAGGAGGTCGCTTCGATGCCGGGGGTGGAGTGGGGGCCGTCGACCGTGCGGGCGGAGCTGGCGTTGCTGGAGACGGAGGGCTATCTCACCCATCCGCACACCTCGGCGGGGCGCGTCCCGACCGACTCGGGATACCGACGTTATGTCGACCTGCTGCTCGAATCGGGGGCGACGCCGGGCGAGGCGCGGGTCGACCTCGAGCTGTCGCGGCTGCGCCGCGAGGTGGACGAGGCGATGCGGGAGACGACGGCGGCGCTCGCCCAGGTCACCGACCTGGTGGCGATGGCGACCGCGCCGCAGCTCGCCGCGACGACGACGATCCACCGGGTCGAGGTCCTGCGCCTGCAGCCCGACCGCGTCGTCGTGATCGTGATCGCCTCCAGCGGCGACGTCTACCGTCGCGTCTTCGAGTTCGAGCGCGAGGTCGACCCCGGCCTCGTCGAGTGGGCCGCCAGCTACCTGAACGAGCAGCTGACCGGCCTCGGCCTCGGCGCCCGGATGATCGCCACGCGGCTCGCCGAGCCCGGCCTCGACGCGGTCGAGGCGCGCTTCGTCGCCACGCTGGCGCCCGCCTTCACCGAGCTCGAGCCGGAGGGCGCCGCCGACCTCTACATGGACGGGGCCGCGCGCCTCCTCTCCGAAGCCCACATCGACGACCTGCCGCGCGCCGACGAGCTGATGCGGGCCCTGGAGCGCCGCGCCGACGTCCTGCAGATGCTGCGCTCCTCGCTCGCCGAGCGCTCCGTCTTCCTCTGGATCGGCGACGAGAACCCGCAGCCGACGCTGCGCTCGGTCAGCGTGGTCGGCGCCAACTACGGACTCGGCCACCGCAACCTCGGCGCGGTTGGCGTGGTCGGCCCGCGGCGGATGGACTACGCGACCGCGATCGCCTCGGTCCGCATCGCCGCCCGCGAGCTCTCCCGATACTTCGAGACCGTCTACGACGACTGAGTCACCGAACTCCACCACCTATGCCAAGCGATTACTACGAAGTCCTCGGCGTC
This sequence comes from Solirubrobacterales bacterium, assembly GCA_051986435.1. Taxonomy (GTDB): domain Bacteria; phylum Actinomycetota; class Thermoleophilia; order Solirubrobacterales; family 70-9; genus VAYN01. The sequence goes on along the minus strand of JBPYFM010000147.1, from coordinate 16,291 downwards.
TCCCGCGACGCCTCCGAGACCGAGATCAAGAAAGCGTTTCGCGGCCTCGCCCGCGAACTCCATCCCGACGTCACCGGCCACGATCCTGAGGCCGAAGCCCGCTTCAAGGAGGCGGCAGAGGCCTACGAGGTCCTCTCCGACGCCGAGCGGCGTCGCACCTACGACCAGTACGGGGCCGAGGGCCTGCGCTCCGGCGGGTTCGACCCCGGCGCCGGCTTCGGCTCGATCGACGACATCTTCCAATCGCTCTTCGGCCAGGCCTTCGGCGGTGCGTTCGGCGGTGCGTTCGGCGGGGCGGCGGGGGGACCGGCGGCGGGCGGCGACATCCTGGTCGAGACCGAGCTGACCCTCGACGAGGTCGCGACCGGGGTGGAGCGCGAGCTTTCCTACGACGCCGTCGTCGTCTGCTCGCACTGTCGTGGCAACGGCGCCGAGCCGGGGACGCCGATCGAGACCTGCGATCGCTGCGGCGGCGCCGGACAGCTGCGCCAGGTGACGCGGACGCCGTTCGGTCAGATGGTGCGCGGCGTCACCTGCGACGTCTGCCACGGCTCCGGCAAAGTCCCGGAGACGCCGTGCGGGGTCTGCGGCGGCGGCGGACGCGAACGCGCCACGGTGACGAAAACGGTGGAAGTCCCGGCGGGGATCGAGGACGCGCAGCGGCTCCGGGTGAGCGGCCTCGGCCACGCGGGCGAGCCCGGCGCGCCGGCCGGCGATCTCTACGTGCAGGTCGCGGTGGCGGCGGACGGGCGCTTCGAGCGCCACGGCACCGACCTGGTCAGCGCCGTGCGGATCCCGGCGACCGAGGCGATGCTGGGGACGACGGTGACCGTGCCGACGCTGGAGGGCGAGCGCGAGATCGAGCTCGAGGCCGGCATCCAGCCCGGGCACGAGGAGACGCTGCGCGGGGCGGGGCTGCCGCGGCTCGGCAGCCACCGGCGCGGCGACCAGCGGATCCTGGTCGAGGTCGTCGTCCCGACCAACCTCTCCGACGAGCAGCGCGAGATGGCCGAGCGGCTCGACGCGACGCTCGAGCCCGACAACCTCGCGCCCCAGCACGAGGGCCTCTTCGGCCGCTTCCGCAGAGCCTTCCGCTAGTGGGCCGGTCGTGATCCGCCTGGCGGTCCGCTGCGCTCCGGACCAGGCCGACCTCGTCCTCGCCGAGCTGACGGTGCTGGCGCCGAACGGGGTGGAGGAGGAGCGCGGCCCGGGATACGTCGAGTACGCGATCTACGGCGGCGAGGGCGAGCTGCCGGAGCTGGGGGAGATCGACGCGGTGGTCGGCGGGCGGCCGATCGAGGTCTCCTCGACCGAGATCCCCGACGACTGGGCCGACCGCTGGCGCGACTTCCACAAGCCACTGCTGGTGGGCGACCGGCTCTGGCTGCGGCCGAGCTGGGAGCCGGAGCGGGAGGGCGCGATCGACGTGATCGTCGACCCCGGCCAGGCCTTCGGCACCGGCGCCCACCCGACGACCCGCCTCTGTCTCGAGTACCTGCTGGAGCTGGCCGACGCCGGCGAGGCGTCGGGCGGCCTGACCGATCTGGGAACCGGCTCCGGCGTCCTGGCGATCGCGGCCGCGAAGCTCGGCTGGTCCCCGGCCACCGGCTACGACCACGAGGCGGCCGCGATCGAGGCCTCGGAAGCGAACGCAGCCGTGAACGGCGTCGACGTCACCTTCCACCGTCAGAACCTGCGCGAATCCCTGCCACCTCTCGCACCAACCTGCGTCGCGAACATGACGTCCCCGATCTTGAGAGCAATCGCCGGCCACCTGGACGGCCTCGTCGGGGGGACCCTCCGGAACAAAAGGGAGGTTCCTGCGGGTCCCCCCGACGAGGCCGCCCCCGCAGTCCTCGTCCTCTCGGGAATCCTCCCCGACGAGCTGGACGACGTCGCCGCCGCCTTCGCCCCGTCCGGCTTCGCCGAGCAAGATCGCCGTCAGCTGGGCGACTGGGCCGCGCTCTTGCTCCGGCGCCCCCGATAGTGTCCGCGCAGATGCTGCCCTTCGGCGCCTACCTCGACGCGGGCTACAAGATCGCCCTCTTCCTCCACATCCTCGCGGCGGTGGTCGCGCTGGGGCCGACCTTCGGCTACGGGATCTTCTTCTCGGTCCTGCCGAAATACCCGCGCGCCGCGCCCGCCCTGATCGAAGGCATGCGGCGCGTCGACCGCTTCTTGGTCAACCCGGGCATGATCATCCTGCTGGTCGCCGGGATCGTCCTCCTCGCCGACAGCGGCATCGCCGGCACCAACCTCTGGGACGGCAGCGACTTCTTCGTCGTCTGGGGCTTCATCGCGATCATCGCCCTGTTCGGCGTCCAGCACGGCTTCTTCGGTCCGCGGATGGCCCAGCTGCAGGAGATCGCCGACCGTGACCTGCAGGCCGGTGACACCTTCAGCGCCGAGTTCGAAACGAGCAGCAGGGTCATCGCCCAGGTCGGTGCCGCCACCGGCATCCTGATCGTGCTGACCGTGTTCTTCATGGTCTACAAGCCGTTCATGTGATCGACGCCGCGCAGCCGGTCGCGATGTTCGATTCCGGCGTCGGCGGCCTCACCGTCCTGCACGAGTGCCTGGTCGCGTTGCCGCAGGAGGACTACATCTACCTCGGCGACACCGCCTGGTTCCCGTACGGGCCGCGGGACCCCGAGGAGCTGCTGGCGCGGATCCGGCTGATCACCGAGAAGCTGCTCGAGCGCGGCGTGAAGCTGGTCGTGATCGCCTGCAACACGGCGACGGCGATCGGCGAGGACGTCGTGCGCGAGGTGGCGGCCGAGCACGGGGTGGAGGTGGTGCCGGTGGTCGAGCCGCAGGCCGAGATCGCCGCGGCGATCACCGAGAACGCTCGCATCGGCGTCCTGGCGACGACCAACACGGTGGAGAGCGGGGCCTACCGACGGGCGCTCGAATCCCAGGGGCGCGGGCTCGACGTGATCGAGGTGGCGGCCCCGCGCCTGGCGCCGTTCATCCAGGAGGGGTCGCTCTTCGACGAGCAGACGATGGAGATGGCGCGCGGCTACTGCGCCCCGTTGCGCGAGGCCGGAGTGGACACGCTGATCCTCGGCTGCACCCACTACCCGCTGGTGGCCCCGATGTTGCAGCGGATCCTCGGCCGCAACGTGCGGCTCGTGAGCGGAGGCCATGCCGTCGCCGCGGCGGTCCAGCGGACACTGGAGGGCTCCGGCCTCGCCCAGCAGCGCGACGAGGAGGGCGCCTACGAGTTCTTCTGCACCGGCCCGGTCTCCTCGTTCGGCGAGCTGGCGACCCGCTTCCTCCAGATGCCCCTGGGCGAGGTCCGCCAGATCGAGTTCACGGTGCCGGCGTAGGGCGGGGCGGGCGCGGGCCGTCCACAGGGGTTCGGGGGGCCGTCCGAGCAGGACGTGAGGAGTGCGAGGGGTTCGTGGAGAAGGCGTCGATGGTCCGTCACGAACTCCACGGTCTCGTCACCGTCTCTCGTGGATCGGACCCGTGGGACGGTGGCGAGGAGAGGCCTGTGGAGCTTTACCGCCTCATTGGGACGGTAAGGCTCCACGGACGCCCGTGGCGCTTTACCGTCGTATGGCGAAGGTTTCGCGCCACGGCCAACTCCGTAGGTGCCTGTGGAGAGAAGGTGGCGCATAACGCCACCTTCTCTCCACAGCAAAGTCCTGAGTAGTGGGAAGGCAGGCGGAGGACGGGAGGAGGCGTGGAGTCAGCGACCCTTCCTCCACTCCTCGAAGACCCGGCCCTCAATTGGCACAGAGAATTTGCTTTCTGCGCGCCACACGTGCGGATTTCCTTGCCACGCTCCGCCCATGCAAACTCTTGCCGGCGGAAATACCGTATATCCTGAAGACGTGCCCAAGGTCCTGATCTCGATGCCCGAAGACCTGTTGCGACAGGTGGACGACGCTGCCCAGCGCCGCGGCGAATCCCGCAGCGGCTTCATCCAGCGCATCGCCGAACACGAGATCGTCGAGAGCAACGCGCAGCTGCGGAAGGAACTCGAAGAGCTGCTCGAGCCTCCCCTGGACCTCGGTGGCCGGACCGCGGCCGAACTGGTCCGTGAAGGCCGCGACACCCGGTGAGCGCCGCCGTGGCCAAAAACGTGATGGCGGCCGGCGGCTTCCTGCTCGACTCGAGCGTCTGGGTAGCCGCCCGCAGCCCGCAGGAGCAGTTCGCCGAGGCGGCCCGTGAGCTCGTCCTCGACGTCGGCCGGCGCACCGCCGCGCTCGACCTCACTCTGTACGAGGTCGTCAACGCGATCGGCGCGAAGCGCGGCGACGCGCTCGGGGCGGCGCGCGCCTGCCGCTCGATCGAACTGCGTTGCGGACGCGACTTCGTGCGCGTCGACGCCGGCCTGATGGAAGCGAGCGCCGATCTCGCGGTCGAGCACTGCCTGACCGCTTACGACGCCGCCTACGTCGGGGTCGCGCGGCGCTACGACTGGCAGCTGGTCAGCACCGACATCGAAGACCTGGTCGCGAAGGGATTCGCGATCACTCCCGACGCCGCCCTCTAACCTTCTTGCGATGAGCGTTCTGGAGCAGGTGCAAGACGACGCGCGAACCGCGATGAAAGCGCGCGAACGCGACAAGGCCGCGGCGCTGCGCCTGGTCGTCGACGCGCTGCAGCAGGACGCGAAGCTGGGCAAAGGCGACGAGATCGCGGTGCTGCAGCGGGAACGCAAGAAACGGGTCGAGGCGGCGGAGGCCTACGAGGGCGCCGGGCGGACCGAGCAGGCCGCGGCCGAGCGCTTCGAGGCGGAGCTGATCCAGGGCTACCTGCCGGCCCAGCTCTCCGACGAGGAGCTCGACGGGCTGGTCGCCGAGGCGGTCGAGGAGACCGGCGCGACCGAGCAGAAGCAGATGGGTCAGGTGATGTCGGCGGTGATGCCGAAGGTCGCCGGCCGCGCCGACGGCAAGCGGGTGAGCGCCGCCGTGCGCAAGAAGCTGGGTAGCTAGGGCACTGACTTGGCCCGTCGCCAGCTGACTCTCGACAACGACGTCGCCGCCGAGCTCGCGGGCTCCGATGACTCCGTCCTCCGCGGGCTGCGCGACCGCCTGCCGGTGGAAATCCATCTGCGCGGCAACGTCCTGACCCTGGACGGCGATCCCGGTGACCTCCAGGAGGCCGCCACCGTCGTCGACGAGATGGTCGAGCTGATCGAGCAGGGCCACGAGGTCGCGCCGGGCACCGTCGAAGCCGTGGCCGGGGCACTCGACGCCGAAGAGAGCCCGGCGGCGATCCTCGACGACGTCGTCTGGCGCCACCGCAACACCAAAGTCGCGCCGAAAACGCTGAACCAGAAACGCTACGTCGACTCGATCCGCAAGACCACGATCACCTTCGGCATCGGCCCGGCCGGCACCGGCAAGACCTTCCTCGCCGTCGCGATGGCGGCGGCCGCGCTGACCGAACGCAAGGTCCAGCGCATCATCCTCACCCGCCCGGCGGTCGAGGCGGGCGAGCGCCTCGGCTTCCTCCCCGGCGACATCCAGGCCAAGGTCGACCCCTACCTGCGCCCCCTCTTCGACGCCCTCTACGACATGCTCGATCCCGACCGCGTGAACGGCTACTTCGAACGCAACGTGATCGAGGTCGCCCCCCTGGCATTCATGCGCGGAAGAACTCTTAATGATTCTTTTGTAATCCTCGACGAGGCGCAGAACACCACGCCCGAGCAGATGAAGATGTTCCTCACCCGGCTCGGGTTCAACTCGCGGATGGTGGTGACCGGGGACGTCACGCAGATCGACCTGCCTGCCGATCAGCGCTCCGGGTTGATGGCGGTGCGGGACATCCTGCGGGAGGTCAAAGACATCTCGTTCATCGAGTTCGGCGGTGAGGATGTGGTCAGGCACAAACTCGTCCAGCGGATCGTCGCCGCCTACGACCGTCACGGTGCCGGTCGATCTGTCTGACGTGCCCGCCGAGCTGCGCGAGCCGGTCGCGGCCGCGCTGGCCGCGGTCGGGGTCGACGATGGGCACCTCGCCGTCGAGGTCGTCGACGCGGCGCGGATCCGGGAGCTGAACCGCGACCATCGCGGCAAGGACGCGCCCACCGACGTGCTCTCGTTCCCGATCGACGAACTCGGCCCCGCCGCGGGCCCGCGCGAGCTCGGCGACGTCGCGATCTGCCCCGAGTACTGCGTCGACATGAGCCTGACCGAGACCGTCGTCCACGGCGTCCTCCACCTCTGCGGCTACGACCACGAGGTCGACGACGGGGAGATGCTCGCCCTGCAGGCCGAGATCCTCGCTCGACTGGATGCGGAGCGCTCGAGCCGATGACGGCTCGCTCCGGCTTCATCGGGCTTGCCGGCCGCCCCAACGTCGGCAAGTCGACGCTGGTCAACGCGCTGGTCGGCCACCACGTCGCGATCGTCTCGATGCGGCCGCAGACGACCCGCCGCGCGATCCGCGGCGTCGCCACCGACCTCGAGGCCGAACGCCAGCTGGTCCTCGTCGACCTGCCCGGCGTCCAGCGTCCCCGCGACGCGCTCACCAAACGGATGCAGGCGCGGGTCGAGCGCGAGCTGGCCGACTCCGACGTGGCGCTCCTGGTCATCAACGGCGAGGAGGGCGTCGGTCCCGGCGACCGCTTCATCGCCGGCCTGCTGAAGGCGGCGCGGACCGACATCCCGGTGATCTGCGCGGTCAACAAGTGCGACAAGCTGGCCCGTGGCGGCACCGTGAAGGCGCTCTCCGACGCCGCCGAGCTGCCCGGGGTCGACGAGGTCTTCCCGGTCAGCGCCCGCGAGGGCACCGGGCTCGGCGAGCTCCTGCACCGGCTCGGCGAGCTCGTCCCGGAGGGCCCTTACATGTATCCGCCGGAGGACTCCTCCGACCAGTCCTCGGAGCTCCTCCTCGCCGAGCTGATCCGCGAGCAGGTGCTGAACCGGACCCGCCAGGAGATCCCGCACTCGGTCGAGGTCAAAGTGCTGTCGGTCGAGCCGCGCGAGGACGGGCTGGTCACGGTCGCGGCGGAGATCTGGGCGGAGACGGAGTCACAGAAGGGCATCCTGATCGGCCGCGGCGGCTCCAAGATCGGTGAGATCGGCACCGCCGCCCGGCGCTCGCTCGAGCGCGAGCTGGACGCCAAGGTCCACCTCGACCTCCAGGTGCGCGTGCGGCGCAATTGGCGCCGGGACGAGGACATGCTCGACCGCCTGGGCATCGAGTAGCGCGTCGCCCTCTACGATCCCTCTCATGTTGGACGAAATCTCCTTCGACGAGCGCGGCCTGGTGCCTTGCGTGGTGCAGGACGAGGACAGCGGCGAGGTTCTGATGCTGGCCTACGCGAACCGGAAAGCCCTGGAGCTGACGCTCGAGACCGGGGAGATGCACTTCTTCAGCCGCTCGCGCGGCGAGATCTGGCGCAAAGGCGAAACGTCGGGGGCGACGATGGCGGTGACGCAGCTCCGCTATGACTGCGACGGGGACGCCGTGTTGGCGATCGTCGCGCCCGCCGGGCCCGCCTGCCACACGGGGGAACGGACCTGCTTCTACCGGGGGTTCGACGGCGAGCCGCGTCGGCGCGCCTTCGAGGAGCTGCCGGCGCTGGAGCGCACGCTGAAAAGCCGCGCCGCGGAGCGCCCCGTGGGCAGCTACACCGTCGAGCTCCTCGCCAACCCGACCCTGATCGGCGAAAAGGTGGAGGAGGAGGCCGAGGAGGTGGTCCGCGCCGCGCGCGAAGAGACCGACCAGCGGGTCGCCGAAGAGGCCGCCGACGTCATCTACCACCTCGCCGTGCTCCTGGCCTCGCGCGGCGTCCCGCAGGCCGCCGTGATGGAGGAGCTGAACCGCCGTGCCGGCTGACGCGGTGGCGGCCGACTCGGAGCTGCGGCTCACGCCGACCCTGGAGGAGGCGCGCGAGCTCGCCCGCGAGGGCAACGTCGTCCCGGTCCGCGCCCGCTTCGTCGAGGACACCGAGACGCCCGTCTCCGCCTTCCTCAAACTGCGCGCCGGCGAGCCCGAGGGCGCGCCCTGCTTCCTGCTCGAGTCCGCCGAGCAGGGCCAGGTCGGGCGCTACTCGTTCGTCGGCCTGCGTCCGCGCGCGGTGCTCCGCTGGTCAGGCGGGCAGCTGTCGGAGTGGAGCGGCCGCGCCGCCACGCTCGGCGGCGAGCCGACCAAGGTCGAGCCCGAGGCCGACCCCTACGGCGCCGTCGCCGCCCGCTTCGCCGCCTACACCCCGGCGCCGGTCGCCGACCTGCCGCCCTTCACAGGTGGCGCCGTCGGCTTCTTCGGCTACGACCTCGTGCGCACGGTCGAGCCGCTCGGCGAGCCGAATCCCGACGAGCTCGGCCTCCCCGACATGGCCCTGATGGTCACCGACGCGATGCTCGTCTTCGACCATCTGCGCCACGAGCTGACGATCCTCGCCTGCGTCTACACGGAGGGCGAGGAGGGGATCGAGGCCGAATATGCCCGCGCCGCCGCGACGATCGCCGAGATGCGCGGGCGCCTCCGCGGCGCCGTCCCGCAGCCGACCGCTCCGAGCGTCACCGAGCCGCCCGAGTTCACCTCCAACTTCGAGCGCGAGGACTTCGAAGCGGCGGTCAGCCGGATCATCGAGTACATCCGCGCCGGCGACGCCTTCCAGGTCGTCCCCTCGCAGCGCTTCAGCGCCGATGCGCCGGTCGAGGCCTTCTCGCTCTACCGCGGCCTGCGCGCCGTCAACCCCTCGCCCTACATGTACTTCCTCGAGTTCGGCGACTTCCAGATCGCCGGCGCCTCGCCCGAGCCGCTGGTGAAAGTGCACGACGGGATCGTCGAGACGCGCCCGATCGCCGGCACGTCGCCGCGCGGCAGGTCCGCCGAGGAGGACCGCCGCCTCGCCGAGCGCCTGATCAACGACCCGAAGGAGCGGGCCGAGCACGTGATGCTGGTCGACCTCGGCCGCAACGACCTCGGCCGCGTCTGCGAGTACGGCTCGGTCTCGGTCGACGAGCTGATGGTGATCGAGACCTACTCGCACGTCCTCCACATCGTGTCCCAGGTGTCAGGGAAGCTGCGCGAGGGTGTGACGGCGATGGACGTGCTGCGCTCGGCACTCCCTGCCGGGACCCTCTCCGGCGCCCCCAAGGTCCGCGCGATGCAGATCATCGACGAGCTCGAGCCGGTGAAGCGCTGCTCCTATGGCGGCGCGATCGGCTACCTGTCGTGGAACGGGGACCTCGACACCGCGATCCACATCCGCACCGTGGTGGTCAAGGACGGCCGCCTCCACGTGCAGGCCGGCGGCGGCACCGTCGTCGACGCGAAGCCGAGCTACGAGTGGAACGAGTCCGTGAACAAGGCGCGCGCCGTCTTCCGCGCGGTCGAGGTCGCCTGCGCCCAGCCGGACTGGACTTGAGCCGACCGTAACCCGACCCAAGGCATCCATGCGCGTCCTCGTCATCGACAACTACGACTCCTTCACCTACAACCTGGTCCAGTACCTGGGCGAGCTCGGCGCCGAGATCGAGGTCGTCCGCAACGACAAGGCCGAGGTCGAGGAGCTGCTGGAGCGCGGCGCCGACCGCCTCGTCGTCTCGCCCGGCCCCTGCACGCCCGTCGAGGCCGGGATCTCCGGCGCGGCGATCCGCGCCTTCGCCGAGGCCGGCACGCCCACCCTCGGCGTCTGCCTCGGCCACCAGGCGATGGTCGAGGCCTTCGGCGGCAAGGTCGTCCAGGGCGAGCCGATCCACGGCAAGGACGCCGAGATCGCCCACGACGGCCGCACGATCTTCGCCGGCCTGCCGACGCCGATGGTCGCGGGCCGTTACCACTCGCTGGTCGCCGATCCCGACCTCCCCGAGGAGCTGGAGCTGACCGCCCACCTGGGCGACGTCGTGATGGGCGCCCGCCACCGCGAGCTGCCGGCCGAGGGCGTCCAGTTCCACCCGGAGTCCGTCCTCACGCCGCACGGCAAGCACCTGTTGGCAAACTTCCTGGGAGAGGGGGAGAGAAGTGCCTAACGACGTCGTCAGCCGCGCGATCGACGCGGTCTGCGCCGGGGAGAACCTGACCGCCGACCACGCCGCGACCGTCCTCGCCGAGATCATGGAAGGGCGCACCGAGCCGATCCAGACGGCGGCCTTCCTGATCGCCCTGCGGGCGAAGGGGGAGACCGTCTCCGAGCTGGTCGGCCTCGCCCGCACGATGCGCTCGCTCGCCGACTCGGTGCACGCGAGTCGCGCCGACCTGGTCGACACGGCCGGGACCGGTGGCGGGCCGACCACCTTCAACGTCTCGACCACCGCGGCGCTCGTCGCCGCCGGGGCGGGCTGCGCGATCGCCAAGCACGGCAACCGCTCCGCGACCTCGAAGTCGGGCTCCGCCGATCTCCTCGAGGCGCTCGGCGTCGTCATCGATCTCGGCCCCGAGGAAGTCGCCCGCTGCATCGACGAGGTCGGCTTCGGCTTCATGTTCGCGCCGCGCCACCACTCGGCCACCTCCCACGTGCGCCCGGCTCGCGAGGGCCTCGGCGTGCGCACCGTCTTCAACTTCCTCGGGCCGCTGACCAACCCGGCGGGGGCCACGCGCCAGCTGGTCGGGGTCGCCGACCGCAAATACCAGGAGACGATCGCCGAGGCGCTGATCGGCCTCGGGGTCGAACGGGCGCTCGTGGTCAGCGCCGAAGACGGGGTCGACGAGCTGGCGCTATCGGCGCCGACGCGGGTGATCGAGGTCTTCGAGGGCCGCACCGCCGAGTGGTTCGTCGAGCCCGGCCAGTACGGCCTGGCGCCGCTCGAGCTTGGCGAAATCGCGGGCGGCACGCCGGCCGAGAACGCCGCCGTCACCCGCGCCGTGCTGGGCGGCGAGCCGGGCCCGCACCGCGACATCGTCGTCCTGAACGCCGCCGCCGCGATCTACGTCGGCGGGCTTGCCGCCGACCTCGACGAGGGCGTCGCCAAAGCCGCCTCCTCGATCGACTCCGGCGCGGCAGCGAACGTGCTGGAGAGCCTGATCGCGGCAACGGTCTCCACGGCCGGCTAATCTCTGTTCGTTCTAGTGGGAATTATCGAGCAGCTGATCGAGAGCGCCCGGGAGGGGGTGCAGGAACGCAAGCGCGGGCTGCCGCAGGCCGACCTGGAGGCGCAATTGTCGGCCCGCGGCCAGGACCGCCCCTTCCAGGAGGCGCTGACGCGTCCCGGCCTCTCCCTGATCGCCGAGTTCAAGCGCCGCTCGCCGAGCAAAGGCGACATCGCCCCGGCGGCCGACGTCGCCGCCCAGGTCGCGGCCTACGAGCGCGGCGGCGCCGCCGCGCTCTCGGTGCTGACCGATCGGCCGCACTTCGGCGGCTCGCTGGAGGACCTGCGCGTCGCCCGCACCGCCGCCGGTCTGCCGATCATCCGCAAGGACTTCATCGTCGATCCCTACCAGCTCTACGAGGCGGCGGTGAACGGCGCCGACGCGGTCCTCTTGATCGTCCGCGCCCTCGACGACCGCGAACTGCGCTCGCTGTACGAGGAGGCGCGGGCGCTCGACCTCGACTGCCTGGTCGAGGTCCACGACGCCGAGGAGCTGGAGCGGGCGCTCGAGGTCGACGCCGAGGTGATCGGGATCAACAACCGTGATCTCGACGAGCAGCGGGTCGACATCCAGACCACCTTCGAGCTGATGCCCGACGTGCCGGCGGGCAAGACCGTGGTCGCCGAGAGCGGCATCTCCGGTCGCGAGGAGCTGATGGAGCTCGACCGCGTCGGCGTCGACGCGGTGCTGATCGGCGGCGCCCTGATGACCGCGCCCGATCCGGAGCTGAAAACCCGCGAGCTCACCGGCGCCGACGAAACCCGCGAGCACCTCTACTGAGCCACCGAGCCGTCTTTAGGAAACTTTTCGACTCGCTTTAGCGCCAGGTCAAAGGCGCAAGGCATTCTGACCTTTATGGACGACCGACTGGGCGGCATGGACCCGCAACCACAGCAACCGCAGGACCAACAGCAGGCGCAGAAGAAGAAGAGCTTCTTCCGTTCCTCCTTCGGCTCGGCACTGCTCGGCGGGCTGGTCGTGGCCGTGATCGGCGCCGTCCTGCTCCTCACCGGCGCGGTGAAGTCGAACGGGGGCGGCACCACCACCGTCGAACGGACGATGAGCGCGCCGATCGCCTCGCAATCGTCGGGCGAAGGGGCCAAAGGGGCCGGCAACACCGTGGACGAGATCTACAAGCGCGACGGCAACGGCGTCGCCTTCATCGAATCGACCCTCCCCGCGGAAGAATCGGAAAGCTTCAATCCCTTCGTCGAACCGGAATCGCACGGCGGCGGCACGGCGACCGGATCGGGGATCGTCATCGACGACAAGGGGCACATCCTCACCAACAACCACGTGATCGAAGGCGCGGACAAGATCGAGGTCAAACTCGGCGCGTCCGACCACGAGTACACGGCCGAAGTGGTGGGCACCGACCCGGCCTCCGACCTGGCGCTGTTGAAGGTCGAAGCGCCGAGCAAGGAACTCGACCCCCTCACCCTCGGCGACTCCGCGAAGATGGAAGTCGGCGACCCGGTGGTCGCGATCGGCAACCCGTTCGGGCTCGACCGAACCGTCACCAGCGGCATCGTCTCGGCGCTCCAGCGCCAGATCGAAGCGCCGAACGGCTTCGCGATCGACAACGTGATCCAGACCGACGCGGCGATCAACCCCGGCAACTCGGGCGGCCCGCTGATCAACTCGGCGGGTGAAGTGATCGGCATCAACTCGCAGATCGAGACCGGCGGCGGCAACGACGGCAACGTCGGTATCGGCTTCGCGATCCCGATCAACACCGCCAAAGAAGTGATCCACGAACTCGAAACCAAGGGCAGCGTCGAACACGCCTACCTGGGGATCACCGGCGGCACGATCACCCCGGAACTTGCCAAAGCCTTCAACCTCCCGGTCAAGGAAGGCGTCCTGATCCAGTCGGTCGAAAAGGGCGGCCCCGCGGACAAGGCCGGGATCGAGGGCGGCTCGACGCCGGTGACCATCCAGGGATCGGAAGTGACGGTCGGCGGCGACATCGTCGTCGAAGCCGACGGCAAGAAGATCACCAACATGGAACAGATCATCGAACTCGTCAACCAGCACAAGCCGGGCGACGAAGTCACGCTGAAGTACCTGCGTGAAGGCAAGGAGAAGACTGCGACCGTGACGCTGGGCACCAGGCCCGCGAAGGTCGAAGAAGCCTCGCCGAAAGGCTGAGGGAAGCACACCGCCGCCCGGGGGGAGTCCGGCCCCTCGGGCGGTTTCAGCTGCTTGACGATCACCTTGTCGAGGATCGGGGTCCCGTAGGCTGGGCGTATGCGCGTCAAGTTCTGCGGGATCACCGACATCGACGATGCGGCCGAGGCCGTGCGCCTCGGCGCCTGGGCGATCGGGTTGATCCACTGGGAGCCGTCCGTGCGCAGCGTCGACCCCGCGGTGGCCGCGCAGATCGCCGCCGCGTTCCGCCGCAAGGCGGAGATCGTCGGGGTGTTCGTCAACCCGACGCTGGCCGAGGTCGTCCGCGCGGTCGAGGACGAGCAGCTCTCGATGGTGCAGCTGAACGGCGAGGAGGGCGCGTCCTTCTGCGCCGAGGTGGGCCGGCGCACCGGCGTCAAGGTGATCAAGGCGATCCACGTCGCCTCCGCCGCCGACGTCCACGCCGCCGAGGCCTATCGCAGCGTCGATTACCACCTGTTCGACCGCCGCGCCAGGAGCCTGCCCGGGGGGACGGGGGAGAGCTTCGACTGGGAGCTGCTGCGCGACCATCGCTCCGAGGTCCCGGCGATCCTCGCCGGGGGGCTGCGTCCCGACAACGTGGCCGAGGCCGTCGAGATCGTCCGGCCCTATGCGGTCGACGTCGCCAGCGGCGTCGAGGCCGAGCCGGGGCGCAAGGACCACGCCAAGATGTCCGCCTTCTTCGCGGCGGCGAACTCGGTCGGCGTACTCCCTCGATGAGCGCGATCGAGCAGCGCTTCGGCCCCTACGGGGGCCGGTACGTCCCTGAGACGCTGATCGCGGCGCTGGACGAGCTGACGGAGGCCTGGGAAGCGACCCGCGAAGACCCCGGGTACGTGGCGCGCCTGGACGGCCTGCGACGCGATTACGTGGGCAGGCCGACGCCGCTCTACCTCGCCCAGCGCCTCTCCGAGCGGGTCGGCTCGCGGGTCTACCTGAAGCGGGAGGACCTCGCCCACACCGGCGCCCACAAGATCAACAACGCGCTCGGGCAGGCGCTGCTGGCCGAGCGGATGGGCAAGTCGCGGATCATCGCCGAGACCGGCGCCGGGCAGCACGGCGTCGCCACCGCGACCGCCTGCGCGCTGCTGGGGCTCGAATGCGTCGTCTACATGGGCACCGAGGACATCCGCCGCCAGGCGCCGAACGTCGAGCGGATGAAGCTGCTGGGCGCCGAGGTGGCGCCGGTCGACGCGGGCGCGCGGACGCTGAAGGAGGCGACCTCGGCGGCGATCCGCGACTGGGTCGCGAACGTGGAGACGACGCACTACGTGATCGGCTCGGCGGTCGGCCCGGCTCCCTACCCGGTGCTGGTGCGCGACCTGCAGCGGGTGATCGGCGAGGAGGCCCGCGAGCAGGCGCTGGCGGCCGAGGGCGCGCTGCCGCGGCGGGTGATCGCCTGCGTCGGCGGCGGCTCCAACGCGATCGGCATCTTCGCCCCGTTCATCGACGACGCCGAGGTCGAGCTGATCGGCGTCGAGGCGGGCGGCGACGGGATCGAGACCGGCCGCCACGGTGCCTCGCTGAACGCCGGCACGACCGGCGTCCTGCACGGCTCGCTCTCGGCGATCGTCGCCGACGAGGACGGGCAGATCCTCGAAGCGCACTCCGTCTCGGCGGGGCTCGACTACCCGGGGACGGGGCCGCAGCACGCCCACCTGCGCGACACCGGGCGCGCCGCCTACTTCCCGGTGACCGACGCCGGGGCGCTCGGCGCGCTGGGGGAGCTGGCGCGGCTGGAGGGGATCATCCCGGCGCTGGAGAGCTCCCACGCGGTCGCCTGGCTGCTGGAGAACCCGCTCGAGGGCGAGGGCTTCGACGTGCTCTGCCTCTCGGGGCGGGGCGACAAGGACCTGGCCGAGTACGTGCGCCGGACGAGCGAGGGGTCGTGATCGCGGGAGAGCAGCGGATCCGGGCGGCGTTCGACGCCGCGCGGGCGGAGGGGCGCGCCGCCCTGATGCCGTACATGATGGCCGGCTTCCCCGACCGCGAGTCGGGGCTGGCGGTCGCCGCCGCCTACGCCGATGCGGGGGCGGACCTGGTCGAGCTCGGGGTGCCGTACTCCGAT
This sequence comes from Solirubrobacterales bacterium, assembly GCA_051986435.1. Lineage (GTDB taxonomy): Bacteria > Actinomycetota > Thermoleophilia > Solirubrobacterales > 70-9 > VAYN01. The sequence goes on along the minus strand of JBPYFM010000147.1, from coordinate 1,053 downwards.
CCGCTCGCCGACGGTCCCACGAACCACGCCGCGGCGACGCGCGCGCTGGCGGAGGGCGCGACGCTGCGCACGGCGCTGGAGACCTGCGAGGCGATCGCCGACAAGCTGCCGGTCGTGCTGATGATCTACACGAACATGGTGCTCGCGCACGGCGGCGGCGAGGAGTTCGCGAAGCTGGCGCTGGCGGCGGGCGCCGCCGGGGTGATCGTCCCCGACCTGCCGCTGGGCGAGGACGAGGGGATCCGCGACGCCTTCACCGCGGCGGGGCTCGCGATGGTGCCGCTGGTGGCGCCGACCACGCCGCCGGAGCGACGGGCGAAGATCGCCGCCGTCGCCAAGGGCTTCATCTATCTGGTCTCGACGGTCGGGACGACCGGCGAGCGGGGCGAGCTGCCGCCCGAGCTCACCGATCTGGTCGCCGCCACCAAGGCCGACGCGGGGGAGACGCCGGTCGCGGTCGGTTTCGGGATCGGCACGCCGGCGCAGGTGGCGACGGTCGGCGAGGTCGCCGACGGGGTCATCGTCGGCAGCCGCCTGGTGCGGGCCGCGGGCGAGGGTGGGAGCCCCGTCGGGGCCGCCGACGAGGTCGCCCAGTTCCTCGCCGAGGCACGCGTCGCCCTCGCCGGATAGGATGCGCGGCGCATGTTCATCGCCGTCTGGACTTTCATCGCGCTCGCCGTCACGTTGGTCATCTACGCCTGGCTCGGCCAGGGCGGTGGCGTCGCCGGCCTGGTCTTCTTCGGGATCATGCTGCTGGCGGTGATCCTCAAGGTCGTCCTGCGCGGCCTCGCGCCCTCGAATCCCGACGGCGAACGCCTGCAGGGCTAGCCGGCCGCGGGGCTGCGCGCGGTCGCACCGCACCCACTTCGGCGCGGGCGTCCGCATTACTTCGGCCCCGGCCGTCCACACCAATGCGGGGCGCCGACGGCTGTCCTGGGCGCCTCATGGGGGTCCTGGCAGGCTGTGACCCCCATGAGGCGCCCAGGACGTGAGGGGTGCGGGGGAGAGCCGGTACAGGGACGTGAGGCGGTCGGACTCACGTGATCGTGATGC
>JBPYFM010000146.1:0-36317 GCA_051986435.1 Solirubrobacterales bacterium | reverse complement strand
GGCGCCTCGGGCCCCTGCGCCGGGAAGCTGGCGCCCGGGCGGAAGCTGGCGCCTCGGGCGCCCGCGCCGGAAGCTGTCGCCCGGGGCGGCTGATCGGGGGTCCTGGCAGGCTGTGACCCCCGATCAGCCGCCCAGGTCGGAGGTTGTGCGGGGAGACGCCGAGGGTTGGTCACGCATCCGTGGGCTTCTCCACGGAGGCGTGAGGGTTCTGTGACGTCTCCCGACCGCCACGGCCAACCCATAGACCTTTGTCACCCTGTGGGTGACAAAGGTCTATGGGTTGGGGGCCGGAGGCCCGACCGCCGACGGAAGGCGCTCGGAAGGGTCGATCCGTGCGCCTTCGGTGTCCTTCTCCACGGTTCCGTGCGGGTTCCGGGAGGGCCGATCTCGCGCTGCGTGGATAACCCGGGCCATGGCACGGGTTATCCACGCAGGGCGGTCGGCGGGCCGGATCGGTGAGGGAAGGGTGTCCCCCCTCGCAGGCATCCGCGGCACTCGGCGCGGTCCCGACCCTTACCCCCGCCCCTACTCGTCCAGGTAGGCCGCCGCGACGCGTTTCGGGGCGCGGGTCAGCCAGGCTTCGATGATCGCTTCTTCCAGGTCCTTCTTGGGGATGCGGCCCAGGCGGACGAGGACGCTCGGGTGGCCGTCGAAGTGGGGGGTGGTGAAGTAGATCTCGGGCTCGCTCTGGAGGAGGGCGGCCTTCGCCTCCTCGTCGGGGACGCGGACGCCGAGGATCTCGCCGTCGGGGGCGGCGCCCTCGGGCTCCAGGCCGCCGAGCTGCTCGACCTCCTTCGCCCGCAGCGGGCGTTCCCAGACGAACAGCTTCTTGCGCACCTTCCAGGCGCGGTTGCCGAAGACCGGTTCCTCGGCCACCTCGGGGAGGCCGAGGGCGATCGCCTCCACGTCCTTCCAGGTCGCCATCAGGTCTGGCCGGCCTCTTCGCGCTCGCGCTTCGCCTCTTCCTTGGCTTTCTTCCTCTCCGCCAGGGCTTTTTCTTCGAGCTCCGCCAGGCGTCGGGCACGGGTGATCGCGGCGGTCAGCGCGTCGATGTCGTAGACGCCCTGGTGGCGGCGGCCGTTGATGAAGAAGGTGGGGGTGCCGGAGACGCCGGAGGAGTCGGCGCTCTGGACGTCCTCGGCGACGCGCTCGAGGTAGACCCGCTTGCGCACCTCTTCTTCGAGGCGGTCGGCGTCGAGGCCGAGCTCGTCGGCATAGCGGTGCACGTCGTCGAGGTCTAGTTCCCCCTGGTGTGCCATCAGCGTGTCGTGCATCTCCCAGAAGGCGCCCTGCGCCGCCGCCGCCTCGCTCGCCTCCGCCGCCAGCTGGGCGTGCGGATGGACGTCCTGCAGCGGCAGGTGGCGGAAGACGTAACGGAGGCCGCCGCCGTGGTGCATGTCGAGGAGCTCGCGGATCGTCGGCTCGGCGCGCCCGCAGTAGGGGCACTCGAAGTCGGCGTACTCGACCAGGGTGACGGAGCCGTTCGGGTCGCCGCGGATGTGGTCGCGCTCCGGGTCGACGTCCTCGGAGAGGTCGATGATCGATTCGGCCGTGCGGCGCAGTTGTTCGAGACGGCGCGACTGCGGGATCAGCGCGCGGGTGCCGCGGAAGACGGCGAAGGCGACGACCGGCGAGATCACGCAGGCGGCGAGCACGCCGAGCTTCGCCTGGTCGAGGTCGGCCCCGGTGAAGGCGAGGCTCGCGATCAGGAAGGAGACGGTGAAGCCGACGCCGGCGGCGGTGCCGGTGCCGAGCAGGCCCGGGAAGGTGATCGTCAGCTTGCCCCCGCCGAGGAGCTTGCGGACCGGCGCCCGCGTCGCCAGCCAGGGCAGCAGGAAGATGCCGAGCGGCTTGCCCAGGACGTAGCCGGCGACGATCCCGATCGTGATCGGCGAGCTCACCGCGTCGGAGACGAGGCCGCCGGTGATGTGGACGCCCGCGTTGGCGAGCGCGAAGAGCGGCACGATCACATAGCTCGTCCACGGGTGAAGGGCGTACTGGAGGCGCTCGTTCGGCGAGATCGCCTGGACCAGGCTGCGGCGCGCCTCGACCGCGCCGCCCGCGGTCGGCTGCTCGCGGAACTCGCGGGTGAGGTCGGTTGCGCGCTCGAGCTCCTGCCGCGAGGGCGGGTACGCGCTCGTCACCAGCCCGATCGCGAGGCCGGCGATCACCGGGTCGATCCCCGACTCGTACATCGCCACCCAGATCCCGACGCCGACGAGGACGGCGAGCGGCCCGCGCATCGACGGCAGGAAGCGCAGCAGGCCGAGGATCGCGAAGAGGCCGACGGCGACGGCGAGCGCCACCGCGTCGATCGACCCGGTGTAGGCGATGACGATGATCGCCAGCGCCGCGAGGTCGTCGAATACCACGAGAGTGAGGAGGAAGACGCGCAGACGCGTGGAGCCGGTCGGCGCGACGAGCGCCAGCACGCCGAGCGCCAGCGCCGTGTCCGTCGACATCGCGACCCCCCAGCCGCCGCCGCCCGCGCCGCCCGCGTTGAAGAGCAGGTAGATGCCGACCGCGCCGCCGATCCCGCCCAGCGCCGCCAGCGCCGGGTACCAGAGCCGGTTGTGCTCGCGGAGCTCGCCGAGGTCGATCTCCCGCTTCGCCTCCAGCCCGACGACGAGGAAGAAGAGCGCCATCAGCCCCTGGTTCACCCACTCGCGCAGCGTGTTGGCGATCCCGTGCGAGCCGACCTGGATCGAGAGGTGCGTCCCCCACAGTTCGCTGTAGCTGCCGATGTCGACGTTCGCCCAGATCAGGGCGGCGACCACCGCGCCGACCAGCACGAGCGCGGAGCCGGTCTCGGTCCCGAGGAAGTCGCGCACCGGCGTCGCCAGGTTGCGCGCCCAGGCGGTGCGCCCGCCGTCGGCGGAGGTGGTGCCGGTGCCGGCCGGCTCGGCGGCCGCGCCCTCCGTCGGGGTGGAGTCTGCGTCGGACATGGACAGCCGAAGTATGTTCGCCGGGTGAGGTTGACGATCTCCGACCCCGGTCGTTTCGCGCTGAAGAACGCGGTGCGGGCCGCGATCGTCGTGCCCGCCGCCTTCGCGCTCGGGCTCAAGGTGTTCGACCTCCCGCAGATGGCCCTCTTCGGCGCCTTCGGCTCGATCGGGATGCTCGTCTTCGTCGACTTCGGCGGCACGCGGCGGGAGCGCTTCCTCGCCTACCTGGGGACGCTGCTCGCCGCCACGCTGACGATCTCGCTCGGCACTCTCTGCTCCCACACGACCTGGCTGGCAGTGGTGGTCGCGCTGCTGGTCGGCTTCGCGGTGCTCTTCGCCGGGGTGATCGACGGCTACGTCGCCGCCGCCTCGCTCGTCCTGATCCTCACCTTCGTGATCGCCGCGATGGTGCAGGCCGACGCGGGCGAAATCCCCGCTCGGTTGGCGGGGTGGGGCGTGGCCGGGGCGCTCTCGATGGTCGCGATCTTCGGCCTCTGGCCGCGCCGCCCGCCGGACCAGCTGCGGCGCGGGGGCGCCGCCGCGCTCGACAAGCTGGCCGCGTTGCTGGAGGCGATGGGCGCGACGCCCACGTCCGATCTGGCGACGAACCAGGAAGAGGAACGGCTGGCGGAGCGCTCCGCCGAGGCCTACGAAGCGGTGGTCGCCGCCCGCAACGCGTTCGTCTCGCTGCCGCACCGGCCGAGCGGCGTCGGCGGGCGCACCGCGGCCTTCGGCCGGCTCGTCGACGACCTCGACTGGTTCGACGCGCTCGCCCGCGAGCAGCCCGCGCCCGGCTGGGTCAGCGAGGGCTTCGCGAGCCAGCGCGCGGCGGTCGAAACGCGGGTGCCCGCGGCGCTCCGCCGCGCCGCCGAGCGCCTGCGCGCCAACGACCCCGGCGACGACGGGGCGGAGCTCGAGGGTCTCTCGAAGGCACACCGGGCGATCGGCAGCGCCTTCCTCGCGCAGCTGGCCCACCACCGTCCCGAGGACGACGCGCGCCGCGTCACCGAAGTGCTGAACGAGGCCTACCGGCTGCGCGGGCTGGCCTTCGCCGCGCTGCAGATCGGCCGCCACGCGATCCAGTCCGCGGGGGGCGCCGCGCCGCGCGAGCCCACGCTCGCGCCGGGGCGCGTCGGCCTGCGCCAGGGGCGCCGGATCGCGGGCTCGCACTACTCGATGCGCTCGGTGTGGTTCCGCAACAGCGTGCGCGGCGCGGTCGGGCTGGCGCTCGCCGTCCTCGTCGCCCGCGTCACCGACGCGCAGAACGGCTTCTGGGTCGTCCTGGGGACGATCTCGGTGCTGCGCTCGAGCGCCCTGGCGACCGGGACGACGGTGGTCGAGGCGATCACCGGCACCCTGATCGGCATCGTCGTCGGCGGCCTGATCGTCGCCGCCATCGGCGACCACGCCTGGCTGCTCTGGACGATCTTCCCGTTCGCGGTCCTGCTCGGCGCCTACTCGCCGCGGGCGATCTCCTTCACCGCCGGCCAGGCCGGCTTCACGATCGTGATCGTCGTCCTCTTCAACCTGCTGAACCCGGTCGGCTGGTCGGTCGGCGTGGTGCGGATCGAGGACGTCGCGATCGGTTGCGCGATCTCCCTCGTCACCGGCTTCCTCTTCTGGCCGCGCGGTGCCGCCGACGTGCTGCGCGAATCGATCGGCGGCGCCTACGAGACGGCGGCGCGCTATCTCGACACGACGATCGCGACGCTGCTCGGGGCGGAGCGGGCGGCGCCGATCGAACCGGTGGCGGTGGCGGCGTCGGAAGCGGCGCTGCGCCTGGACGACACGGTGCGCGAGTACCTCGCCGAGAACGGCTCGGCGCGACGCGACCTCGACTCGCTGGCGCGGCTGGGCGGCGGGGCGACGCGGCTGCGGCGCGCGGCGAGGCTGATGCACAACGCGACGGGGATCGCGCCGCTGGCGCCGCTCGACCGCCACGAGCCGTGGGTCGCCGCCGCGTGCGGCCCCTTCGACGCGGAATGGCGGGCGCGCTGCGAGTGGTTCGCGGGCTTCGGGCGCGCGATCGCGGCGGGGGAGGAGCCGCCGGCGCCGGAGCCCGACGCGCCGGTGCGCGCGGCCGGCCCGACCAGCCGCCTTAACCGTGAGCTGGGCCCGATGGTCGTCCTCGACGGCGCGGGCGACGGCGAGGTGCCGCCGGGCCTCGCGATCGCCTGGGCCGAGCGCCACCTCGAAGGTCTGCTCGCGCTGGAGCCGCCGCTGAGCGACGCCGCCCACGCGGTCCTCGACGACTTCGCCCCGCGGATCCTCAAAGAAGCCCGCACCGCCGCGGTCGCGCCGGCGACCTAGCGTCTGCACTTCTTCCCGGATAGCGGGGCGAACTGCAGACGCGGCGGCCTCGCGCCGGGTCACCGGCTCATTCTCCCCGGCGGCTAACCTCGCGGCCCGTGATTCCGATCTTCGACGGGCACAACGACGCGCTGACGCGCTCCGACCACGGGCGCCTCGCGAGCGGGCGCGCGGGCGGGCACCTCGACCTGCCGCGGATGCGCGAGGGCGGGATGCGCGGCGGCATCTTCGCGCTCTTCACGTCCTCGCCGGGCGAACAGGAGCACGAAGGCCAGGTCTTCGGCGGCAATCCGTTCGCCGAGGCGCTGGCCCCACCGGTCGCCCACGCGGTCGCCGCCGCCGACACGACCGCCGCGGCAGGCCGCCTCTTCGCGCTCGAGCGCGCGGGCGAGCTGACCGTCGCTCGCGGGATCGAGGACGTCGACGCCGCGTTGGCCGAGGGTGCGCCACCGGTCGCGGTCCTCCACATGGAGGGCGCCGAGGCGATCGACCCCGGCCTCGAAGCGCTGCCCGCCTGGCACGCGGCGGGCCTGCGCTCGCTCGGCCCCGTCTGGAGCCGCCACAACGCCTTTGCGACCGGCGTCCAGTTCGTCATGCCCTCGTCGCCCGACATCGGCTCCGGCCTCACCGACGCGGGCGTTTCTCTGGTCAAGGCGTGCGCCGAGCTGGGGATCCTCGTCGACCTCAGCCACCTGAACGAGCGGGGCTTCTGGGACGTGGCGAAGCTCGAGGCGGGGCCGCTGGTCGCCAGCCACTCCGGTGCCCACGCCGTCGCGGAAGCGTCACGGAACCTGACCGACGTCCAGCTCGACGCGATCGGCGAGTCCGGCGGCCTGGTCGGGATCGTCTACGCGACCGCCTTCATCCGCCCCGACTTCGCCGACGACCCCGACACGCCGCTGTCGGTGATCGCCGACCATGCCCGGTACGTCGCCGACCGGATCGGCGTCGGGCACGTCGCGCTCGGGTCGGACTTCGACGGCGCCACGATCCCGGCGCCGCTCGGCGACGTCGCGGGCCTGCCGAAGCTCCTCGATGCCCTCCGCGCCGCCGGCTTCACCGAGCCCGAGCTCGAGGCGATCGCCTGGCACAACTGGCGCCGCGTCCTCGCCGCCTGGTGGCACTGACGCCGTTGACGGGCCGAAAAGCCACGATATGGCGCACTTTTCGGCCCATCAACATGGGGTTCCGTCAGCTGGTGCGGGTGAGGAAGTCGACGAGGAGGCGTTGGACCTCGGCGGGGTCGTCGGCGAACGGCCAGTGGCCGCTGTGGGCAAGGACGTGGACCTCGGCGCGGGGGAGGAACTCGCGCTGTCGCTCCGCGTAGCTCGACGGAAGGTAGGGGTCGCCGCCACCCCAGATCACCAGGGTCGGCGGGTCGGCGGCTTTCAGCGCGGCGACCAGCTGTGGGTCCGGGGCGCCGGGCTCGTCGGTGGCCCGGTAGAGCTTCAGCACCGCCCGTTTCGTGCGCCGATCGTAGTGGTCGTACATCCGTTCCACGAACGGCCGCGGGAGGCCGCGGGGCTCGGAGCGGTCGATCATCGTGCGGAAGGCGCGGCGCGTCGCCGTCGCCTGGAAGACCTCGCCGAGGACCGGGGTGCGCCAGATCCGCGCCAGGCGATGCCACCTGTACCCGGGGAGGATGCCGACGTCGATCAGCGTGAGGCCGGCGATGCGCTCGGCGTGGGTCGCTGCCCAGGCGAGGCCGATCGGGCCGCCGAAGTCGTGCAGGACGATGTGGACGCGCTCGATCCCGAGGGCGGCGAGCCCCGCCTCGACGAACGCCGCGTATCCGAAGACCGTGTGCTCGAAGCCGGCGGGTGCGATCGTCTCGCCGAAGTCCGGCAGGTCGAGGGCGACCGCGCGCAGGCCGCTGGCGCCGACCGCGTCGACGAGCGGCTCCCAGTCGTCGCAGGAGCCCGGGTTGCCGTGCACGAAGACGACCGCCGTGGTCGCCTCCGCAGGCCCGGCTTCGACCAGCCGCGTGGAGGTCCCGGCCGCCTCGAGGCGCCGCCGCCGCACGCGCGCCGCCGCTTCGGTGGCCATCAGCCGGCCCTCTCCGCGCCGGCGCCGATCGGCTGCGTGGCGTCCTCGCCCGCCGCCGCGCCAGGTCGCTCCGGCTCGCGGCCGGGCACGCCGCCGGCACCGCTCGCCGTCGGCTCGGCCGCACGCGCCGCGTCGCCGGCCGGCTCGCCCCCGCCGCGTCGCCGCCCCACCGCGTAGCGCGCGTTGGCGATCGCCGCCAGCGGCATGCCCGTCGCCATCATCCGCGCCGGCCCGATCTGCCGCGCGCCGAAGGCGTCGAAGATCGTCGCCACCCGCGGGTCGCGCGCGGCGCCGGAGAAGAGGAGGCGTTCGGGCGGCTGCATCTTCCGGCCGGTCGAGGTGTCGTGGATCATCCAGGCGTGGCCGCGCAGGCGCCGCCGGTGCTCGCGCCGGTAGCGGCGCAGGCCCGTTGCGAGCGCCTCTTCGCCGCGCAGTGCCGGCGCCACCGCGTCGGCGAGCCATTCGCCCGACTGCAAGGCCCAGCCGCAGCCGACGCCGAAGAGCGGGTCGGTCGCGAGCGCCGCGTCGCCGATCAGCGCCAGTCCCGGCGCCGTGACCTCGCGCATGCGGTTCGTCATGTCGACCTTGCCGAGGACGCCGGGGTCCTCGACCACCTTCGCCGCGCGCAGCGACGGCGCCTCCGGCAGCGATTCGAAGTGGGCCACGAGCGCCTCGTACGGGTCCGCCTTGAATTCGTCGGCGCGGCTCTTGCCGACCATCGCGGCGCAGAAGGTGAGGCCGCTGTCGGTGGGGAAGGCGGCGCCCCAGTCGGGGTCCATCATCCACACCGAGGCGTCCGGGGCCCACGGCGACGGCACCCCCTCGAAATAGCCGCCGTAGGCGATCCGCCCGTGCGGGTAGGTCTTGACCTTGACCCCGGCGAGCTCGACGACGCGCGAGTCGCGGCCGTCGGCGCCGATCGTCAGCGGCGCCTCGAGCACCGTCTCGGCACCCTCGCGATCGCGGGCGACGACGCCGCTCACGGCGCCGCCGGCGCGGCGGATCTCGGTCACGGTCTGCCCGAGCATCACCTCGACGCCGGGGGTCGACGCCGCGCGCTCGCGGATCAACGGGTCGAGCTTCTCGCGGCGCAGGTTGATTGCGTAGGCGGCGCGCTCGGGCGGCGTGTCGATCCAGCCCCAGGGCGTCCGCATGCGGAAGCGCGAGCGCACCGCGCCCGCCTCCGTCATCGGCCCGACGAGGTCGAGCCGCGCCAGCGTCGGCACCGCCGAGGCCTGGATGAAGTGCGAGCAGATGCGCTTGAAGGCCGCCGGGTCGGGCCGCTTCTCGACCACCGCGACCCGGGCGCCCGCCCGCCCCAGCAACATCGCCGCCGTGCAACCCGCCAGGCTGCCGCCTACGATCACCGCGTCATAGGAGCGCGGCGCCCCCTTGCCGTCGTCCCGTCCCGATCCCGCCATTTCCGCCTCCGCGTGGGGTAGCTGGATAGTTCGTCTGGAACTATACGCCTGGAACCATGAAAAGCAAGCCGATAAAACTGACGCCGACCTCGTACGCCTTGCTGGCGCTGCTCGACCGCTTCGGCGAACTGACCTCCTACGAGATCAAAGACGCCCTCGAGACCTCGATCGAGAACTTCTGGCCCGTCCCCCACACGACCGCCTACCAGGAGCCGGCGCGGCTGGCCTCCGGCGGCTACCTGTCGGCGCGCCAGGAGAAAGGCGGGCGCCGCCGCCGTCGCTACGCGCTCACCGACGCCGGGCGCGAGGCGCTCCGCGCCTGGGCCGACGATCCCGTCGCCGCGCCGCCGCAGCTCCGCGACGAGCTCCTCCTCAAAATCTTCGCCGGCGCCGACCCCGAACCGCTCGTCACCGCCCGGATCGAGTGGTACCGCCAGAAGATCGAGGAGTACGAGAGCTACCTTGCCGCGGTCAACCTGGCGCCCGGCTGGGGCGGCCCCGCCCGCACCCTCCGCGGCGGCATCAAGTACAACCGCAAGATGATCGAGGTCTTCGAGGAGATGCGGGCGGAGGAGAAGGACCGCTAGCCGCGCCGCCGAAGACGGACGGGATGCGGATCGACCTCTCCGACCTTGACCGCCTCACCGGCTTCGCCGGCGCCCTCGAGCGCCTCTTCTGGTGCCTGATGGCGCTCGGCTTCCTCACCGCCGTCCTCGGCTCCGCCGGCACCGGCCTCTTCGTCCTCATCCTCGGCGCCGCCGCCTTCGTCGTCCGCGCCGGCCTCGAAGACTTCGTCCGCTCACGCGGGGCGGAGGAGGCGGGGGCCCCCGCGGCGGAAGCGACCGCGGCGCCGAAGCCGACTGCGACCGCGCCGAAGCCCGCCGCCGAGCCCGACTTCACCGTCTACCGCACCCCACGCCGCCTGCGCCGGACGAAGTCTGCGGTCTAATTCGTTGCCTTTGTAGGCACGCAGCTCGCCGCCCGCACGCCGGTCGCGGTCAAGCTCGGCTAGGGCGCGGATTGCTCGTAGCGGGGGAGGCCGTCGTCGGGGATCGGCTCCCAGGGGGCGGCGGAGGTGACCCACTGGCGGTATTCCGGGCGGATGCCGGGGTCGCCTTCGACCGCACCGAGGCGGACCGCGACGAAGTCGCCGTCGAGGGAGCCGGCGAAGAGGTGGCCGCCGCACTCGCCGCAGTAGGCCTTCGGCATGCCGCCCTCCGGTTCCCAGGAGCGGATCAGGTCGGCGCCGCTCGTGACGGCGAAGTCGGCGCGGGCGACGCGGGCACTCGCCGCGGCGGAGGCGCCGGTGCGGCGCTGGCAACGGTGGCAGTGGCAGTAGAGGGCGCGGGTGAAGGGCGCGCGGACCTCGAAGCGGACCGCGCCGCAGCCGCAACGGCCGCGCAGCGGGCTCTCCGGCGTGGCGCTCATGCGGGGAGCGCGCGCCGGCGCGGCAGGCGCGCGCACCAGAGGGCGAAGAGGACGATCGCGATCACGCCGCCGAGCTCGTGGAGGCCGATCACGACGCAGATCGCGTCCGGGATCCCGGCCAGGAGCGCTCCGAGCAGCGTGCTGCCGAGCGGCAGGCCGAGCACCCGCGCGGTGAGCGCGGCGCACAGCATCCAGGCGACCGGCCCGGTCAGCCAGCCCCAGCTGTCGAAGAAGCTGTGGGGGAGGGTGATCGCGAGGACCGCGAAGATGACGCCGACCGCGAGGAGCTGGACGAGCGCCGAGCGCCAGAGGAGTGAGGTGTCCATCGCGATGGAGGCTACCGACCGTCGCGCCGCGGCCCGCTCAGCAGATCAGCCCACCTTCGCCGCAGAGTTCCTGGGCGATCCCGTTGATGCCTTCGACTTCTTCTTCAAGCGCTTCGATCCGTTCTTCGAGTTCGCCGACTTCGCCTTCGCCCGCTTCGCCTGCTTCTTCGCGGACGCCTTCGATTTCGCCGCGCAGTTCTTCGACCTCGCCTTCGAGCGCCCCGAGTTCTTCCCCGGCCGATTCGCCCGCCGGGCCCCGCGGCCCCTGCTTGCCGGCGTGCCCGCTCGGCCCGCGCTCGCCCGCCGGCCCCTTCGGCCCGGTCTGCGCGAGCAGCGCCACCCCAGACCCGATCGCCGCGCTCAGCACGCACACACCGATCACCAGCGCGATGAACTGGTTGCGGGGCAGGGAGATGCTCGGCTTCTCTTCGGGCGGCATGCGAGTCCCGGAACTCTCGCAGACGCGGCTACGATGGAGGCGGCGCAACGCGCCCGCGGGCGGTTAGCTCAGTTGGGAGAGCACTTCCCTTACAAGGAAGGGGTCACTGGTTCGAGCCCAGTACCGCCCACTCGAGTCGTCGCGACCGACCGAGGCGAGGCGACGCGGCTCGAGGGGATGCGGCGCCGCTCAGCCGCGGGCGTCGCGCCACTGCAGCAGCTCGCGGACTTCGCCCAGGTCGTAGCCGTCGGGGCCGCCGCCGACCCCGACCGTCAGCTCGTCGACCCCGGCGTCGGCGAGCGCGTCCGCGTGCTCCAGGATCGAGCCGCCGCGGGCGCCGATCACCCGCTCGATCGTCGCCGGGTCGCGCCCGAGCCGCTCGCAGTGCGCGGCCAGCACCTGCGATTTGTGGCGGTAGGTCTCGGGATCGGCGAACGTGTGCCAAAGCTTCGCGTGCTCGGCGACCAACCGCAGCGTCACTTTCTCCCCCGCGCCGCCGATCATGATCGGCATCTCCCCGACCGGCGGCGGATTGAGCTTCGCCAGCCGCTCTTCGATCAGCGGCAGGTCGCGGGCCAGCGCCCGGAGGCGGTCCGGGGCGGTCCCGAACTCGTAGCCGTACTCGTCGTAGTCGCGCTCGAACCAGCCCGCGCCGATCCCGAGGACCACCCGCCCGCCGCTGAGGTGGTCGATCGTCGAGTGGACGTTGGCGAGGAGCTGCGGGTTCCGGTAGGAGTTGCAGAAGACGAGCGCGCCGATCCGCACCCGCTCGGTGTCGGCTGCCAGCGCCGCGAGCGACGTCGTCCCCTCGAAGTGCTTGCCGTCGGGGTCGCCGTAGAGCGGATAGAAGTGGTCCCAGGTGTAGATCGCGTCGACGCCGAGCTCCTCGGCCTCCCTCCAGGCGTCTCGCATCTGGGCGAAGTCGGCTTGCTGCGGCTGGATCTGAACTCCAATTCGGGTCGGCATCGCGGTGACACTACGCTCCCCGGATGGCCGGCTTCACCTCTCCGCTCGCGGAGTCCCTTTCCGGGGAGGTCCTCGAGCGCTTCGAGCGTTACGTCCGCGTCGACACCCAGGCCGCCCGGGACCGGAGCGGCAGCCCGAGCACCCCGGGGCAGCTGGAGCTGGGGCGCCTCCTGGTGGAGGAGCTCGCCGCGATCGGGCTCGCCGACGCGGCGCTCGACGACAACGGCTACGTGACGGCGACGCTGCCGGCGAGCGGGGGCGCGCCGGCCGAGGACGCATCGGCGAGCGCGAGCGCCCCGCCGACGATCGGCCTGATCGCCCACCTCGACGTCAGCCCGGACGCTCCCGCCGCCGGCGTCGAGCCGATCGTCCACCGCGACTACCGCGGCGGCGTGATCGAGCTGCCCCGCTCGGGCACCGTCCTCGACCCCGCCTCGATGGCGCACCTCGCCGACAAGGTAGGCGAGGACATCGTCACCTCCAGCGGCGACACCCTGCTCGGCGCCGACGACAAGGCCGGGATCGCGGAGATCATGACCGCGGTCGCCCACCTGGCGGCGCACCCGGAGCTGCCGCGGCCGACCCTGCGGATCGCCTTCACGCCCGACGAGGAGATCGGCCTCGGCGCCTCGCTCTTCGACGTTGAGGCCTTCGGCGCGCTCTGCGCCTACACGATCGACGGCTCGAGCCTCGGCGAGCTCCAGGACGAGACCTTCACCGGCGCCGAGGCGATCATCACGATCGAGGGAGTGGACGTCCATCCGGGCTTCGCCACCGGGAAGCTGGTCAACGCCGCCCGGCTGGCGTCCCGGATCGTCGCCGAGCTGCCGGCCGACGGCCTCTCGCCGGAGACGACCTCCGGCCGCGAAGGCTTCATCCACATCTACGCGATGGAGGGGAACGCGGCGACGGCGAAGATCCGCGCGATCGTCCGTGACTTCGACGACGAGCTGCTCGCCGGGCACATGGCCCTCCTGCGGGAGATCGCCGAGCGGGTGGTGGGGGACGAGCCGACCGCGCGCCTGACCTTCGAGGCGAACCCGCAGTACCCCAACATGCGCCGCCACCTCGAGGCGGTGCCCGAGGTCGTCGAGATCGCCGAGCGGGCGCTCCGCGCCGAGGGCCTCGAGCCGCTCCGCAACCCGATCCGCGGCGGCACCGACGGCTCGATGCTGAGCGCGATGGGCCTGCCGACGCCGAACCTCTTCGCCGGCGGGCACGAGTTCCACAGCGTCCGCGAGTGGGTCTCGGTCCAGGACATGGCCGCGGCCGCGGCGGTGATCGTGCGGCTGGCGGGAGAGTGGGCCTGACGGCCGCGCTCAGCCGCCGAGGCCGAGCGCCATCGCGCCGAGGCTGAGCGTCGACACCGTCACCCAAAGCGCCGCGCCGAGGACGATCGGCCGCGCTCCGGTCCGCCGCAGCCCGGCGAGGTCGATCGAGAGCCCGACCGCGGCGAGCGCGACCGTGATCATCGCCGTCGCGAGCTCGCCGATCGTCGGCGTGAGGCCGGCCGGGATGAGGCCGATCGAGGCGATCCCGGCGAGGGCGAGGAAGCCGAGCAGGAAGCGCGGGGTCCGGGCGACTGCGCGGACGAACGTCGCACCGACCCCGCCCGCGTCGGCCCCGTGCTCCGGCGCGCGACGCTCGGCGAGCACCGCGGTGATCGGCACGATCATCAGCGTGCGCGTCAGCTTGACCACGATCCCGGTGCCGAGCGCGACGCCGCCGTAGACGTTGCCCGCCGCGACGACCGAGGAGAGGTCGTTGATCGCGGTGCCGGAGAAGACGCCGAACGCATGCTGCGACATCCCCAGCGCGTGGCCGAGCGGCGGGAACGTGAGGACGGCGAGGACGTTGAAGATGAAGATCGTCGCCACCGCGTAGCCGACGTCGACCTCGTCCGTGTCCAGCACCGGCGTGACGGCGGCGATCGCCGACGCCCCGCAGATCCCGGTGCCGACCCCGATCAGCGTGCGCAGCGGGTCGACGATCCCGAGCCTGCGCCCGAGCACCGCCGCGACCACCAGGCACCCGCCGAGCGTGACGACGATCACCGGCAGCGACCGCACCCCCTGCGCGAGGACGGTGGCCAGCGGCAGCTCGGCGCCGAGCGCGACGACCGCGCCGCGCAGGAGCGTCGAGCTCGAGGCCCGCAGCCCCGGTCGGAGCGCCGGGCGGGGACCGACGACCGCGCCGACGAAGAGCCCGATCACGATGGCGAGCACCGGCGCCGACCCGAACGGCACCCGGTCCGCGACCACCCACGCCGCGATCGCGACGAGGAGACTGAGCGCGAGGCCGGGGACGACCCGGACGGCGGGCGAGCTCGACGAGGTGACCATGCAGTCGAGGATCCGGCCGCGACGGTTCCGGAACCAGTCGGATCCGGACGCCTGGCATTCCAGAATGGAATGGAAATGGACGCGCCGATCGGGCGGCGCCACGCGCCGATCGGGCGGCGGCCGATTCCCCTACGGGATCAGCTGTTCGTGCCCGGCGGGCATGTGGCTCGCGAAGAAGACGAACCAGATCAGGCCCGCCACGAGGCCGATCATGATCGAGGCGGGGAGGGCCACCTCGAGCGGGCCGCGGCGCCGGCCGCGGCGGTCGCCGACCAGACGCAGGTAGCGCCGGTTCGCCGCTCCCAGCATCCAGGCGACGGTGCCCAGCGCGACCGGCATCGCCACCAGGCCGGCGATCAGGATCGCGGCGGGGTCGCCGGTCAGGCGGGTGAGGAGCCAGAGCGTCCCGACCGGCACGACCAGCCAGAGGACCTGACAGCCGAGGACGATCAGCAGCGCCAATGCGAGGGCCTCCGGTCGGAGGCCACCGTGTCCGTTGCCACGCACTCCCTCCACGCCGTTGACCATACCGCCGCAGTTTCTGGAGCGCGCGATTAGTTCTCGCCCTTCTGCCGGTCTTAACTTGACAAGACCGAACCCGAGGACAGGAGGAAGTGATGAGCGATGGAACGCAGGCAGGGACGACGATCGACCAGATCGGCACGGTGATGGTGCCGGTCGCCGACCAAGACCGGGCGATCGAGTTCTACACCGAGAAGCTGGGCTTCGAGAAGCGCTCCGACACGCCCTTCGGCAATGGCGACCGCTGGGTCGAAGTGGCGCCCGCCGGGGCCGCGACGACCGTCGCCCTGGTGCTGCCGATGGAGGGCCAGGAGGTCGGGGTGGAGTCGCGGATCGCCTTCCGCAGCCGCGACATCGATGCCGACCACGCCGCCCTGCGGGACCGCGGTGTCGACGTCGACCCCGAGGTGATGCGGATGGGCGACCCGGTGCCGCCGATGTTCTTCTTCCGCGACGCCGACGGCAACCGGCTGCTGCTGGTCCAAGGGGAGTGACCCGGGCTCCCAGGCAAAAGAAAGGGCGGCCCGGAGGCCGCCCTTTCCCGGAGCTTCCGCTGCGGCTATTCGCCGGTCGCGGTGAAGGAGAACGAACCCAGCGATTCGCCCGCCTTGATGTGGTCGTTCGCCACTTTTTCAGCGGCGGTTTTTTTCGCCACCGCTTCGATCTGGTCGGGGGGGACAACCGGCGTTTTTCCTTCGCCGATTTCTTTTTCGACCTGTTTTTTCAGTTCGGTCCCGAACGCCAGCGTGTACCAGCCTTCGTAGACCTTGACGAAGCCCTCGAGGACTTCGGCGGCCACCGGCTGGATCACACTCGTCGCGCTGATGCTCACCGTGCGGGTCGCCGGGTTCGGCGTGTTGCCGGTGATCGTCAGGTCGGCGATCGAGCTACGGCCCAGGTTGCCGACGTTGAGCGGCTTCTTGCCCGGTTCGGTTTCGACGTTCGATTCGCCGTTCACTTCGACCGTGGCGGTCTTCGCGGCGAGATCGACGCCGATCGAGCCGAGCGTGATCGTGGTCGACAGGTTTTCGGTCGCGCTTTTCGGCAGGACCTGCACCAGCTTGATGCCGCCGGCGCTGTTGACCTGCCCGCTCGTCCCCAGCGGTGAGATCGTGCCACCGCTGATGCCGGAGCTGTAGGTCGTGCCGCTGACGGTGGTCGGCGGGATCGTCTGGACTTCGACTTTGACGTCGGCGAGCTTCTTGAACAGGCCTTCGTCACCGGCGTAGGTCATCGTCCCGGTCGCCAGGACGTTGTCCGTGGTCGGTTCCACCTGCGTGGTGGTCTTGCCGAGCACCATGTTCTTCTTGAAGAAGGGCGTGGTCTTGACGGTCTTGACGACGGTCTTGCCGTTCTTCTTGGTCTTGACCTTGGTCGGCTTCGGGGTCAGCTTCGCGTTCAGCGCCTTGGCGCCGGCGGCCGTCAGCTTGACGCTCTTCGCCGAGATGCTGTTGCCGAAGCCGAGGCGGGCCGACGAAACGCCGCCGAGCGTCGCGAGCTTCGTCTTCTTGCCGCCGACGCTGGCGGTGAGGGACTTGGTCTGGGTGTTGATTTCGACAGCCTTCACGGCCACCGACTTCTTGCCCCACTTGATCTTCACGCCACCGCTGTGGGTGATCGTGCCGGCGCCGGTGGTCGGTTCGACCTGACCGCCGGTGACCATGAGGGTCACCTTGGTGCCCTTGGCCGTGGCGGGCTTGATCGCCGTGATCTTGATGCCGGCCTTCTTTGCCTTCTTGTTGAAGCCGCTGTTGAGGGTGAGCGTGGTGCTGCCCTTCGCGATCGGATTGGGCGCGGCGGACGCCAGCGGTGCGAGAACCAGCATCGCGGCGACGGCCGCGGCCACGATTGCGACCGGCAGCGTCCTTCCCCTGGCCCTGCCGAGCCGGGTCGATTCAGACATGTATTCCTCCAAATTGCGTTTGCCGCCCCCTGCGGTGCCTGTAGGCGACTTGCGGCAAGTCGATTGGTCGAGAGCCTATTAGCGACTCCTGCCACGAACAACCCCGGCGCCGGGCGCTGGTTGCGGTGTCCCAGTCGCCCGGCGCGGTCGCCCAATATCCTGCTGAGCATGGCGACGACTCCTGACTCCTCCGCCGAGGAGGCCCACCGCACGATCGCGCCGCTCGTCGGGCCCGACGACGAGCGCGTCTTCACCGACTCCGGGATCGAGATCAAGCCCCTCTACGAGGAGGGCGATGTCGCGCCCGGGCTCGAGGAGCGGCTGGGCGAGCCGGGCGCGCCGCCGTTCACCCGCGGCATCCACAAAGGGATGTACCGCGACCGGCTCTGGACGATGCGCCAGTACGCCGGCTTCGCCTCCCCCGAGGACACCAACGAGCGTTATCGCTACCTGATCGAGAACGGCTCGACCGGGCTCTCGATGGCCTTCGACCTGCCGACCCAGCTGGGGCGCGACTCCGACGATCCGCTCTGTTACGGCGAGGTCGGGCGGACCGGGGTGCCGATCGACACGATCGAGGACATGCGGATCTGCTTCGACCAGATCCCGCTCGACGGCGTCTCCACCTCGATGACGATCAACGCGCCCGCGGCCTGCCTGCTGCTGCTCTACGAGCTGGTCGGCGAGGAGCAGGGCGTCCCGTCACAGAAGCTGCGCGGAACGGTGCAGAACGACGTGCTGAAGGAGTACATGGCACGCGGGAACTACATCTTCCCGCCGGGGCCCACGATGCGGCTGACCACCGACATCTTCGAGTACTGCCGCGAGAACGTGCCGAAATGGAACACGATCTCGATCTCGGGCTACCACATCCGCGAGAAGGGCTGCTCGGCCGTGCAGGAGGTCGCCTTCACGCTCTCCAACGCGATCGCCTACGTCGAAGCGGCCCTGGAGCGCGGGCTGAAGATCGACGAGTTCGCCCCGCGCCTCGCCTTCTTCTTCAACTGCCACAACAACGTGTTCCAGGAGATCGCCAAGTTCCGCGCCGTGCGACGGATGTGGGCGAAAATCGTGAAAGAGCGGTTCGGCGCCGAGAACCCGAAATCGATGCAGATCCGCTTCCACACGCAGACCGGCGGGGTGACGCTGCAGGCGCAGCAGCCCGAGGTCAACATCGTGCGGGTGGCGCTGCAGGGCTTCGCCGCCGTCGCCGGCGGCACCCAGTCGCTGCACACCAACGGCTTCGACGAGGCGCTGGCGCTGCCGACCGAGCGCTCCGCCCGGATCGCCCTGCGCACCCAGCAGGTGCTCGCCTACGAGTCGGGCGTCGCCGAGACCGTCGACCCCTTCGCCGGCTCCTACTTCGTCGAGTCGCTGACCGACGAGGTCGAGGCGCGCTCCTGGGAGCTGATGGGCAAAGTCGAGGAGCTCGGCGGCTCGGTCGAGGCGCTGGAGTTCATGCAGCGCGAGATCGAGGAGTCCGCCCACAGCTACCACGAGCGCTACCGCTCCGGCCAGGACATCATCGTCGGCGTCAACAAATTCGTCACCGACCAGGTCGACGACGTCGACATCCTCAAGGTCGACCCGGAGTCCGAGCAGCGCCAGCTCGCCCGCCTCAAGGCCTTCAAGGAGCGCCGCGACCAGGCGGCCGTGGACGCCAAGCTGGAGGACCTCCGCAACGTCGCCCGCGGCGACGGCAACCTGCTCCACCCGATCCGCGCGGCCCTCGCCGCCGAAGCCTCCCTCGGCGAGGTCTGCGGCGCGATGCGCGACGTCTTCGGCGAATACAAGGGCGGCGCGTTCTTCTAGGAGGTACGCGGGGCGGTTGAGCCGGCGCCGGGGGCGAAGGGCGGCCAAGGGACGCGGCCCTCTCACCACGGCCCCGGCAGGCTGTGGCCGTGGTGAGAGGGCCGGGTGTGCGGGGGGCGGGGAGGCGGGCGCCCGGGACGCCTGCGGGAGAGGCGGGACGCCCACGGAAGGGACACGGAGCCGTCACAGACCTCCGACGTCGTCACGGAGATGCCGGGAACTCCACGCTTCCTCCCGTGTCGTCCAACGGTGACCGGGGCGCGGTCGTCCTAACCGACCTATGGCGCCGGTTAGGACGACCGCGCCCCGGTGGGCCTCGATCCGGGGCCGGAACGAGACCGAAGGCTGCGGCCCGGAACGAGACCGAAGGCTGCGGCCCGGAACGAGACCGAAGGCTGCGGCCCGGAACGAGACCGAAGGCTGCGGGAAGGGTGACGTTCCCGGCATCTTCGTCGCCGATCGGCCCCCGATCGGCCGCAGGTGTGCCTTCTCCCGCACGCGGACGTGACGTAAGCCCGACCTCCCCCCGTCCCCGTGCCGGAACTCCCTGCACCCCTCACTTCCTGGGCGCCTCATGGGGTCACAGCCTGCCGGGACCCCCATGAGGCGCCCAGGACATCGGCCCGCGCCCTAATCCCCCTCCAGCAACCCCTCCTCCTCCACAAGCGCCAAGTCCAGCGTCCGATACCCCACCGACTCGAAGAGGACGACCACGCGGTCGCGGTCGTAGCGCTGTACTTCGCCCGGGCCCCAGGACCTGTGGGTGACGGCGGCGCCGATCGGGAAGGGGCGCTTCGCGGCGTCGGGTTTGACCAGGCCGGCGTCGCAGTTGTCGCAGTTCCAGCACGGGACCTCGTGCTCCTCGCCGAAGTAGCTGAGGATGTGGTCGCGGCGGCAGCCTTCGGTCTCGGCGTAGGAGCGCATCATCGCCAGGCGGGTGCGGTCGAACTCGCGGCGCTCGCCGCTCTCCCGGACGCCCTCCTGGACCGCGTCCTCGAGGGTCGGGCCGGCGCGGGCGCGGCGCACCTCGCCCGCGCCTGAGATCTCGAGCCAGCCCGCCTCCTCGAGCCGGCCGACCGCCTCCAGGACCTTGGAGCGGGGGAGGTCGAGGCGCTCGACCAGCGTCGCCGGGTCGGCCTCGCCATCCGCCGCCTCCACCGCGTGGCCGACCGCCTCGAGCTCCTCGCCGTCGACCCCGCCCGCGCCGCCGAGGAAGCGGCGGATCGCTTCGTCCTCCGGGCGGTAGAAGAGGATCGCCTCGGCGGGCTCGCCGTCGCGTCCCGCCCGGCCGACCTCCTGGTAGTAGGAGTCGATCGAGTCGGAGGGCCCGGCGTGGAAGACGAACCGCACGTCGTGCTTGTCGATGCCCATGCCGAACGCGGTGGTGGCGACGATCACGTCGACCTCGTCGGCCATGAAACGGTCCTGGAGCTCGCCCCGGTGCTTCGCCGGGAGCCCGGCGTGGTAGGCCTCGGCGGCGACGCCCGCGTCGCGGAGGGCCGCGGCGAGCGCCTCGCTCGCCTTGCGCGTGGCGATGTAGACGATGCCCGGCTTCGCCGCCGCGGCGACGGCCTCGACCAGCGCCTCCTCCTTGCCCTGCGCGTCGGCGAAGCGGCGCACCGCGAAGTGGAGGTTGGGACGGTCGAAGCCGCGGATCACCCGGGCCGGGTCGCGCATGCCGAGGCGCTCGACGATCTCACGCCGGACCGGGGGAGAGGCGGTCGCGGTCAGCGCCAGGATCGTGGGACGGCCGAGGCGCTCGGCGAAGGCGCCGAGCTGCAGGTAATCGGGGCGGAAGTCGTGACCCCACTCGCTGATGCAGTGGGCCTCGTCGACGACCAGGAGCGAGGGCTCGGTCGCCGCCAGCTCCTCCAGCACCTCCGGTTTGGCGAGCTGCTCGGGCGCCAGCAGGACGAACTCGTGCTCGCCGCGCTCGAGCGCCTCGATCAGGTCGTGGCGCCGCTTCTCCGACACGGTCGAGTTCAGCTCCGCGGCCTCGCCGGGGGAGATGTGCTCCTCGATCGCCTCGACCTGGTCGCGCTGCAGGGCGATCAGCGGCGAGACGACGATCGTCGGCCCCTCGAGCAGCTCGCCCGCCAGCTGGTAGATCGCCGACTTCCCGTAGCCGGTCGACATCACCGCCAGCGTGTCGCGGCCTTCGACGACCGCCTCGACCGCCTCCAACTGCCCGGGACGGAGCTTCTCGATCCCGAGCTTCTCCCGCGCCAGCTCCTCGATCCGCGCCGCGTCGCTCATCGCATCACCGTACCCAGTGCCGACCGCGTGGACGCTCTGAACTTTCCCGCCCAAAACGGCACCGCGGGAGGAACCGCGGGGCGATGGCCGAATCGGGGGCCATGATCGAGGCGTCCAGGACCCTGATGAAGTCCGAGCCGGAGCTCGCCGAGCTGATCGCCACGGCCGAAGGCGTCGAGGTGACGATGGCCGAAAAAGGCTTCGGCACGCGGGTTCACGTCCGTGCCGAGGAGGGCACCGGCCTCGGGCAGGCCGACCTCGAGGCCTTCCTCGACCGACTTGCGGAGCCGCAGCGGCGCCCCTTCAGCTGAGACTTCCACCAAAGCGACAACAAAGGCCCGCCACCCCGGCGGGCCTTTTGTTTTCCGCTCCACATAGAATCGCGCCCGCCCCCTGCGGCCACCCCCCGTAGGCCAGTTCCTTTATGTCGTCCGATATCCGCGAAAAGAACCCGATCACGCACGAGGAGAAGCTCGCCTACCTGCGCGAACTGCGCGAGGCGGCGATCCACTCGGCCTCCGAGGAAGCGGTCGAGAAGCAGCACGCCCGCGGCAAGCTGACCGCGCGTGAGCGCATCGACCTGCTGCTCGACCCGGGCTCCTTCGAGGAGCTCGACACCTTCGTGCGCCACCGCACCTACGACTTCGAGATGCAGAAGAAACGGCCCTGGGGCGACGCCGTCGTCACCGGCCACGGGACGATCGAAGGCCGCACCGTCTTCGTCTTCTCCCAGGACTTCACCGTCTTCGGCGGCAGCCTCGGCGAGGTCATGGCGGAGAAGATGTGCAAGGTCATGGACCTGGCGGCCGAGGTCGGGGCGCCGGTGATCGGCATCAACGACTCCGGCGGCGCGCGGATCCAGGAGGGCGTCGTCTCGCTCGGCGCCTACGGCGACGTCTTCGCCCGCAACGTCAAATGCAGCGGCGTGATCCCGCAGATCAGCCTGATCATGGGCCCCTGCGCGGGCGGCGCGGTCTACTCGCCCGCGATGACCGACTTCATCTTCATGGTCAAAGAGACCAGCCACATGTTCATCACCGGCCCGGAAGTGATCAAAACCGTGACCGGCGAGGAAGTCGAGTTCGAGGCGCTGGGCGGCGCGATGTCGCACAACTCGAAATCGGGGGTGGCGCACTTCGCCTCCGACAGCGAGGAGGCCTGCCTCGAGGACGCCCGCTACCTGCTGAGCTTCCTGCCGTCGAACAACCTCGAGCTGCCGCCGCGCTTCGAGCCCTCAGACGACCCGGAGCGCGAAGACTCCGACCTCGACACCGTCGTCCCCGACGACCCGTCGAAACCGTACGACATGCGCGAGGTCATCAAGCGGATCGTCGACGACGAAGAGTTCTTCGAGGTCCACGAGCACTTCGCCAAAAACATCATCTGCGGCTTCTCCCGCCTCGACGGGTATCCAGTCGGGATCGTCGGCAACCAGCCCGCCTTCCTGGCCGGCGTGCTCGACATCGAGGCCTCCGAGAAGGCGGCCCGCTTCGTCCGCACCTGCGACTGCTACAACGTCCCGCTCCTCACCTTCACCGACGTCCCCGGCTTCCTGCCCGGCACCGACCAGGAGTGGAACGGGATCATCCGCCACGGCGCCAAGCTCCTCTACGCCTACACCGAGGCGACGGTGCCGAAGCTCACGGTCGTCACCCGCAAGGCCTACGGCGGCGCCTACGACGTGATGGCCTCCAAGCACATGCTGGCCGACTTCAACTACGCCTGGCCGACCGCCGAGGTCGCGGTGATGGGCCCCGAGGGCGCGGTCAACATCATCTACCGCAAAGACATCGCCAGCTCCCCGACGCCCGACGAGCGCCGCCAGAAGCTGATCGACGACTACAAAGCCCACTTCGCCAATCCGTACTCGGCGGCGGAGCGCGGCTACATCGACGACGTCATCGAGCCCCGCCAGACGCGCCCGAAGCTGATCAAAGCCCTGCGCATGCTGCAGTCCAAGCGCGTCCCTCAGCCGAAGCGCAAGCACGGCAACATCCCGCTCTAAGCGTCTTCCGCCTCCCCGCCGGGGGGAGAGTTTCGCTCCGCTGTTCCTTATGCGCCTATGAGGCGCATAAGGAACAGCTGGCGAGAGCCCACCTGGCGTGAGGCGGGGACGCTGGCGTCGACGCAGCAGGGAGTGGTTTCGCGGGAGCAGTTACGGCGGCTCGGTTTCTCCGACAACGCGATCTCGAAGGCATTGGAGAGGGGCTGGCTGCGGCCCGTCTTTCACGGCGTCTTCGCCGTCGGGCACGAGCATCTGACGGTCCACGCGCGGATGCTGGCGGCGACGATGGCCTGCGGGCCCGGAAGTGTCGTGTCGCATGCGACCGCTGCCTGGCTGCTCCTGATCTGGGATTGGCGGCCGGATGCGATCGACGTGATCGCGCCGGTCGAAGCGGGGCGGAAGATCGCCGGGATCCGCCGGCGCTTCGTGCCGCCGCCGACGGGACCGGAAATCTGGGGGCGCCACGGGATTCCCCTGACCAGTCCGGCGCGGACGATCGTCGACTGCGCCGGGATCCTGGACAGGCGCGGGGTCGTCGAGCTGATCGAGGGCGCGAGCGTGGCGGGGCTGCTCGACGTCGCCGCGATCGACAGCGTTCTCGACGGCCCCCGCCGCCGCGGCACCAAGGCCCTCCTGCGCGCCCTCGAACCCTGGCGGCGCTACCGATCTGGGATCAAGATCCGCAGCCGCATGGAGGCGAAGCTGCTGCCCCTCCTTACCGAGGCCGGGCTGCCGGTCCCACAGACCAACGCGAAGCTGCGCCTCGCCGGCAAGGTCTACGAGGTCGACTTCCTCTGGCGCAGGCAGAAGCTGGTCGTCGAAACCGACGGCGGGCGCTTCCACGACAACCCGACGGCGGGCGCGCGGGACAGCACCCGCAACCACGCGCTCGCCGAAGCGGGCTACCACCTGCCTCGGCTCGGCTGGGAGGACCTGCGCGATCGCCCCGCGGAGACGATGCGCGAGATCGCCCGCCTGCTGCGCTAGAGGCGGCGAGCTCGGCTTCTTCGGGATCGGCCCGCTCGGCGCCCGAGCGGGCCGCGGTCGAGATCCGGGTGCGATCCGCGGGGTCGAGGCCTCTCCACCGAAGCTCCCGGTTCGGGCTGTCGGCACCGCCGCGGACGGCCGCGGAGATCGTCATCGCGTATTCAGGCGCTTGCGTGCCTAATGTGCCGCGGTGGCCTCGGCCTCGGCGATCGTGGCAGGGGGGGCGGGGGCGGTCGCGGCTCCGCCGCCTCCGCCGCGGCCGGGGGTGAGGCCGGCATCGTCGCTGGAGAGGCGGTGGGCGAGGTAGACGGGGATGATCGAGAGGATGATGAGGAGCACGGCGACGGCGGGGACGACCGGGAGCTCTTTGGGGCGGAAGAGGTTGTGGTAGATCCAGATCGGCAGGGTTTCTTCGCCCGCGCCGATGGTGAAGTTGGTGACGATGATCTCGTCGAAGGAGAGGGCGAAGGCGAGCAGGGCACCGGCGCCGAGGGCGCTGCGCAGGGAGGGGAAGGTGACCCAGCGGAAGGTCTGCCAGGGGTCGGCGCCGAGGTCGGCCGAGGCTTCCTCGAAGGAGCCCGAGGTGCGGCGCAGGCGCGCGACGACGTTGTTGTAGACGACGACGATGCAGAAGGTGGCGTGGCCGACGATCACCGTCATCAGGCTGAGGCTGATGCCGAGCACCTGGGTGAAGGTGTTGGAGAGGGCGACGCCGGTGACGATCCCCGGCAGGGCGATGGGGAGGACGACGAGGAAGGAGATCGTGTCGCGGCCGAAGAAGCGGCGGCGCCCGACCGCGAGTGCGATCAGGGTCCCGAGGACGACGGCGATCAGCATCGCCACGACGCCCGCCTCGATCGAGGTCACCAGCGCTTCCCGCGCGCTTTCGGATTCGAAGGCCTTGCCGAACCAGGAGAGGGTGAAGCCGGGCGGCGGCCATTTGAGGATGCGGCTCGAGTTGAAGGCCTCGACCGCGATCACCAGCAGCGGGATGTAGATGAAGGCGAGGACCAGCGCGACGGCGGCCCGCAGGAGGATCTTGCCGCGCTTCGAGAGCCTCATCGCCGCCGCCCCATCAGACGTGTTCGAAGGCGCCGAGCTTGCGGGCGACGCCGAGGTAGGCGATCACGACGACGATCGGCACCAGGGCGAACGCCGCCGCGAAGGGCTGGTTGTTGGTGATCGAGTCGAAGATCGAGGTGCCGATGAACTGTTCGTTGGAGACGAGTTTCGGCGCCAGGTAGTCGCCGAGGGTCAGCGAGAAGGTGAAGATCGACCCCGCCACCACGGCCGGGAACGCCAGCGGCAGGATCACCTTGCGGAAGGTGGTGAACGGGTGGGCGCCGAGGTCCTCGGAGGCGGCGATCAGCGAGTCCGGGATCCGTTCCAGCCCGGCGAAGATCGGCAGGATCATGTAGGGCAGCCAGAGGTAGCTCATCACCAGCCACACCGACGTGACGCCCTGGCCCGGCCCGTGCAGGCCGATCGGTTCGAGGGCCCAGTTCAGCACCCCGTGTTCGGCGAGGATCGCCCGCCAGGCGATGATCTTCACCAGGTAGCTCGCCCACAGCGGCATCAGCACCGCGACGACGAGCGCCGCCTTCGTCTTGCGCCCCGCCACCTTCGCCATGTAGAAGGCGATCGGGAAGGCGATGATCGCGTCGGTGACCGTCACCAGGGCCGCCGTGCGGACCGTGCGCCAGACGATCTCGCGGTAGACCGGGACGTTGACGAGTTCTTCGAAGTTTTCCCAGCTGAGTTCCTTGACCACGGTCCCGCTGAGCGGGTTGACCGTCCAGAAGGCGGTGATCAGCAGGACGACCAGCGACCCCAGGTAGAGGATCACCAGCCACGCCATCGGGGCCGCCAGGAGCGCGCCGATCTGCAGCCGGGGGCGGCCGCTGAAGAAGCCGGCGAGCCGTCGGCCCGCCGACCTCTTCATCACTGCCGCGTCAGTCGCCACGGCGACCGTCCATCAATCGTCCCTGGCTCTAGCCTTTGATTTCGGTCCAGGCTTTGACCCAGTCGTTGTAGTCCATGCATTCGCTCGGACCACCTTCGCTGCATTCGGCGAGCGGCGTCCGCCAGTAGTAGACCCGCTTCCAGAACGCCGGTTCTTCAGCGTGGTATTCGCTGCAGAAATTCGGGTTTTTCGTGTGTTCGCACGCCAGTTCCTGGGCCGGCGCCTCGCCGAAGAATTCGGCGACCTGGGCGTTGGCCTTCGGGCTGATGATGTAGTTCATCCACATGTACATGCAGTTGGGGTGCTTGGCGTGGGCGCTGATCATCCAGGTGTCGGACCAGCCCGTCGCACCCTCTTCCGGCAGGAAGCCTTGGCTCGCCGGGCTCGCTTCCACCGGTTCGTTTTCTCCTTTCAGGGCGAAGTACTGGTACTGCCACGTGGTGCCGACCTGATTCGAGCCGTTGGCGAACCCTTCGATCTGCTGTTCGGCGCTCGACCAGTATTCGCCGACGTTGGGTTTCTGTTCCTTCATCAGTTCGACCGTCGCGTCGAACTGTTCTTCGTTCAGCTCGTAGGGGTTTTCGATCCCGAGCTTGGGTTCGTGGTTCATCAGGTAGAGCGCGCCTTCGGCGATCGACATCGGGTCGTCGTACTGGCTGATGTGTCCGGAGTGTTTCGCCGCGACCTTCGGGTTCAGCGTCACCTCCCACGAGCTCGGCGGCGGCTTGACATCGTTCTTGTTCCACATCAGGAGGTTCGCGCCGCGGCCGTGCGGGATCCCGTACGGCTTACCTTCGAACGTGTTGTAGACCTGACCTTTGAGGTCGGGGAAGACCGTCTTGTAGTTGGGGACCAACGAGACGTTGACCGGCGCCACTTCGTGGGCGGCCCAGAGGCGCGCCGTCGCGTTGCCGGAGGCAGAGACCCCGTCGTACTGCCCGGTCTCCATCAGTTTCACCATTTCGTCGGAGGTCCCGGCGACCTTGTCGTTGACTTTGCAGCCCGATTCCGCTTCGAACGGTTTGACCCATTCGGGTTCGACGTAACCCGCCCAGGAGATGAGGTTCACTTCCCCCTCGCCTTTGCCGAGCTTCTGCAGTTCTTCGCCACCGCCACCGCCACCGCCACCGCCTTCGCCGCCGCTGGTCCCGGTGCCCGAGCTGCCACCCCCGCAGCCGGCCAGGACGAGCATGAACGCGACCAGGCCCGCGACGATGAACCACGCCGTGCGCGCCGGACTCCCCTTATCTCTCCTCATGGTGCTACCTCCTCCTTGTTCTTTGCACCGGTAACCGCCGCCGCGTGCTGTGGCCGCCATCCCACGACGACCTCGGCCCCCTGCGTAGGCGCAGCGCCCGGCGCCTCCCCCACATTCTGCCGCACCAACTGCAAGCTTCCCCCGGCGTCGAGCTCGACCGTATACCGCGTCACGGCGCCGGCGTAGGCGACTTCGGTGACGCGGCCGCGCTCGGTGACGAGGCCGTCGGTCGGCGCTCCGGGCGCGACCACCTCGATCTTCTCGGGGCGCACGGTGAACCGCTCGCCGTCCCGCTCCAGCACGTTCGAGGTGCCGACGAAGTCGGCGACGAACTCGTTGACCGGGTGCTCGTAGAGGTCTTCCGGGGTGGAGACCTGTTCGATCCGCCCGTCGTTGAAGACGGCGATCCGGTCGCTCATCGTCAGCGCCTCGTCCTGGTCGTGGGTGACGTAGACGAAGGTGATGCCGACCTCCCCCTGGATCGACTTCAACTCCGTCTGCATCTGCTCGCGCAGCTTCAGGTCGAGCGCTCCGAGCGGCTCGTCGAGCAGCAGCACCCGCGGTCGGTTCACTATCGCCCGCGCGAGCGCCACGCGCTGGCGCTGCCCGCCGGAGAGCTCGCCCGGCTTGCGGTCGCCGTAGCCCGGCAGCCGCACCATCTCCAGCGCCTCGTCGCGGCGCCGCGCCCGCGCGGCCCGGTCCACTTTCGCCACTTTGAGGCCGTAGGCGACGTTGTCGGCCACGGTCATGTGGGGGAAGAGCGCGTAGTCCTGGAACACCGTGTTGACGGCGCGCTCGTAGGGCGGCACGCCGGCGACGTCGCGCCCGGCGAGCTCGATCGTCCCCGCCGTCGGGTCCTCGAAGCCGGCGATCATCCGCAGCGTCGTCGTCTTCCCGGAGCCCGAGGGCCCGAGCAGGGTGAAGAACTCGCCGGCCCGTATCTCCAGATCGATGCCGGCGACGGCGGTCACCCCACCGTATTCCTTGGTGAGACCCGCGAGGCGGATGTCAGTCGAGGACCCCTCTATGTCGCGAAGTTATCCCAGCGGGACAAAATTCGCAGGACAAATCGCCGCAGCGGCGTTATCCGCTGAGGCTAGAAGCCGACGGGGTGGCGCGCGACGAAGCCGACGTTGTCGCGCAGTTCGGTGTGCCAGCGGGGACCCGTTTCGCCGCCTTCGTCGCCGCTGGTGTCGAAGCGGTACCCGGCGACGGTCATGTAGGCGTGGCCGCCGTTGGCGTAGACGGTGATCCAGCGGCCTTCGCCTTCTTCGCCCCAGCTCTCGAGCGGGCCGGAGGGAAGCGGGCTTTCGAGGAAGCGGCCGCCATGGAGGGCGAAGGAGACCGAGCCGGAGCAGTCGTAGCCGGTGGAGGCGAAGCTGGCGTGGCCGCCGCCCCAGATGTAGGGCTTCGTGCGGATCTTGTTCGCCGCCGCGATGACCGCCTTGACGCGGGCCGGGGCGGACGCCGGCGGGATCAGTTCGCCGCTCGCCAGCATCTTGGCCTTCGCGGTCGGGGTGCAGATGTCCACTTCGACCGGGGTGAGGCCGCCCGTGCGGCAGGCGGCGGAGGCGCCACCGGGGACGGCCAGGGCCGCCACGATCAGGGCCATGACTATGGCCAGACCCGCTTTGAGCTTGAAACCGTACTCGGGCAAACCGATATCTCCTTCGTCGGCCTACGGGGTTAGCTGTCGGGCTGGCGCTGAAAGAGCCTGCGCCTCCACCGGAGGTGGATTAGCCCCGAAAACGTGGTTCCCCCGCTCCCGCTGCCAGATGGCGTGCAGGACTCGGCGTTTCGGTCGTATTGACCGGCGGCATAGTAGTGGATCGCCCGGCCCTTTGCTTACAAAACGCAAACATTAGGTTCGGATTCGCACTTTAGGCGGGGGTTCCTGCGGTGCGGACAAAGTTTCCTGCGCATGTTCGCCGCGGCTCCCGGGCGCCGCGCCCCTAGTAGATTGGGGTTTTGGAATGCAGATCTCCGGGCGCACAGCACTTCTCACCGGGGCCACCGGCGGCCTCGGTCGGGCGATCGCGCACGGGCTGGCAGGCGCCGGCGCCACCCTTGTATTGAGCGGGCGGCGCGAGCAGGACCTCCTGGCCCTGGCGGAGAGCCTCCCCGGCAACGACCACCGCGCGCTCGTCGCCGACCTCGCCGAGGACGGCGAGGCGGAGAAGCTGGCCGCGGCGGCCGGCGGCGTCGACATCCTCGTCGCCAACGCCGGGCTCCCCGGCACCGGCTGGCTCGCCGAGTTCTCCGCCGACGAGGTGAAGCGCGCCCTGCGCGTCAACCTCGAGGCGCCGATGCTGCTCGCCCGCGCGCTGTTCCCGGAAATGCTGGAGCGCGGCTCCGGCCACCTGGTCTTCGTCTCCTCGCTCTCCGGCAAGTCGGCCAGCCCTCGCACCTCCATCTACAACGCGACCAAGTTCGGCCTGCGCGGCTTCGCGCTCGGCCTGCGCACCGACCTCGCCCCGCGCGGGATCGGCGTGTCGCTGGTGTCACCCGGCTTCGTCCGCGACGCCGGGATGTTCGCCGAGGCGGGCGAAAAGAAGCCGCCGCTGATGGGGACCACCACCCCCGAGGCGGTCGCCGACGCGGTCCGCACCGCGATCACCGGCAACCGCGTCGAGGTCGCCGTCGCCCCGCTCTTCGACCGGGTCGCCGCCCACGCCGGCATGGTCAGCCCCCGGGTCGCGGTCCTCGCGCAGAGCGGCAGCGTCGGCCAGCGCGCCGCCGAGGCGATCGCCGCCGGCCACGACGAGGGCAAGCGTTGAGCAACTCCTTCCCCGTCCCTCCCCCCGAAAGGTTCGTCCCATGAGCACCTCCTCCGATTCCTTCGGCGCCCGCGCGACCCTCGAGGTCGGCGGCCGCGCCTACGAGATCTTCCGCCTCGACGCGCTGCAGGAGCGCTTCGACGTCGCCCGCCTGCCGTACTCGCTGAAGGTGCTGCTGGAGAACGTGCTGCGGCTCGAGGACGGCGCCTCGGTGAGCAAGGAGGACGTCGAGGCGATCGCCTCCTGGGACGCCGCCGCCGAGCCGAGCGTCGAGATCCCCTTTCAGCCCGCCCGCGTCCTGATGCAGGACTTCACCGGCGTGCCTGCGGTCGTCGACCTCGCCGCGATGCGCGACGCGATGGACGAGATCGGCGGCGACCCGAAGGCGATCAACCCGCTGGTCGACGTCGACCTCGTGATCGACCACTCGGTGCAGGTCGACGCCTTCGGCAACCAGCGGGCCTTCGCCCTGAACGCCGAGCGCGACTTCGAACGCAACCGCGAGCGCTACTCGTTCCTCAAGTGGGGCCAGGGGAGCTTCGACAACTTCCGCGTCGTCCCGCCCGCGACCGGGATCTGCCACCAGGTCAACCTCGAGTACCTCTCCCAGGTCGTCTACTCGCGGCAGAACGACGGCACCCTCCAGGCCTACCCCGACACGCTGGTCGGGACCGACTCGCACACGACGATGGTCAACGGGCTCGGCGTGCTCGGCTGGGGCGTCGGCGGGATCGAGGCCGAGGCGGCGATGCTCGGCCAGCCGATCTCGATGCTGCTGCCGCAGGTCATCGGCTTCAAGCTCTCCGGCGAGCTGCCGGAGGGGTCGACGGCGACCGACCTGGTCCTCACCGTCACGGAGATGCTGCGCGAGCGCGGCGTCGTCTCGAAGTTCGTCGAGTTCTTCGGGCCGGGGCTGCCGACCCTCGGCCTGGCCGACCGGGCGACGCTCGGCAACATGTCGCCGGAGTTCGGCTCCACCTGCGCGATCTTCCCGGTCGACGCCGAGACGCTCCGCTATCTGGACCTGACCGGACGGCCGACCGAGACGATCGAGCTGGTCGACGCCTACGCGCGGGAGCAGGGGATGTTCCACGACGCCTCGACCCCGGACCCGGTCTTCTCCGATCTGCTGGAGCTCGACCTCGGCGACGTCGTCCCGTCGATCGCCGGGCCGAAACGCCCGCAGGACCGGGTGCCGCTGGACGAGGCGAAGGAGTCGTTCCTCGAGGCGATGGCGGAGCTCGCGTCCGACACCGCCGCCGAGCAGCTCGGCAACGGGCGCGACGAGGCGCTCGAAGAGTCGTTCCCGGCCTCCGACCCGCCCGCCGAGGACCACGACGACGAGCGCGGCAGGCCGCGGCCCGCGACGACCGGCGCGCTGGCGACGCTGGAGACGCGCCGCTCCGAAGACGCGATCGAGGTCACCGTGGACGGCGAGGCCTTCGAGCTCGACCACGGCCGCGTGGTGATCGCGGCGATCACCTCCTGCACCAACACGTCGAACCCGAGCGTGATGGTCGGCGCCGGCCTCCTGGCGCGGAACGCCCTCGCCAAGGGCCTCGCGCGCAAGCCGTGGGTGAAGACCTCGCTGGCGCCGGGTTCGACCGTCGTCACCGACTACCTGCGCCAGGCGGGGCTCGACGAGGCGCTCGACGGCCTTCAGTTCAACCTCGTCGGCTATGGCTGCACCACCTGCATCGGCAACTCGGGGCCGCTGGCGGAGGAGATCTCGGCGGCGATCGCCGAGAAGGACCTCGCCGTCTGCGCCGTCCTCTCCGGCAACCGGAACTTCGAGGGGCGGATCAACCAGGACGTGAAGGCAAACTACCTCGCGAGCCCGCCGCTGGTCGTCGCCTACGCGCTGGCGGGCCGGATGGACATCGACATCACCACCGAGCCGCTCGGCGAGGGCACTGACGGCGAGCCGGTCTACCTGCGCGACATCTGGCCGAGCGCCGAGGAGATCAAGCGCGTCGTCGGCGACTCGGTCGCGGCGGAGATGTTCAAGCGCAACTACGCCGACGTCTTCGCCGGCGACGAGGAATGGAACGCGGTCGAGGTGCCCGAGGGGGACCGTTACGACTGGCCCGACTCCACCTACGTCCGCCAGCCGAGCTTCTTCCAGGACATCCCCGCCGACCCGCCCGGCATCGCCCCGGTCGAAGGCGCCCGCGTCCTCGCCGTCCTCGGCGACTCCGTCACCACCGACCACATCTCGCCCGCCGGCGCGATCAAAAAGGAAAGCCCGGCCGGCAAGTGGCTGACCGAGCAGGGGGTCGAGGTCCGCGACTTCAACTCCTACGGCTCGCGCCGCGGCAACCACGAGGTCATGGTCCGCGGCACCTTCGCCAACATCCGCCTGCGCAACCAGCTGGTCGAGAAGGCGGGCGGCTTCACCCGCCACTTCCCCGACGGCGAGGAGACCACGATCTACGACGCCGCCATGGCCTACGCCGCCGAGGGCGTGCCGTTGGTCGTCCTCGCGGGCAAGGAGTACGGCTCGGGCTCGTCCCGCGACTGGGCGGCGAAGGGAACGGTCCTCCTCGGCGTCCGCGCCGTGATCGCCGAGTCCTTCGAGCGCATCCACCGCTCCAACCTGATCGGCATGGGCGTCGTCCCCCTCCAGTTCGCCGACGGGGAGAGCGCCGCGAGCCTCGGCCTCACCGGCACCGAGACGATCACGATCGGCGACCTCGAAGAGGGCCGCGCCAAAACCGTGACCATCACCGCGACGAGCGACTCGGGCGAGTCGAAGACCTTCGAGGCCAAAGTCCGCCTCGACACCCCCAACGAGGTCACCTACATCAACAACGGCGGGATCCTCCAAACCGTCCTGCGCAACCTGAAGTCCTGATCGTCAGCCCGATGTTGATGGGCCGAAAACCTGCCCTATAAGAGGGGTTTTCGGCCCATCAACCTCTCCCGCCACGTCGCGTCTGGCGCAGGTCGGGGCCAGCGTCGCAAGGAGTAGCGAGGGAGCGTGCTACCGCACGTGACCGAGCCACGACGCCGCGACGCGCTCCCCGACCCAGCCAGACGCGACGTGGGGCGCAGGAGGGACGCGGGAGGCAGGGGGGTCCGCGCGCCCCTCGCTGCACCTGCGCGCCGGTAGCCAGGGAGGGATGCCGACGCGGCCATTCTGGGGCCATGCCCTCAGAACAGTCCGATCAAGCTATACAGCCAGTTCAGGCTTCGGTCAAGCTAGATATACCGAACTACTATGTTCGTTCGGTCGCCCTCCGGGGCGCTGATGGACCCGGGCCGGGGCGCGCGACGCCCCAACCCTTGCGTTCGATCAGCTCGATTCCGATCACCGATCCGATCGGTCCGAAGGGCGTCAGGGTGCCCGCGAGGAGGGTGTAGGGGGCCTCGTGGCGCACGCAGGCGACCCAGATGAAGACGCAGAGGGCGCAGAAGCCGAGGCCGTGCGCCCAGCCGAACACCATCGTCTCGGTTTCGAAGCCGGGGGCGATCCAGAAGAAGAGCAGGCCGATGAAGATCGCCAGCTCGACGTAGGAGACGCGCTTCACCCAGACGAAGAGCTCGCCGGGGACGGGCTTCTCGAATGGTTTGAACGGGCGCGGGCGGCGCACGGCGCGCCGGCTACACGCCGGGGGTGAGCGCGGTGAGGGCGATGCGCTCCTGCTCGAGCGCGTGCGCGGCGGCGTAGCCCTCGCCCGGGCTGGCGCGTCCGGGGCGGCCGATGTAGGTGAGATCGACGCCCTCCGGCAGGACCTGCGGGAAGCGCCGCGACATGACCTTCCAGGCTCCCATGTTGCGCGGCTCCTCCTGGACCCAGGCGATCTCCTTGAGGTTCGGGTAGCCCGCGATCACTTCTTCGAGGCGCGTCTTCGCGAACGGGTAGAGCATCTCGACCCGGGCGATCGCCACGTTCTCGGCGGCGGCGCGGCGCTCGGAGGCGTCCATGTCGTAGTAGATCTTGCCGGTGCAGAGGACGAGGCGCTCGACCTTCTCGCGACGCCCCTCGGCGGTCGGGTCGTCGAGGATGTGGCGCCACTCGCCGCTCGTCAGGTCCTCCATCGTCGAGGAGGCGCGGTCGAGCCGCAGCAGCCCCTTCGGCGTGAAGACGATCAGCGGCCGCGCCTTTTTGATCAGCGCCTGGCGGCGCAGCAGGTGGAAGTACTGGGCGGCGGTGGTCGGGTTGGCGATCCGGATGTTGCCCTCGGCGCCGAGCGCCAGGAAGCGCTCGATGCGGGCGCTCGAGTGCTCGGGCCCGGAGCCCTCGTAGCCGTGCGGCAGGAGCATCGTGAGGCGGCTCGTCTGCCCCCACTTCGCCTCGCCGGAGACGATGAAGCTGTCGATGATCACCTGGGCGGCGTTGGCGAAATCGCCGAACTGCGCCTCCCAGAGGACCAGGGCGCTCGGCGTCGCCGCCGAGTAGCCGTACTCGAAGCCCAGGCAGGCGACCTCCGAGAGCGGGCTGTTGTGGAGCTCGAACGGCGCCTTCGCGTCTTTCAGGTTCTGCATCGGCGTGTACTCGAGGCCGGTGTTCTCGTCGTGCAGGACGAGGTGGCGGTGGGAGAAGGTGCCGCGCTCGGAGTCCTGGCCGGTGAGGCGGATGTGGACGCCCTCGGTCAGCAGCGAGCCGAACGCGAGCCCCTCGGCCTGGCCGTAGTCGATGCCGCCTTCGGCGAGCGCGTCGGTCCGCTTGCCGAGCGGGCGGCGGAGCTTGCGGTGGACGTTGAAGCCGTCCGGCACCCGCAGCAGTTCCTCGTTCAGGCGGATCAGCGTGTCGGCGGAGAGCGCCGTGTCGACCGGCGGGCTCGCGGTGCGGTCGAGTTCGCCGGTGCCGGTGGCGACGGTCGGGTCCTCGTACTCGCCCGCGTCCATCTTCTCGCGCAGCTGCCTGAGCGCCGCCGCCATCTCCGCCTTGCGGTCCTCGCCCTCTTTCTGGACGACCTCGGCCGTGGTCACGCCCTCGGCGATCAGCTTCTCCGCGTAGAGCTCCGACACCGGCTTGTGGTCCTTGATCTTCGCCGCGATCGCGGGCTGCGTGTAGGCGGGCTCGTCGGTCTCGTTGTGACCGTAGCGGCGGTAGCCGATCACGTCGATGACGACGTCGCGGTGCCAGCGCTCGCGGTAGGCCATCGCCAGGCGCACCGCCGACATGCAGGCCTCGACGTCGTCGGCGTTGACGTGGATGATCGGCACGTTGAAGCCCTTGGCGAGGTCGCCGGCGTAGGGGGTCGAGCGCGCGTCCTCGGGATCGGTGGTGAAGCCCACCTGGTTGTCCTGGATGATGTGGACGGTGCCGCCGGTCGAGTAGCCCCTGAGGCTCTGGAGGTTCAGCGTTTCGGCGACCACGCCCTGGGCGGGGAACGCCGCGTCGCCGTGCAGGAGGACCGGTACCGCGCCCATCGTGTCCTGGGTCAGCTTCGGGCCGTCGAGCTTGTTCTGCAGGAAGCGGGCGCCGCCGGTGACGACCGGGTCGACGAACTCGAGGTGGCTCGGGTTCGGGTAGAGGCGCACCGAGGTCTTCTCGCCCGCGTGGGATTCGTATACCCCGCGGTGGCCGTAGTGGTATTTGACGTCGCCGGTGCCGCCGTGCGGGATCGCCGCGACCGCCTTCACCGCGGAGAGCCGTTTGGAGCCCTCGAACTCGGCGAGGATCGATTCGACCGGGCGGCCGAGGTTGTGGGCGAGGACCGAGAGGCGGCCGCGGTGGGCCATGCCGAAGACGACGTCGTCGGCGCCGGCGCGATGGGCGAGGGTGACGACCTCGTCGAGCATCGGCACGATCACGTCGAGTCCCTCGATCGAGAACATCTTCTGCCCGAGGTAGGTTTTCTCGAGGAAGCGCTCGAACTGGAAGACGTCGATCAGCCGGTGCAGCAGGCGCTCCTTCTCCTCGGCGTCGAGCGGTCGACGGTGGGCGCCGGTCTCGATCATCTCGCGCAGCCAGATCCGCTGCTGGTGGGAGGAGATGTGCTCGAACTGGTAGCCGATCGTCGAGCAGTAGGCGTCGCGCATCCGCGGCAGCGCCTCCAGCAGCGTTTCGCCGGGCACGCCGATGCGGAGGATCGAGGCGGGGATCCGCGCCATCAGCTCCGGCGTCAGGTTCAGGTTCTCGGGCTCGAGGCCCGGGTCGCCCTTCGGCTCGGTGCCGAGTGGGTCGAGGCGCGCGGCCAGGTGGCCCTGGGTGCGGTAGGCCTTCAGCAGCGAGGTCGCCGCCTGCACCGCCTGCAGGAGCTCCTCGTCGACCTGGCCGGGGACGGCGGAGACTTCGGCCGCGGGCGGCGCGCTCGTGAGCGGCGCCGGCGAGGCGGAGGCGGGATGGGCGTTGGTGATCGGCGCGGCCTCGATGCCGAGGTCGGCGGCGACCGACTCGTAGAAGTCGTCCTCGCCCTGGAGCAGTTGCTCGACCCGGCGCAGGAACTCGCCCGACTCGGCGCCCTGGATGACGCGGTGGTCGTAGGTCGAGGTCAGCGTCATGATCTTGGAGACGCCGAGCTGCTTGATCCGCTCCGGCGAGGCGTGCGACCACTCCGGCGGGTAGGCGATCGAGCCGGTGGCGATGATCGCGCTCTGGCCGGCGAGCAGGCGCGGCACCGAGGCGACGGTGCCGATCCCGCCCGGGTTGGTGAGGCTGA
>JBPYFM010000145.1:0-5529 GCA_051986435.1 Solirubrobacterales bacterium | reverse complement strand
GCCTGCGCGTCGCCCTGTCCGGCCTGACGATGGCCGAGTACTACCGCGAGCAGGGCGGCCAGGACGTGCTGCTCTTCATCGACAACATCTTCCGCTTCGTCCAGGCGGGCTCCGAGGTCTCGGCGCTCCTCGGGCGCATGCCTTCCGCGGTCGGCTACCAGCCGACGCTGGAGACCGAGATGGGGGGCCTGCAGGAGCGGATCACCTCGACCGACCGTGGGTCGGTCACCTCGATCCAGGCCGTCTACGTCCCCGCCGACGACTACACCGACCCGGCCCCGGCCTCGGTGTTCGCCCACCTGAACGCCACGACCGCGCTCTCGCGGGCGATCTCCGAGAAAGGCATCTACCCGGCGGTGGATCCGCTCGACTCGACCTCGACGATCCTCAAGCCCGACGTGGTCGGCGACGAGCACTACCGGACCGCGACCGAGGTCCAGGAGGTCCTGCAGCGCTACAAAGAGCTCCAGGACATCATCGCGATCCTCGGCATCGACGAGCTCTCCGACGAGGACCGCCAGACGGTGTCGCGCGCCCGCAAGATCGAGCGCTTCCTGTCGCAGCCGTTCTTCGTCGCCGAACAGTTCACCGGCCGCTCCGGCGAGTACGTGCCGGTTTCGGAGACGGTCCGCGGCTTCCGCGAGATCCTCGACGGCACCCACGACGACCTGCCCGAGGGCGCCTTCTACATGCAGGGCGGCATCGACCAGGTCACCGAGAACGCCGCGGCGAAAGCCTGAGGTAGAAGTTGGCCGCCGAGCACATGCTGGACGTCGAAGTCCTCACCCCCGAGGGCGAGGTCTTCAACGGCGAAGTCCGTCAGCTTTCGACCCGCACCGAAGTGGGCGAAATCGGCATCCTCGCCAACCACGCCCCGGTGCTCGGCGCCCTCCTGCCGACCACCCTGCGCCTGCACGTCTCCGATTCGGAGACCAAGAAATACGCGCAGTCCCACGGCTGGCTGCAGGTCTTCGAGAACACCGCCCGGGTGCTGGTCGAGGAAGCCGTCCCGCCCGAGGACCTCGACGCGGGCGCCCTCAAAGAGGACCTCTCCGACGCCGAACGGCGGTTGTCTGAGTCGGAGTCGGGGACGGCCGAGTGGTCGCGCGCGGTGAAAGACAAACAGCGCGCCGAGACTTTCCTTCGTATCGCCGAAGGATGAGACCGGGGGCGGGGCTTCCGGGCTCGCCTCTCCGGAATACCTCCCGCCCCCTTCGGGGGCTGGGTCGGGGGAGATGCTGCGCCCCTATGGGGCGCAGGGATCGGATTGCATGTCGCGGGATATTCCGGCGAGTCGAGCCCGGAACCCCCGCCTGCCTCTCGGCGGGACGGGCTGTCGCTTCGGCCCAGGGTGGGATAGCTGAAAGCAAAACTCGGGGTTGCAAAGCCGACGCCCACCTTCCGGGCGGGCGAGTCGGCGCACCACGCTCCGTGGAGGGGATTCGGTCGTTCTCGTGGAGGAATGTCGCGAAGCGGCGGAAATGCAATCCGATATCTGCGCGCCATAGGCGCACTCAGTCATCGTGAGCCGCACCCGAAGGGTGCGCGAAGCAATTCCGGAACGAGAATGACCGAATCCCCTCCCTCAGAGCTCCTGTCCCTGGCCAAGCGGTTGATCGCCTACGAGACGTGCGACGAGCGCAGCATTCACGAGTGCGCCGGGTTTGTGGAAGCGTGGCTCGAGGCGCGCGACATCGAGGCGACCCGGGAAGAGGTCCGCGGGCTGCCGGTGGTGAAGGCGGAAGTGGGGCCCGCGGGGGCTCCCACCGTCGTCTTGGAGGGGCACATCGACGTGGTGCCGGCGCACGCCGAGCAGTTCGAGCCGCGGCTCGACGGGGATCGGCTGTATGGGCGCGGCTCCTACGACATGAAGGGCGCGATCGCGGCGATGATGGTCGTCACCGCGGCCCTGCGCGACCAGGACCAGGTGCGGGTGCGGCTCGGGATCGTCGGCGACGAGGAGTCCGAGGAGGGGGAGGACCGTGGCTGCGACCGGCTCGTCGACAGCGGCTTCATCGGGGACTTCGCGATCACCGGCGAGCCGACCGACCTGCACATCGGGGTCGAGGCCAAGGGCGTGCTCGCGCTGAGGCTGGAGGTGGGGGGCACGGCCGCGCACGGGGCGACGCCGTGGCTGGGCGACAACGCCGTCCTGAACGCGATCGACGTTTTCCGGAGTATCGAGTCGCTACCGTTTGCGAGACAGAGTTCGGAGTTGTTCGACCGCCCATCGATAAACCTGGGGCGGATCTGGGGCGGCGACGCTCTGAACAAGGTGCCCGACCGATGCGTGATCGACGTCGACATCCGCTACCTGCCCGGCCAGGATCCCGCCGCCTTGCTGGAGGAGATCCAGGCGATGGCGGGCGTCGCCGCGGCGCCACTGCTGGTGCGCCCGCCCGCCACGGTCGATCGCGAATCGCCGTTCGTCCTCGGCCTGCGCGAAGCGGCGGCGACCTACGCCAACGGCGAGACGATGAGCGTCGGGCGCGACGGTGCCTCGGACGCGGTCTCGTTCCTGCGGGTGGGCGTGCCGGCGGTCGAGTTCGGCCCCGTCGGGGCCGGCCATCACGGCCCGGCGGAGTGGGTCTCGGTGTCCTCGCTGGAGGGTTACCGGCGGGCGCTCGAATCGTTCCTGAGGGCGATCCCGGAGCGCCTCGGTGAGTAGCACGCCGCCCCCCGGCTACGGGGGATACTCGACCCGCAAGCCGCCGCCTGACGGCGACGGCACCGAGCCGCCGAAGAAGCGGCGCTACTGGTGGCGCTTCAGCCTGGCCACGGTGATCATCGTCGCCGTGACCGCCGCGGCCACCGCCTCCAGCGTGCTGCTCTACATCGACTCGATCGCCCACGCGCTCGGGCACAACAAGGAACTGCACGAAGAACTGGAAGAAGTCCTGCCCGAAGTCCACGGCGGCGAACCGCAGACGATCCTGATCCTCGGGTCCGACAAGCGCCCTGAATTCGAAGAAGAATTCGGCCGCTCCGACACGACGATCCTGCTGCGGCTCGACAACGAAAAGGACCTGATCTCGGTGATGTCGATCCCGCGTGACCTGAAGGTCGAAATCCCGGGCTTCGGGGTGGACAAGTTCAACGCCGCCTATTCGGACGGCGGCCCGAAATTGACGCTGAAAGTGGTCAAGGAACTGACCGGACTGAAAGTCAACCACGTCGTCAACATCGACTTCCTCGGCTTCGTCCGGGCCGTCGACGCGATCGGCTGCGTCTACACCGACGTCGACCGCCGTTACTACCACTCGAACGTCGGCGTGCCGCCCGAAGAACAGTATTCCGAAATCAACATCCAGCCCGGCTACCAGAAGCTCTGCGGTAAAAAAGCGCTCCAATACGTGCGCTACCGCCACACCGACACCGACATCGTCCGCTCGGCCCGCCAGCAGAACTTCCTCAGCCAGGCCCGCCACCAGGTCTCGCCCACGGACCTGATCACCGACAACCACAACCTGATCGACATCCTCACCGAATACACGACCTCCGACATCACCGGCGGCACCGAACTGATCGAACTGCTC
This sequence comes from Solirubrobacterales bacterium, assembly GCA_051986435.1. Classification (GTDB taxonomy): domain Bacteria; phylum Actinomycetota; class Thermoleophilia; order Solirubrobacterales; family 70-9; genus VAYN01. Next base: position 1,993 of record JBPYFM010000145.1, on the reverse strand, counting down.
GACCTGCTCTACGAACTTCGCGGCGGCGAAGTGAACCAGGTGCACTTCCCGGCCGAACTGGGGCCCAGCTTCGTCTACGCGAACTCCGACGAAATCCATCACGCGGTGAAGGAATTCCTCGGCGAAGCCGGCTTCGAGGCGCACAAGTTCCCGGAAGAAAAGCCGGAAGCCAAGAAGGGGAAGAAGTCGGGAAAGCAGAAGAAGGCCAAGGGGCAGAAGAGCAAGAAGAAGAAGCACAAGAAGCACGTCCCACCGGGCGGCGACCAGCTCGTGCCGGCCGCCGAAGCGGGCGAACAGGAGGCGGAGATGGTCGCCCGCCACGTCGGCGGCGGCTTCCCGGTCTTCTACCCGACGCGGCTGCCCGCCGGCGCCGCCTACCAGGAATCGAACCCCTACGAACACATCGTCGACCCACGCGTCTACCACCTGAAGGACAAAGGCAAGACCCGTCACGCCGCCTACCGGATGGTCGGGGTCTACCAGCCCGAATACGAACTCAACTACTTCGGGGTACAGGGGATCCAAGGCTGGGAAGATCCGCCGATCCTCGACAACCCGACCGAAGAACGGACGGTCAACGGGCGTGATTACCTGATCTACACCGACAGCGGCAAGATCAAGGTCGTCGCCTGGCACCGCGGCGAAAACACCTACTGGATCTCCAACAGCCTGCAGCAGTCGCTGACCAACGACCAGATGATGGGCATCGCGGAGTCATGCCACGTGATCCTGCCGAAGAAGAACAAGAAAACTGCGAAAACGGGGAGCAAAGGCGAATGAGCGATAGAGGCGAAGCTGTCGGGGTGATCGGGGTCGGCTGGGTCGGGCTGGTGACGGCCGCCTGCTTCGCCGAGCTCGGGCACAAGGTGATCGCGCGCGACATCGTCCGCGAGAAGGTCGAGGCGCTCTCGCGCGGCGACGTCACCATCCACGAGCCCGGGCTGACCGAGATGATCCGGCGCAACGCCGAGCGGATCACCTTCACCACCTCGATGGAGGAGCTGTTGGACGGCGCCCGCCTGCTCTTCACCTGCGTCGACACGCCGCCGACCTACTCCGGCGACGCCGACCTCTCGCGGGTGCGCGCGGTGGTCGCCGAGCTGCCCGAGGACTCCGACCACGTCCTGGTGATGAAGAGCACCGTGCCCGCCGGCACCGGCGATTCGATCCGCCGCGACATGCCCGGGCTCGCCTACGTCTCCTGCCCCGAGTTCCTGAAGGAGGGGACCGCGGTCGCCGACTTCATGCATCCCGACCGGGTGGTGATCGGCGCCGACCCCGGCGACGAGGAGGCGGCCGACGCGGTGGCCGCCCTCTACGCGCCGCTCGGCGAGGAGGGGGAGATCCTGCGCACCGACGTCGCCAGCGCCGAGATGATCAAGCTCGCCTCGAACGCCTTCCTGGCGACCAAGATCTCCTTCATCAACGAGATCGCGAACGTCTGCGAGGAGGTCGGCGCCGACGTCGGCGAGGTCGCCCGCGGGATGGGGTCCGACGAGCGGATCGGCAAGTCGTTCCTGCGCGCCGGGATCGGCTACGGCGGGTCCTGCTTCCCCAAGGACGTCTCGGCGCTGAAGATGCTGGCCGGCAACACCGGCTATCACTTCCAGCTGCTGACCTCGGTGATCGAGGTGAACGAGCTGCAGAAGCGGCGGGTCGTGGGCAAGCTTGAGAAGCACCTCGGCTCGCTGATCGGCAAGCGGATCGCGCTGCTCGGGCTCGCCTTCAAGCCGGACACCGACGACATGCGCGAGGCCTCGAGCCTGGTGCTCTCGGCGCGCCTGCAGGGCGAGGGCGCCGAGGTCGTCGCCTACGACCCGGTCGCGGTCGAGCGGGCGAGCGAGATGCTGACCTCGGTGGAGATGGCCGACTCGGCGATGGCGGCGCTGGAGGGCGCCGACGCCGCCGTCCTCGTCACCGAGTGGGGCGAGTTCCGTGAGCTCGACTGGGCCGCCGTCGCCGCCACGATGAGCCGCCCGCTGATCGTCGACGG
>JBPYFM010000144.1:0-2217 GCA_051986435.1 Solirubrobacterales bacterium | reverse complement strand
TTCGGCGACGAGGAGGCGATGGTCCGGATCGACATGTCCGAGTACATGGAGAAGCACGCGGTCAGCCGCCTGGTCGGCTCGCCCCCGGGCTACATCGGCTACGACGAGGGCGGCCAGCTGACCGAGGCCGTGCGTCGCAAGCCGTACTCGGTGCTGCTCCTGGACGAGATCGAGAAGGCCCACCCCGACGTCTTCAACATCCTGTTGCAGATCCTCGAGGACGGGCGCCTCACCGACGCCCAGGGCCGCACGGTCGACTTCCGCAACGCGATCGTAATCATGACCTCGAACATCGGCGCCGCCGAGATCTCGAAGAACACCTCGATCGGCTTCACCGTCTCCGACGACGAGACCGGCATGTCCTACGACGACATGAAGAATCGGATCATGGGCGACCTCAAAAAGGTGTTCCGACCGGAGTTCCTCAACCGGATCGACGAGGTCATCGTGTTCCACAAGCTGGCCAAGGACGAGGTCAAGGAGATCATCGACCTGATGATCAACCGGGTCCGCGTCCAGGTCGCCGAGCACGAACTCCAGCTCGACCTGACCGAGGAGGTGAAGGACTACCTGGTCGACAAGGGCTGGGATCCGTCGATGGGAGCCCGTCCATTGCGTCGGGCGATCCAGCGCTACATCGAGGACCCGCTCGCCGACGAAGTCCTGCGGGCAGGCCCGATGACGCCCGGTTCGACCGTGATGTTCACCCGCGACGCCTCCGGCGACGAGGAAGACAGGCCGCTGCGGCTGGAGATCATCCCGCCGAGCGACAAGTCGCCGCTCGACGAGGCCGAGCGCCCGAAGGTGGGCGTCGGGGCGAAGAGCGGCGAGGGCGACGGCGTCCACGGCCACGAGGCCGGCACGGGCGACGGCGACCATCACGAGCACTGAGCGCAGGCAACGATGAGGGAACCCGGCCGGAGCGCCATCGGCACCTGGAGCGGCGGCCGCTTCCTTCACTTCGGCGAGGCGATCGACGAGGATCGCCTCGCCGCGCTGTTGCGGCCGGGGGAGGGGATCGACACGGTCCTCACCGCCGACGCCTACGGGCAGGGCGCGGCCGACACGGTCCTCGGGCGGGCGCTGGAGGGCGTCGCCCGCGAGGACTACTCGCTGGTCGGCGCCGTCGGCCACGACTTCTACGCGGGCGAGCGCAACGGGCCGAAAGGCTTCCCGCGCTTCACCGACCCGAGCCTGCGCGGCGCGGGCGAGTACGCCTCCTACCTGCGGATGGCCACCGAGAAGAGCCTCGAGCGCGTCGGCGCCGCGGCCTTCGACCTGCTGCTGCTCCACAACCCCGACCGCATCGGCTATTCCTCCGAGGTGGTCTGGGACGGGATGGCGGCGCTTCGCGACGCCGGCCTCACCGCGCGGATCGGCGTCGCGCCCGGGCCCGCGAACGGCTTCACCCTCGACCTGATCGCCTGCCTCGAGCGCTTCGGCGAGCGGATCGACTGGGCGATGATCATCCTGAACCCCTTGGAGCCCTGGCCCGGCGAGCTGGTGCTCGACGCGGCCGCCCGCCACGAGGTCAAGGTCATCACCCGCGTGGTCGATTACGGCGGCCTCTTCTGGGACGACCTGCGACCGGGCATGGAGCTCGCCAAAGGCGACCACCGCGGCTTTCGCCCGCAAGGTTGGATCGAGGCCGGGCTCGAGAAGCTCGACCGCCTGCGGCCCTTCGCCGAGCGCGCCGAGCTCACCCCGATGGGCCTCGCCTGCCAGTGGAACCTCGCCCATCCGGCGGTCGCGTGCGTCGCCCCGACCCTGATCCAGGAGGTCGGCCCCGGGGCGCGGACGATCGAGTCCGAGCGCGCCGAGCTGGCCGCGATCCCAGATCAGGAACTCCTCGCGGCTGACGAGATCGCGGCGATCCGCGCGATCGGCGACAACACCGGCTCGATGGCGCTGAAGGGCGCCAACCCGACCTTCCAGGGCGAGGAGCAGCCCGACCGCTGGGCGCTCAGCCCGGAGCTCGCCGAGGTCGGCGACCGCTGGGGGATCGACCCCGAGCGCGACCTCGCCGGCAGCGCCGCTTAGACATCGGTAGCGCGGCCAGGCGGCGGCAGGGGCGGGCGAGGGACGGCCGAGGGACGGCCGAGGGACGCGGCCCTCTCGCCACGGCCCGGGCAGGCTGTGGCCGTGCCGAGAGGGCCGGGTCTTCGGGGAGTGGAGGAAGGGACGCGGGAGCGTCACCGGGGAGCGACGAGAGTCCCA
>JBPYFM010000143.1:0-3512 GCA_051986435.1 Solirubrobacterales bacterium | reverse complement strand
CAGGGACGTGAGGCGGTCGGACTTCCGTGATCGTGAGGTGCGAGAGCGAGAGATGGCACACCTCCGGCCGACCGGGGGCCGTCAGGGGCCGATCGGTGACGAAGATGCCGGGAACGTCACACGCCCGGGCGCCTTCCGTCCCTTTCCGGGCCCGGATCGAGGGTCCCCGGGGTGCGGTCGTCCTAACCGACCTATAGCGCCGGTTAGGACGACCGCACCCCCGTCGGTGTTGGACAACACGGGAGGAAGCGTGGAGATCTCACGCTCTTCGTGACGACGCCCCACCTCGGTCACGGATCGGTGACGGATCCGTGGGACTCCCGTCGCTCCCCGTTGACGCTCCCGCGTCCCTTCCTCCACTCCCCGCTGACCCGGCCCTCTCGGCCACGGCCACAGCCTGCCCGGGCCGTGGCCGAGAGGGCCGCGTCCCTCGGCCGTCCCTTGCCGCCCCCCGGGCGCCAGCTTGAGAGGGCCGGGTCCCTTGTCGCCCGGGCGCCAGCCTGAGAGCGCCGCGTCCATTCCCCGGGCGCCAGCCTGAGAGCGCCGCGTCCATTCCCCGGGCGCTCTGTCCCGGGCACCAGTCGGCAGGGGCGGCGTCCCTTCTCCCGGGGCGCCGGCTTGAGGGGACCCGTCCCGTCGCCTTGGGGAGCGGGACCGTTCGCCGGTTCAGGCGGCCGGCGTCGAGGCGGCGCGCTCTTTGGCGGCGTCGATGATCGCGAGCACGTCGGCCTCGCGGCCTTCGCGCAGCAGCTCGATCGGGTCGGGATCGCCGTTGACGATGCCCTCGAAGAAGTCTTTGCGGTCGTTGTAGGTGGGGAGGGTGCCCTTTGCCCAGCCGCGGACGTCGTTGAGCATGACCGCGAGGCGCGCGTAGTCCTCGCCGAAGAGGTCGGAGATCTCCCGTTTCATGCGCTTCGCGAGGGCGGGGGAGGCGCCCGCGGTCGAGATCGCGATCGCCAGCGGCCCGGTGCGGACGATCGCCGGGAGGATGAAGTTGCAGAGCGGTGGCACGTCGACGACGTTGGCGAGCATCGCCCGGCGCTCGGCGTCGTAGTAGACGCCGATGTTTACCTCGGAGTCGTTCGTCGCGGCGATCACCATGAAGCAGCCCTCGAGGTCCTCGGGGCCGGCGTACTCGCGGCGGTCCCACTCGATCGAGCTCTCTTCGGCGAGCGCCTGCAGCTCCGGGTGCGCGTCGGGCGCGAGCAGCGTCACGGCGCCGCCGCAGGCCAGCAGCCCCTCGACCTTCTCCAGGCCCACGTCGCCGCCGCCGACGACCAGGCATTTGCGCCCCGTCAGTTTCAGGCAGGCGATGTAGAACGGCGTCTCCAGCATGTCCCGGACGCAGGACTGGTCGCAGATCCCTTTGCGGAACTGGCAGACGCACTCCTTACCGGCATAGGCCTGTGCGGGCATCGCCCCAACAGGTTAGTGATGTGACTTCGGCGGCAGCTAAACCGCGGCGAGGGTCTGGGCAAGACCTTGCTCGAGCCTCGTCAGGGGCGCCCAGTCCAGCTCCCGTTCGGCCAGCGAAGCGTCGAGGGAGATGCGCTGCACCTCGCCCGCGCGGGGAGGCGCGAACTCGGGCCTGAAGTCCTCGCGCCCCTCGAGGCCCGCGAGGATGTCGACCAGGTCGAGGACGCTCGCCTCGCGCCCGGTGCCGATGTTGACCGCGCCGCCGAGCCGCGTCGCGCCCGCGGCGAGCGCGGCGGAGACCACGTCCCCCACATATATGTAGTCGCGGGTCTGGGTGCCGTCGCCGTAGACGGTCGGCCGACCGCCGTTCTTCAGCAGGCCGCAGAAGATCGCCACCACGCCTGCCTCGCCGAGCGGGTCCTGGCGCGGGCCGTAGACGTTGCCGAGCCGCAGCGACATGCCGGAGAGGCCGTGCAGCCGTTCGAAGAGCCCGAGGTAGCCCTCGGCCGCGTACTTCGACTGGCCGTAGCCGGAGAGCGGCGCGATCGGCGTGGACTCCGGCAGCGGCAGCCGCTTGTCGGCGCCCTCGCCGTAGAGCGCGCCGCCGGTGGAGATGAAGATGACGCGGTCGACCCCGGTCGCGCGCGCCGCCTCCAGCACGTTGGCGGTGCCGCCGACGTTCACCGCGGCGTCGAAATAGGGGTCGTCGACCGATTTGCGCACGTCGATCTGGGCGGCGAGGTGGAAGACCAGCTCCGGGCGCGCGTCGGCGAAGACGGCGCCGACCGCCGCCCCGTCGCGGACGTCGACCTCGGCCAGGCGGGCCCCGCCCGCGAGGGCGCCGTCGAGGTTCGCCCGGCGCCCGGTCGAGAGGTCGTCGAGCACGGTCACCTCGTCCCCGCGGGAGAGCAGAGCGTCGACCAGATTGGAGCCGATGAACCCGGCGCCGCCGGTTACGAGAGTCCTCATCAGGCCGCCGATCCTAAGCGGATCGTGCGACGGCACGCATGGAGATTTCCGGGAGGAGCCCGAGAGGACGGCCGCGTGCCCCTGCTACTCTCGCCGCCCGATGAGGCTGATAGTCACCGAGAAGAACAGCAGCGCGAAAAAAATCGCCGAGGTCCTCGGTGCGCCCTCGGGCGGCCCGAAAGCGGACAAAACCTACAAAGTCCCCTTCTATACGTGGACCAGCCCCGACGGGCGCGAGGAAATGGCGATCGGCCTGAAGGGCCACGTGCTCGGCCCCGCCTTCCCCGAGGGCTACTCGAACTGGCAGAAGACGGACCTCCACGACCTGATCGACGCGGACCTGGTCAAGGAGCCAACCGACAAAAACGTCGTCAAAGCGATCAAGAAAATGGCGAAACAGGCTGACGAGCTCGTGATCGCCACCGACTTCGACCGCGAGGGGGAGCTGATCGGGCTCGAGGCGCTCGAGGAGATGCTCGACGCCAACCCGGCGCTCGGCAGCCGTGAGGACACCGCCGCGGGCACGCTGAAAATCCTGCGCGCGCGCTATTCGGCGACGACCAAAGAGGAACTCACCCGCGCCTTCGAAAACCTCGACTACCTGAGCTACCCGCTGGCCAACGCCGGCGCCGCGCGCCAGGACATCGACCTGCTGTGGGGGGCGACGCTGACCCGCGCGGTCTCGCTTTCGACCCGCCGTTTCGGCTCCAACTTCCTCTCCGTCGGCCGCGTGCAGAGCCCGACCCTGGGCCTGATCGTCGAGCGCGAGATGGAGCGGCGCGCCCACGTCGCGAAACCGTTCTGGGAACTCTTCGCCAAGTTCGAGCACCCCGACGGGACCTTCGAGACGCACCACACCGTCGACAAATTCTGGGAGAAAGCGGAAGCCGACAAGGCGCTGGCCGGGACGGCCGGGCCGGGCGTCGTCAAATCGGTGACGGCGCGGAAAAACACCCGCAAACCGCCCACTCCCTACAACACGACCGCCTTCACCACGGACGCCTCCTCGCGCCTCGGGATCACCCCGGCGAGCGCGATGCGGATCGCCGAGGACCTCTACATGGATGGGTTCATCTCCTATCCGCGAACCGACAACACGGTCTACCCGGGCTCGCTGCCGGTGCGTG
>JBPYFM010000142.1:0-3985 GCA_051986435.1 Solirubrobacterales bacterium | reverse complement strand
GCTACGCCGAGCTGCGCGGCTTCGCCACCGACGTGCTCTCCCAGTCGCCGTCGGAGGCGGGCGGCTTCAAGGAGGTCACCTTCGAAGTCCGCGGCGAGGGCGCCTACTCGGTCTTCAAGTTCGAGGGTGGCACGCACCGCGTCCAGCGCGTGCCGGAGACCGAGAGCCAGGGCCGCATCCACACCTCGACCGCGACGATCGCGGTGCTCCCCGAGGCAGAGGAAGTCGACGTCCAGGTCGACCAGAACGACCTGCAGATCGACGTCTACCGCTCCTCCGGGCCGGGCGGCCAGTCGGTCAACACGACCGACTCGGCGGTGCGGATCACCCACAAACCGACCGGGATCGTCGTCTCGATGCAGGACGAGAAGTCCCAGCTGCAGAACCGCGACAAGGCCATGCGGGTGCTGAGGGCGCGCCTGCTGGAGAAGCAGATCGCCGAACAGCAGGAACAGATCGCCTCCGAGCGCAAAGCGCAGGTCGGCAGCGGCGAGCGGGCGGAGAAGGTCCGCACCTACAACTTCCCCCAGGGTCGGGTCACCGACCACCGGATCAAGCACACCTCGCACAACCTCGACGGGGTCCTGAACGGGGAGCTCGAGGAGTTCACCAACGCGCTCTCCGCCGAGGAGAAGCGGCGGCGGCTCGAGGCCGCCGCGGTGGCATGAGCGCTGTGGCGCGAAACTCGGTCCATGACCGAGTAAGGCGCCGCGCCGGGGCGTCGGTGGGTGACGCATCGGGCGCGGCGACCGATGCCTTGGCCGCAGCCGGTGTGCCCGAGGCGCGCCTCGACGCCGAAGTCCTGCTCGCGCACGCCACCGGGCGCTCGCGCGCGTCGCTGATCGCCGACCCGCGCGCCGAGCTTCCGCCCGCGGTGACGCGCCTCTACGGCGAGCTTGTGCGCAGGCGCCTGCGGCGCGAGCCGGTCGCCTACATCGTCGGGGCGAAAGGCTTCCGGCGCATCGAGCTTGCGGTCGACCGGCGGGTGCTGGTGCCGCGGCCGGAGACCGAGCTCTTGGTCGAGGTGGCGCTGGAGCGTCGGCCGGGGCGGGTGCTGGACGTGGGCACGGGCTCGGGGGCGATCGCGCTGGCCCTTGCCGACGAGCTGCCGGGCGCCGAGATCGTCGCCACCGACACCTCGCCCGGCGCGCTCGAGGTGGCGCGCGCGAACGCCGAGCGCCTGGGCCTCGCCGGGCGCGTGCGCTTCGAGGAGGGCACGGTGCCGGAGGGGGACGGCTTCGACCTCGTCCTCGCCAACCTTCCCTACGTCGCCGAACGCGACTGGGCCGGGCTCGAGCCGGAGGTGACCGAGTGGGAGCCGCGCGAGGCGCTCCTCGCCGGTGAGGACGGGCTCGACGCCTACCGCGAGCTGCTGGCGCCGATGGATGCCGGGCCGGCGGAGTGCCTGCGGCCGACCTTCAGCGACGCCCCCGAGGTGCTCCCCGGGACGGCCGCGATCGCGGCCGAGATCGGTGAGTGGCAGGCCGTCGAGGTGGCCGAGCTGATGCGCGACGCGGGCTTCGCCGAGGTCGAGGTCCGCGAGGACCTGGCCGGGATCGAGCGGGTCGTGGTCGGAGACCGATGAGCACCGGCTCCGGCAGCCCCGAGGTGGTGCCGCTGGAGCATGGCGGCGCCGCCGCCGCCCGCTCGGCGCTCGAGCGCACGATCGCCGCGGGCGGGGTGGCGGTGTTTCCCGCCGACGGCGTCTACGGGCTCGCCTGCGACCCGCTCGACGCCGGCGCGATCGCCCGCATCCACCGGATGAAGGGCCGCGACGACGGCAAGCCGGCGGCGGTCATGTACTTCTCGCCGCTCGCCATGCGCGAGCTGGTCGCCGAGCTCGGCCCGCGCGCCGCCGCCGCGGTCAGCGCCCTGCTGCCGGGGCCGGTCACGCTCGTCGTCAAGAACCCCGGCCACCGGTATCCGCTCGCCTGCCGCGAGGACGTCGAACGGCTCGGCGTCCGCCTCCTCGCGGGGCCGCTGGCGGGGGCGATGTGCCCGGTCTTCCAGACCTCGGCGAACCTCAGCGGCAAACCGGCGCCGGGCCGCTTCGAGGACCTGTCCGAGGAGATCCTCGGCGCGGTCGACCTCGCTATCGACGGCGGCGAGCTGACCGGCCTGCCCTCGACCGTCGTCGACATCGTCGCGATCGACGACGACGGCGGCTGGGAGATCCTGCGCGAAGGCGCGATCTCCGAAGGCGACCTGGCGAGCGCCCTCGCCTCGGTCGGCCTCGACTGAACGGCCTCGACCGAGGGCGCTCAGCAGCCGGCCCCGGTGAACGGCAACTGCACCCGACGGCGCGAGGAGTTGTCGTCCTCGTCGGACTCGAAGAGGAGGTGCTTCGGGTCGACCGTCATCTCGAAGACGAAGCAGCCGCGCAGCCCGCTGACGTCGATGTACTGCTTGTCGTAGTCGGCGGGGTAGACGTCTGACCAGCCCACCGAGGTGCCGAGCACGTCGCGGCGGACGTGCCGGTCCTGGTTGCAGCCCGGGTAGTGGCGGCGGCGCGGGGAGCGCTTGCCGGGACGCGTCCGCTCGAGGTCGCGCAGGCAGTAGTTCAGCTTCGGGCTCGTCCGCAGGACCGGGCCGAGCGTCCCGTCGGGGAGGACCTGCCGCAGCTCGAAGCGCGCGAGCTGGTGGACCTTCCAGTAGGAGCCGCCGAAGTAGGAGCCGACGTCGGTGAAGCGGAGCTCGGCATCGGTGCGCACGGTGATGTGGCCGCCGCCGACCTTGTAGATCCGCTGCGTCACGCGCATGCTCTTCGGTCCGTCGCGCACGCCGCGCACCTCCATCGGCCCGCGGCCGCGGCTCTCGACGTCGGAGGTCGCGTGCAGGAGCGTCTTTCCGTCGTAGTCGGAGACGTACATTTCGCTTGGCGTCGCGATCCGCAGGTTCGGGCAGAGCAGGAGCGCCGCTTCCGGCCCGGTGCAGGGGTTCTTCGTCGCGGCCGCGGCAGGGGCGGCGAGGACGGCGACGGCGGCGAGGACCGCGAGCGTGGCCTTCACGGCTGCGAGCCTATCCCGGTATCGGAGGCCGTTGCTATCGTCGGCGCAAGCGATGGCCGACCTGCCCGAGAACTTTCAGACCGCCCCGCTGGCCGAGGTCGATCCCGAGATCGCGACCGTCCTCGACCGCGAGCTGCGCCGCCAGCAGCGCACGCTGGAGATGATCGCCTCGGAGAACTTCGTCCCCCAGGCGGTGCTCGACGCGGCGGGCTCGGTGCTGACCAACAAGTACGCCGAGGGCTATCCCGGCCGCCGTTACTACGGCGGTTGCGAGGAGGTCGACGTCGCCGAGCAGCTGGCGATCGACCGCGCCAAGGCGCTCTTCGGCGCCGACCACGTCAACGCGCAGCCGCACGCCGGCGCGCAGGCCAACAACGCCGTCTACTTCGGGCTGCTCGAACCGGGCGACACGATCCTCGGCCTCGCCCTCGACCACGGCGGCCACCTCAGCCACGGGATGAAGATCAACGTCTCCGGCAAGCTGTACAACCCGGTGCCCTACCACGTGCGCCGCGAGGACTACCTGGTCGACATGGACGAGGTCGCGCGACTGGCGGCCGAGCACAAGCCGAAGATGATCGTCGCCGGCTGGTCCGCCTACCCGCGGCAGCTCGACTTCGCCGCCTTCCGCGAGATCGCCGACTCGGTCGGCGCCCTGCTGATGGTCGACATGGCGCACTTCGCCGGCCTCGTCGCCGCCAACGAGCACCCCAGCCCGGTGCCCTACGCCGACGTCGTCACCACCACCGTCCACAAGACCCTGGCGGGCCCGCGCAGCGGCATGATCCTCTGCAAGGAGGAGCACGCCAAAGCGATCGACAAAGCGATCTTCCCCGGCCAGCAGGGCGGCCCGCTGATGCACACGATCGCCGCCAAGGCGGTGGCGATGAAGATCGCCGCCTCGGCGCCCTTCGCCGAGCGCCAGCGCCAGACCATCGCCAACGCCCGCGCCTTCGCGATCGGCCTGGAAGCGAACG
>JBPYFM010000141.1:0-2450 GCA_051986435.1 Solirubrobacterales bacterium | reverse complement strand
CCTCACGTCCCTGTACCGGCTCTCCCCCGCACCCCTCACGTCCTGGGCGCCTCATGGGGGTCACAGCCTGCCAGGACCCCCATGAGGCGCCCAGGACAGCCGCCGGCGCCGCGAAGTGGTGTGGACGCCCGGCCCACGCCCCCCTACGGCGCCGCCGGGACCACAACCAGCGTCCCGTCCCCCTTCTCCAGCTCCGCCGTGTCGAACGACGCCGACGACAGCCGCTCCGCCCGCGGCATCGCCGCCACGAACGCCTCCTCGGTCTCGAGGAAGTTGATGCGCTCGGTCCGGTAGTGCATCGGCACGACCCAGGACGGGGCGAGGTCCTTGGCGATGGCGGCCGCGGTGGGGCCGTCGATGGTCGGGCCGCCGCCGACCGGGAGGAAGAGGAGGTCGATGCCGTCGAGGTGGGCGCGCTGCTCGGGGCGCAGGGCGGGCTGGCCGAAGTCGCCGAAGTGGGCGACGCGGAGGCCGTCGAGGTCGAAGACGACGATCGTGTTGGGGCCGCGTTCGGTGCCCGCGGCGCCGTCGTGCTCGGAGGCGATCGCGACCACGTTGCCGAGGGGCGACTCGTGGGTGCCGGCGACCGAGCGGACGAGGGTCGGCTCGCCGGCGATCGTCTCGACCGCGTTGTGGTCGGAGTGCTCGTGGGTGACGATCAGCAGGTCGACGGAGTCCGGCGCGACGATCGCCGGGTACTCCCAGGCGATGCCCCTCGCTGCGGCGGCCGACATGTCGCCCCAGGGGTCGACGAAGACGGTCGCGTCCTCGCCTTCGAGCGTGAAGGCCGACTGCCCGTGCCAATCAACTCGCATGTGACTCCTCCAGTTCGCGGATGGTCCGGGCCGCGGCGCCGCTGGGCGCCTCGCTCGACTCGGCGTGGGTGTAGCGCCCGCCCCGCATCAGCGACGCCGCCGCAGCGATCAGGCAGGCGACGATCGCGAAGCCGAAGGCGGTGTCGAGGCCGTTGCTGAACGGCTCCGAGATCAGGCTCGGGAAGAAGGTGTGGCCGGTGAGGACCGCCTGGGCGTGCGCCGGCAGTTCGTGCAGGGCCTGTGCGCCGAGCAGGTGTTCGATCGGGTTTTCACCGAGGAAGGCGGCGAAGAGGACCGAGATCGGCGGCGTCTGGCCGACTTCGTGGGCTTTCGCGGCGGCGACGCCGTGCGCTTCGAGCCCGGTGGTCATCGCGTGTGGCAGGCTCGACGCCAGCCCGACGATCAGCAGCGTGAAGAAGATCCCCATCGAGATCACCTGGGCGGAGTTCTGGAAGGTCTGGTTCATGCCGCCGCCGGCGCCACGGTCGCCCGGGGGCAGGCTGTTCATCACCGCGGCGCGGTTCGGCGAGGCGAACATCCCCATCGAGATCCCGTTGAAGGCGAGGATCGCGGCGAAGACGGGATAGGAGAAGTCGACCGGCAGGAAGGTCAGGGCCGCGAAGCTGGCGGCGGCGGCGACCATCCCGCCGGTGGCGAACCCGCGCGCCCCGAAGCGGTCCGACAGGTAGCCGGACGCGGGCCCGGCGATCAGCATCCCGACGGTCAGCGGCAGCATGTAGATGCCCGCGATCAGCGGCGCTTCGGTGTAGTCGTAGCCGTGCAGCGGCAGCCAGATGCCCTGCAGCCAGATGATCAGCATGAACATCAGCCCGCCACGGGCAACCGCGGCGAGGAAGGTCGAGAGCGTGCCGAAGGTGAAGGCGCGGATGCGGAAGAGCGGCAGCCGGAACATCGGCTCCGCGACCCGCCGCTCGACGATCACGAAAGCGACCAGCGAAGCGGCCGCCCCGGCCAGCAGCAGCAGGCAGCGCGGGCTCCCCCACCCGGTCGGCGAGCCGCCGTAGGGACGGATCCCGTAGGTGACGGCGACCATCGCCAGGATCAGCGCCAAGGCGAAGGTCACGTTCCCCCACCAGTCGATCGCCGCCGGCCGCGGGGTCGAGAGCTCTTTCAGTTTCATGTACGCCCAGACCGTCCCGAACAGCCCGACCGGGACCGAGATCAGGAAGACCAGCCGCCAGTCGATCGGGGCGAGCAGGCCGCCGAGCACGAGGCCGACGAACATCCCGCTGACCCCGACGATGTTGTTGATCCCGAGCGCCATTCCGCGCTGGTTGGCGGGGAAGGCGTCGGTGAGGATCGCGGCCGAGTTGGCGAGCAGGCAGGCGCCGCCGATGCCCTGGACGATCCGGAAGACGACGAGGAAGAGGGCGCCGTCGGTCCCGGTCATCCAGTCGATCGCCAGCATCAGCGAGGCGACCGTGTAGATGACGAAGCCGAGGTTGTAGATCCGCACCCGCCCGTACATGTCCCCGAGGCGGCCGAGGCTGACGATCAGCACGCTGGTCACCACCAGGTAGCCGAGGATCATCCACAGCAGGTAGAAGCTGTTCGAGGGCAGCAGCGGGTCGAGGTGGATGCCGCGGAAGATGTCCGGCATCGCGATCAGCGTGA
>JBPYFM010000140.1:0-4909 GCA_051986435.1 Solirubrobacterales bacterium | reverse complement strand
GTCCCACCTCCGTCACGGATCGGTGACGGATCCGTGGGACTCCCGTCGCTCTCCCGTGACGCCCCCGCGTCCATTCCTCCACTCATCGAAGACCCGGCCCTCTCGGCCACGGCCACAGCCTGCCCGGGCCGTGGCCGAGAGGGCCGGGTCCCTTTCCTCGTCCCTTCCCCGTCCCTCCCTGCCCCCGGGCGCCAGCTTGAGAGGCCTGGTCCCTTTTCCGGGCGCCAGCTTGAGAGGGCCGGGTCCCTTGTCGCCCGGGCGCCAGCTTGCGAGGCCCCGTCCCTTTCCTCGGGCGCCAGCTTGCGAAGGTCGCGTCCCTTCCCGGGCCCCCTCTCCTGGGCGCCAGTCGGCGAGGGCCGCGTCCCTTTCCCCGGGCGCCGGCTTCCCCGGGGCCGTGACCCTTTCGTCAGCCGGCCGGGGCGAGGGGCGGGGTCGGCTCAGCGCCGCAGAATCGTGTCGCCCGAGACCTCCTCGAGCAGGGGTTTGCCGCACTGCCAGCAGAAGGTGGCGCCGCTCGAGTGGGGGGCACCGCAGGAGGGGCAGGAGCCGGCGGTGGCGGACTCCTCCATGCGGAGGATGCGTTCGACCTCGTTCAGTTCGGCGTCGGCGTCTTGGAGCTCGGCGGCGCGCTTGACCAGGACCTCGACGCGGATGCTGTTGCGGATCGCCATCTCGTAGGTGAGGCCGCCGAGGTCCCACTGGAGCTCGGCGACGCGCGCGACGAGCTGCTCGCGACGCCGTTTGAGGTCGACGACGAACTCCTCGCCCTGGGCCGAGCCGAGGGATCTGCCCGGCAGTGGGCCGCCGGCGCGCACCGTGGTGCCCGTGAGGGCCGAGCTCGGGCGGACGTTCGGCGGTGGCGCGCCGGGGGGCGGCGGCGATTTACGCGCTCCGTTCGAGGACTTGGATTTCGATCCGAAGAGGCTCATTCGAAGAAATTCCCTTCGAACTTGCCGTTCGTGCAGCCGGCCACGCCTTCTTGACACGATTCGCCGACCTGCGTTTTCGGTTCGAGAAGCTTTTCTTTCGAGTGAAGAACCTTCGCGGTTTCTTCCTTCGCGATTTCTTCTTCTTCTTTCGACCCTTCCTTGATCTTGCTCTTTTCGGAGGCTGACTTCTTCCCGGCCGATTTCTTCGCGCCCTTGGACTTCGAACCGCGCTTTTCGCTGCCGCCCCCGGTCGATTCTTCAGGCGTCGTCCCGGTCGCCGCTTCTTCGCCACTGCCGCCGCCGGTACCGCCTTCGACTTTGATGACCTGCGGCGCCGCGGCCTGCGGCGCATTTTCGTGGCCGGAGCGGCCGATGAGGAAGCCGACGCCGATGGCCAGGACGAGCGTCGCGACGCCCGCGATCAGGGCCGCGTTGGCGTTCCACCGGTTGTTGCCGTCCGCCTTCGCGGGCGGAGGAGGGGGCGTGGCCGCCGCGCCGCCGCCGCCCGGCGTGCTCATCGCCTCCATGAAGACGACGGCGTCCATGAACGGCAGCCGGGGGTCGCCGCGCCGGTGGCCGCAGTTGAGGCAGTAGCGCTGATCGGTCGCCATCCGCGCGCCACAGTTCGGGCACGATTCGTTGCCGCCGAACGCGGCCATCGAGGTGGTCACGGGCGACGGAGGCAGCTGCGTCGGCGGCACGGCGTGTGACGGAGGCGTCTGCGCAGAGGGCGCCGGGGGTGGCGGGGGTGACGGCGGACTCTGGTCACTTATCGACGGCGGTTCCGGGGCCGCCTGCGCACGCATCGTCGGCGGCTCCGGAGGAGCCGCGGGAGGAGCCGGCGCCGCCGGCTCGGTTCGCTCGGGACCGGCACTCACCGGGCCATCTTCAGATGGTGCGGGCGCGGCGGTGTTTAAGTGTTGTGAATAGCGCCGCGAAGTCGCTTCTGAAGCCGTTACGCGTCGATGCAAAATCTTTACATCCGGCCCCGCGGCGGCTCCGATAATCGCGTCCAAACGTGGCCGACCGTAACGCCGATCAGACCCCCGGGCCGACCGGGCCCGGCGGGGATGACGCCCCCGGCGCCGCCCGCGGAGCCTGCCGCGAGTGTGGCTCCCCGCTCGCCCCGGACCAGCGCTACTGCCTGAACTGCGGCGCGCGGCGCGGGCGGCTGCCGGGGGCGGTGGCGGGGACCGTCGCCGCGCTCTCCTCGAAGGGTGGAACGACCGCTGCGGCGGCCGCGGGCAAAGGCGCGAGGCCGGTGAGCGGGCCCGGCGGGGCGGGAGCCGGCGGAGGCGCGAAGCGGAACGGCGGGGATGGAGGTGGAGGAGGCGCGAAGGGGAACGGCGGGGATGGAGCCGGCGGAGGCGCGAAGGGGAACGGCGGCGCCGGAGCCGGCGGCGGGGATGGCGGCGGCACAGCTGGAAGCGGCGGGGACAGTGGCCGTGGCTGGTCTTGGATGCCCTCCCCACCAGCGATCGCGATCGCGGTGATCGGGATGCTGGCGCTCGGCGTCGGGCTCGGCTCGGCGATGAGCGAAATCGCCTCCTCGGCACCGCTCTCGACGATCCTGCTCGAGTACCCGCACCACGCGGTCGAAGCGCCGCCCGCCGAAGAACCGGAAGAAGAATTCGCCGAAGAAGTACCGGAACTCGCCGAAGCGCCGGAAGAAGCGCCCGAAGAATTCGTCGAAGAAGCGCCGCTCCCCGAAGAAGTGTTCGAAGAAGCGCTCCCGGAAGAAGGGGCCGAAGAACCGGAACTCGTCCCCTTCAATCCGGAAGAAAGCGAAGAAGGGAACTTCCTCGAAGAAGAAGAAGCGCCGCTGCCGGAAGTCAAACACGCGTTCCTGATAGTGCTCGGCGAAGGCGGCTACGAAGAAACCTTCGGCACCACCTCGAATTCGCCGTACCTCTCGCGCACGTTGCCGAAGAAGGGCGAGCTGGTGCCGAACTACTACGGGGTGACGAGTGGCGTCCTCGCCAACGAGATCGCGCTGCTGAGCGGTCAGGGCCCGACGCCGGAAACGGCGGCGAACTGCCCGAACTACGCGGCGATCGCCCCGGGCACGGTCTCGGTCTTCGCCGAACAGGTCGAAGGCAACGGCTGCGTCTACGGCGAAGAGGTGAAATCGCTCCCCACCCAGCTGACCGAAAAGGAAGTGACCTGGCGCGCCTACGTCCAGGACATGGAAAACGGCGGCGCGATCGGCCAGCCGTGGCGCTGTCGCAAGCCGCCGCTCGGCGCGCCCGACACGACGGCCCCGAGCCCCGGCGACCAGTACGCGACCTGGCGCAACCCGGTCGTCTACTTCAGCGCGATCGCCGCGGGCGAGGAATGCGAAAAGCACGACGTCGGCTTTGAACTCCTGTCGAAGGACCTCTCGGCGAAGAAGAAGACGCCGACGCTGTCGCTGATCTTCCCCAATGTCTGCCACTCCGGCGGCGAAGTCGAATGCGAACCGGGCGCGCCGAAAGGCGCCCACGGCGTCGCGGCGGAGCTGAAGACGCTGGTGCCGGCGATCATGGCCTCGCCCGCCTACGAAGAAGGCGGCCTGATCCTGATCACCTCCGCCCAGGCCAAGCAGACGGGCGAAGGCGTCGACCAGAAAGCCTGCTGCCTGGCGCCGACCTACCCGAACCTGCCGCCGCCCGCCGGGGCGAGCCCGGCGCCGGCGCCGACCGCCACCAGGTACACCGAAGAATCGGTCGTGGAAACCGGCGGCGGCGGCAAGGTGGGCCTGCTGATGATCTCGCCCTTCGTCGAACC
Source organism: Solirubrobacterales bacterium (assembly GCA_051986435.1). Lineage (GTDB taxonomy): Bacteria > Actinomycetota > Thermoleophilia > Solirubrobacterales > 70-9 > VAYN01. The sequence goes on along the minus strand of JBPYFM010000140.1, from coordinate 1,214 downwards.
GGGGAGGGTCGAAGAAGCCGAATACGCCAACCACTTCACGCTGCTGAAGACCCTCGCCACGATGTTCGGCGTCGAACCCACCGGCTACGCGGCCGAAGAAGAAGTGCCGACGCTGAGCCCCGAGCTCTTCGTCGAACCGGTCACGCCAGCGCCGAGATCAGCAGCCGAACCGCGAGCCCGAGCAGCGCGACTCCGAGGAATTTTCTGATCGTCGGCCCGGTGAAGCGCCGGGAGAGGCGGGCGCCCAGCTGCGCACCGGGCAGCACGCCGACCGAGAGCGCGACCGCCCGCCGCAGCCCGTGCCCGACCGTGATCGTGCCGCCGATCAGATGCGTGGCGCTCGCCGTCCCCGACATCCAGACGAGCACGAAGTGCGAGGTCGCGGTGGCGACGTGGGTGGGGAAGCCGAGCGCGCCGGCCATCAGCGGCACGTGGATGACACCGCCGCCGATCCCGAGGAAGCTGGAGAGGAAGCCGACGCCGGCGCTGTAGACGGTGCCGCGGGTGAGCGGCACGAGGTAGCGGTAGACCTCGCCGCCGGCGTCGGTCAGCTCGCGCGCGGTCGTCGCCCCCCGCGGCACGGCGCGCTGCGCGTGCGGGCGCAGGCGGATCACGGCGACGGAGAGGATCGCCAGCACCACCGCCATGATCGCGTCGAAGGCGTGGCGCGGCACCAGGTGCACGGCGAGCGCGCCGAGGATCGAGCCGGGGATGCCCGCCGCCGCGAAGCGCAGCCCCGAGCGATAGTCGATCCGCTTCATCCGCGCGTAGGCGATCGAGCCCGAGAGCGCGTTGAAGAAGACGACGAGGAGGCTGATCGAGGTGATCTGCGCCGGCGTCAAGTTCGGGTAGACGACCAGCAGGACCGGGGTGAGGATGAATCCGCCGCCCGCCCCCACGAGGGTCCCGAAGGTGCCGACGAGGAGGCCGAGCAGGGCGAGGAGTACGTAGTTCAAGCCGGTCCCGATCTAACGCGAAGACCGCTTCCTCCCTGTAACGGATTCGTAAAAGGAACGACGTCGGGTAGGCGGCGGCTATCGTCAAGCCGGAACCGGCTAACTACAGGAGGCGTTGATGCTCGACCAGAGCAAGATCGGCAAAGTCGTGGCGGAGCAGATGGAAGCGATCGAGGCCGATTACGGCGACGACTGCGAGATCGGCGACGTCTGCACCATCGTCGAGGTGATCGGCCCGCACGGCTCGCACGTCCGCGT
>JBPYFM010000139.1:0-17703 GCA_051986435.1 Solirubrobacterales bacterium | reverse complement strand
CCGGCTGATCGAGATCCTCGCCGAGGTCGCCTCGACCGCCCGCGCCAAGATCGACCTCTCCGCCCAGCCCGCGGTGCTGATGATGGTCGGCGTCAACGGCACCGGCAAGACGACGACGATCGGCAAGATCGCCTGGCACCTCTCCAAGGAATTCGGCCTCTCGGTGGTGATGGGGGCGGGGGACACCTACCGCGCCGCCGCGGCCGAGCAGCTCGCCGAGTGGGCGGACCGCGCCGGCGCCGAGCTTGTCCGCGGCCAAGCGGGCGCCGACCCCGGCTCGGTCGCCTACGACGCGGTCTCTGCCGCCGTCGCCCGGGGCGCCGACGTGGTGATCGTCGACACCGCCGGTCGTCTCCACACCCAGGACAACCTGATGGAGGAGCTGGCCAAGGTCCGCCGCGTGATCGGCAAACTCATCCCCGACGCCCCGCACGAGACGCTGATCTCGATCGACGCCACCACCGGCCAGAACGGGCTGCGCCAGGCGAAGGTCTTCTCCGAGGCGGTCGAGGTCGACGGCGTCGTCATCACCAAGCTCGACGGCACCGCGAAGGGCGGCATCGCGCTGGCGATCTCCGCCGAACTCGGCATCCCGGTGAAGCTGATCGGCGTGGGGGAGAAGCTCGAGGACCTGCGGCCGTTCGACCCATCGGACTACGCCGCGGCGCTGTTGTCCGAGTAGCGGGGAGTAGCCTGACCTGATGTTCGATCAGCTCTCCGACCGCCTCCAGTCGACCCTCTCGGACGTCCGCTCGCGCGGCAAGCTGAGCGAGGGCGACATCGACTCGGCGATGCGCGACATCCGCCTCGCGCTGCTGGAGGCCGACGTCAACTTCAAAGTCGTCAAAGCGTTCACGAAAACGTTGAAAGAGCGGTGCCTGGGCGCCGAGGTGATGGACAGCCTCGACCCCGGCCAGCAGGTGGTCAAGATCGTCAACGAGGAGCTGGCCGACCTGATGGGCGGCACCGGCGCCGAGCTGGCGATGGCGAGCTCCGGGCCGACCGTGATCCTGATGGCGGGCCTGCAGGGGTCAGGTAAGACGACCGCCTGCGCGAAGCTCGCGCAGTACTTCAAGAAGCAGCGCAAAGACGTGGCGCTCGCCGCCTGCGACGTCTACCGCCCGGCCGCCGTCGACCAGCTGGTGACGATGGGGCAGCGGGCCGGCGCCCACGTCTACGAGAAAGGCACCGACGCCGACCCGGTCGACATCGCCACCTGGGCGCTCGACCGCGCGCGCGAGGAGCGCCGCGACGTCCTCGTCATCGACACCGCCGGCCGCCTGCACATCGACCAGGACCTGATGAAGGAGCTGTCGCGGATCCGCGACAAGACCAAGCCGCACGACGTGCTGCTGGTGGTCGACGCGATGACCGGTCAGGACGCGGTCGGGGTCGCCGAATCCTTCGCCGAGGCGGCCGAGTTCGACGGCGTCGTGATGACCAAGCTCGACGGCGACGCCCGCGGCGGCGCTGCGCTCTCGGTCAAAGCGGTCACCGGCAAGCCGATCATGTTTGCCTCGACCGGCGAGAAAATCGAGGACTTCGACCGCTTCCACCCGGACCGCATGGCGCAGCGGATCCTCGGCATGGGCGACGTGCTGTCGCTGATCGAGAAAGCCGAAAGCCAGGTCGACGAGAAGTCCGCCGAAGAACTCGAGGAAAAACTCAAAAAGGACCAGTTCACGCTGGAGGACTTCCTCACGCAGATGAAACAGGTCCGGAAAATGGGTCCGCTCAGCGGGATCCTCGGGATGTTGCCGGGGATGGGGGCGATGAAAGAGCTGCGCAACGCCAACATCGACGAGCGCCAGCTCGACCGCACGGAGGCGATCATCCTCTCGATGACGCCGGCCGAGCGCGCCGATCCGCACCTGATCAAAGGCCGCCGGCGCAAACGGATCGCCGACGGATCCGGCACGCGGGTGCAGGAGGTGCGCGCCCTGGTCAAACAGTTCGACCAGATGCGGGTGATGATGCGATCGATGGCGAACGGCAAGATGCCCGACCCGCAGAAACTCATGCGGATGAGCGGTCAGGTGCCGAAACCGAAGGTCCGGCGCCGCTAGCGCGCAACATCCATCCAGCATTCGCGCAGCCTCCATGCAGCGTTCGCGCAACGCTGGTTGCGCACTTCCGCTACAGTTCTCCGCCGCATGGCAGTCAGAATTCGACTTAGACGAGTGGGTTCCAAGAAGAACCCCGTGTGGCGCATCGTCGTCGCCGACAAACGCAGCCCGCGCGACGGGCGCACGATCGAGACGATCGGCCAGTACAACCCGCAGACCGAGCCCTCGACGATCGTGGTCGACGAGGAGCGCGCGCGCCACTGGCTCGAGCACGGCGCCCAGCCGTCGGAGACCGTCGCCGGCCTCCTGCGCACCAAGGGCATCGCCGCCCACGGCAGCTAGCCGTCCTCCGGCGATGACCGAGCTGCTCGAATTCCTCGTCAAGGCCCTCGTCGAGGACCCGGACGCGGTCGAGATCGAGGAGCTCGAAGAGGATGGCGACCTCGTCTACGAGATCAGCGTCGCCGACGGCGACCTCGGCCGCGTGATCGGCAAAGGCGGCCGCGTCGCCAACGCGATCCGGACGATCGCCAAGGCTGCCGCGGTGCGGATCGACCGCCGCGTCATCGTCGACATCCTCGACTGAGCCGCCGCCCATGCGGCTGGACATCTTCTCCCTCTTCCCGGAGGCGTTCGACTGGCTGCAGACGCAGCGCTCGGTGCAGAACGCGCTGCGCGAAGGCAACGAGCTGCGCCTCTTCAACTACCGCGACTCGACCACGCTGAGCGGGCGCCAGGTCGACGATGCGCCCTACGGGGGCGGCGCCGGGATGGTGCTGCGGGTCGACGTGATCGACGCGGCGCTGCAGGCGGCCTACGGCGAGGGGCCGCGGCCGCGGATCGTGCTGCTGACGCCGACCGGCCGGCTGCTCGACGACGAGCTCGCCGACGAGCTGGCCGCCGAACGGCACGTGGCCCTGCTCTGCGGGCGCTACGAGGGCTTCGACGAGCGCATCCACGAGCACTTCGCCGACGACGAGGTGTCGATCGGGCGCTACGTGCTGGCGGGCGGTGAGCTGCCGGCGATGGTCGTCGCGGACGTGCTGATGCGCAAGCTGCCCGGCGCGCTCGGCAACGCCGGCTCGGCCGCCGAGGACTCCTACGGCCAGGTGCTCGAGGGCATGCCGGAGTACCCGCACTACACCCGCCCGCCGGTCCACCGCGGCTGGAAGGTGCCCGAGGTGCTCCTTTCGGGCGACCACGAAAAGATCCGCGAATGGCGGCTGGAGCGCTCGCGCGAACGGGCGAAGGCGTTCGAAGAGCAGGAGCGCGGCGCGAAGCGCGGCCCGAAGTAGGGCCGCTTCCGGGGCGGCTCGCCCCGCCCGGCAGTCACCCCAACGCCCGCTTTTCGCGCGGAATAGCTAACATTCCGCGACCGCGCGGATCCCACCCGGGGGTCTGGGCGGTTTTTCTTCGCACGCATCCGAAAGCAGAACTTCCCAATGAGCTCAGTCATCGACAGCATCGAGCGCGATCAGCTCAAGAAGGGCCTCCCTTCTTTCGAGCCTGGCGATCGCGTCAAAGTCCACTTCCAGGTCATCGAGGGGACGCGTAAACGGACCCAGGTCTTCGAGGGCGTGGTGCTGCGCCGGCAGGGCAACGGGGCGCGCGAGACGTTCACCGTCCGCAAGCAGTCCTTCGGCGTCGGCGTCGAGCGGACGTTCCCGCTCCACTCGCCGAAGATCGAGAAACTCGAGGTCGCGGCGCGCGGTGACGTGCGACGGGCCAAGCTCTACTACCTCCGCGGCCGCATCGGCAAGGCCGCCCGCGTCGCCGAGCGGCGCTGGGGCATCGACGAGGACATGGTGTCGAAACCGTCCGCCGCGGCGGACGAGTCCACCGCTCTCGATGCCGAGGGCGTGAGCCAGGAGGAGGCCGCGCCGGAGGCGGTGCCGACCGAGGCCGAGCAGGCCGAGGCGACCGATGCGCCGGAGGCCGAGGGCGCAGTCACCGAGACGCCGAACGAGGCCGAAGCGACTGGGGACGAGGCCGAGGCGAGCGCCGAGGAGGCGCCGGCGGCCGATGGGGGGGCAGAGCCTGATGCAGCGGCGGATGCGGACACCGAGCCCACCGCCGCCGGGGAGACCGAGGACAGTGCAGCGTCGGAGGAGCCCGAGGACGAGGAGCCGGACAAATCCGGTGACTCCGACGAGGACTCCGCGGGCTGAAACTCTCGCTGCCCAAGCCGAAGAGCAAAGCGGGCGGCCTGATCGAGTTGGTCGTCATCGTCGTGCTCGCCCTCGGGCTGGCGCTGGCGATCCAGGCTTGGCTGGTCAAGCCCTACCAGATCCCCTCGGGCTCGATGGAACCGACGCTCGACGTCGGCCAACGGGTCCTCGTCAACCGCTTCATCTACCACCTGCACGAACCGCAGGTCGGCGACATCGTCGTCTTCCACCCGCCCGAAGGAGCGGAAACCGCGGCCGAGTGCGGTGAAGACGTACCGCAGGGCGAGCCCTGCCCGAAACCGACGCCGAACGAGTCGAGCCAGAACTTCATCAAGCGGATCGTCGCGGTCGGCGGCGACACCCTGTCCGTAAAAGAAGGGCACCCGGTCGTGAACGGGAAAGAGAACCCCGATGAATCCTTCATCCGGCCATGCGGCACCGTCTCGGTCTGCAACATGCCCAAGACGATCACGATCCCGAAGGGCTATTTCTTCATGATGGGCGACAACCGCGGCGAAAGCGACGACAGCCGGTACTGGGGTCCGGTGCCGAAGTCGTGGATCGTCGGCGAGGCGTTCGCCACCTACTGGCCGCCGGACCGGATCGGCACCCTTTAGGCGCTCTTCGGAATTTTGCTCAAGAATCACGCCGCCGTGAAATTCCGGATCCCGAAACCCAAAAGCAAAGCCGGCGGCCTGATCGAGCTGGTGGTGATCGTGGCGCTGGCCCTCGGGCTGGCCCTGGCGATCCAGGCCTGGATCGTGAAGCCCTACCAGATCCCCTCGGGCTCGATGGAGCCCACCCTGGACGTCGGGCAGCGCGTCCTCGTCAACCGCTTCATCTACCACTTCCGCGAACCGGCGATCGGCGACATCGTCGTCTTCCACCCACCCGCCGGAGCCGAGTCGAGCAGCGAATGCGGCGTTCTCGTGAAGAACATGCAGCCGCTCGAAACAGGCGAGCCGTGCCCGAAACCGACCCCGGAACAGTCGAGCCAGACCTTCATCAAGCGGATCGTCGCGGTCGGCGGCGACACCCTGTCGGTCAAGGACGGTCATCCGGTCGTCAACGGCGTAGAGAAGACCGACGAGCCCTACATCAACCCCTGCGGGGGCGGCTATGAGTGCAATTTGCCGAAGACGATCAAGATCCCGCCCGGATACTTCTTCATGATGGGGGACAACCGTGGCGAAAGCGACGACAGCCGGTACTGGGGCCCCGTCCCCAAGTCGTGGATCATCGGCGAGGCCTTCGCGACCTACTGGCCCCCGGATCGGATCGGCACCCTCTAGCTCACGGCAGGATTCGAGCGCCCTGTGAGCGGCAAGCTGCACAAACGACGGCTGCGGCGCAGCCAGCGACTGTTCGACTTCGACCGCGGCCTCGACCACCGCTTCGTCGCGGGCGCCGACGAGGCCGGCCGCGGCTGCCTCGCGGGTCCGCTGGTCGCCGCGGCGGTCCTCTTCGACTACGAGACGCTCTCCATGGGCGACCGCCGCATCCTCGGCGGCCTCCACGACTCCAAGCAGATGACGGAGGAGGCGCGCCTCGAGATGTTCCCCTGCGTGATGCGGGCGGCCGCCCGGGTCAGCATCGTCATCCGCTCGGCCCCTGGCATCGACCGCCGCGGCCTCCACGTCACCAACTGCGAGGCCCTCGGCGACGCTCTGGCCCGGGTCGAACCGGGGCCCGACGCGATCTGCCTCGTCGACGGCTTCCGCCTTCCCCGCTGCCAGGTCCCGCACCGCCGCGTGGTCGGTGGCGACCGCACCAGCGCCGCGATCGCCGCCGCCTCCGTCCTCGCCAAGGTGACCCGCGACCGCTACATGCGCGAAGCCGCCGAGCGCCACCCGGGCTGGGGCTTCGAGGAACACGTCGGCTACTCGACCCCCGAGCACCGCGCCGCGATCGACCGCCTCGGCATCTCCCCGCTCCACCGCCGCTCGTTCGCCAGCGTCGCCTATACCCAGCTTGGTCTTGACGGCGGCTACGAGGCGGGTGAGCTTGACGGCGAGGCCCTCGCGGAGCAGCTCGAAGAGCTGGAAGGCGCCGACGGTGAGCTCGCCGTCGAGGGCTTCGACGTGGCGCGGCGCTGACGCCGCCTCAACGATGTCCGCGGCGGTGCCGACAAAGGTACGGTGGCGGCTCCATCGTTCCTGGCGAAACTGTTCGCGATCGTCGTCATCGGCCTCGTGGTCGGGTCCCGCCGCCCTGGTGTCGGGGCGCTGGTCAAGCACGGGGAAGTCGACGGTGTCCGGGGCGGGCGCCCGACGGGAGACTGGGAAGCGAGCGGGCGTATCTTCGAGACGGACGGTCCGGGCACCGGGACCTACAGGACCCTGACCGGGCGGCGATGGCGGTTCCTGACCAGTTGCGAGCAGTCCAGATGTCGCACGGTGTTCCTGCGGGCGACGCCCGCGGGGATCCAGCGGACCATGCTCCGTGTCCATGGCGACTACTTCACGGCGACCTTCGGGCCGGTGCCGCAGCCATGCGTAGGAGTGCCCGGCAGGCCCGGGAACTACACCGCGCACTTCCGGCTCCATTGGTCGAAGAGCGGCCGCAAGCTGTTCGCTCGCGAGAACGGGCACTACGGCGGCCGGTGCACCCCCGGTTGGACTCGGGCGCGATGGATTGCGACCCCGAGCTTGTCGGTGGCGGATTCTCAGAAACATGCGATCAGGTGCTCGAGGCTGACGACTTCGTCTTGCGGGCCGAGGACGACGCCGACGGCGTCGAAGCGGATCTCCGCGTAGCGCGGCACTGAGCCCTCCGCGCGGCGCTCGGCGATCCAGGCGGTGGCGAGGCGACGCACCTGGGCTTGCTTGCGCGGCGTGACCCAGAGGACAGGGCGCTCGGGGCCGACCTTGCCGCCGGCGCGGACGGCCTTCACCTCGACGAAGACGAGGGCGTGGCGGCGGGCGTCGAAGGCGACGAGGTCGAGCTCGCCGAATTTCGTCCGGGCATTGCGGTCGAGCATCCGATAGCCGAGCGAGCCGAGGTGTTCGGCGGCACGGGCCTCGGCGAGGCGGCCGGTGCGGAGGCGGTGGTGGGTCATGCGCGGCGGGGGTGGTCGGCGTTCATGGGCGCACCATCACCCATGAATCGCCGCTTTTCACCCGTTGGCACTCAATTGGTCCAGAGTTGGCTCCGAAGATTTACTTTCTGCGCGCAATACGTGCGTGTTTCCGGCCTAGCGTCGTCGCCATGCTCGCCACCGCCCGCACGTTCACGCTCGATGGCATCTCGGCGCGGCCCGTCCGGGTCGAGGTCGATGTCCACCGCGGTCTGCCCGGCTTCGCGATCGTCGGCCTGCCCGATGCGGCGGTGCGGGAGGCGCGCGAGCGGGTGCGCGCGGCGCTCGTCAACTGCGGCTTCGAGTTCCCGCTCTCGCGGATCGTCGTCAACCTCGCGCCCGCGAGCCTGCGCAAGGCGGGGCCGGGGCTCGACCTGGCGATCGCGGCGGGCCTGCTCTGCGCCTCGGGTCAGCTGGTGTGGGAGGGGATGGACCGCCTGGCGTTCGCCGGGGAGCTGGCACTCGACGGGCAGATCCGGCCCGTCCACGGGGCGCTGGCGATCGCCGAGGCAGCGCGCGAGGAAGGCGTCGAGGCGGTCGTCGTCCCCGCCGAGAACGGGTCGGAGGCGGCGCTGGCGGGCGGGGTGGAGGTGGTGCCGGTCGGCAGCGTCGCCGAGCTGCCGGGCCTGGCGGAGGGAGTGAGGGGGCCGGAACCGATGCCGTTGCCGCTGCGGACCGGGTCTGCGCCAGGGGCCCCCGATCTCGCCGACCTCCGCGGCCAACCGCACCTGCGCCATGCGCTCGAGGTAGCCGCCGCGGGTGGCCACTCGCTCCTCATGGTGGGGCCGCCGGGGGCGGGGAAGTCGCTGGCGGCGAGCCGGTTGCCCTCGATCATGCCGCCGCTCGGGGAGGCCGAGGCGTTGGAGGTGGCGCGGATCGCCAGCGCCACCGGCCGGCTCGGGAACGGCCTCCCGGCCGGGCGCCCGTTTCGAGCGCCCCACCACACGATCAGCGCGGCAGGGTTGATCGGCGGCGGCACGCCGCCTGGGCCGGGCGAGATCACGAGAGCCCATCGGGGAGTCCTGTTCCTCGACGAGCTCTGCGAGTTCCGCCGCGAGGTGCTGGAGGCGCTGCGGGCGCCGCTGGAGGCAGGCGAGGTGTCGATCGCGCGGGTGTCCGGGAGGCGGCGGCTGCCCTGCCGGTTCATGTTGGTTGCCGCCTCCAACCCGTGCCCGTGTGGACGCGGCGAGGACGATCCCGCCTGCACCTGCCCCGCCGCCTCCGTCCAGCGCTACCAGGGCAAACTGAGCGGGGCGCTGGCCGACCGCATCGACCTGCTCACCGCCGTGTCGCAGCCGAGCGCGGAGGAGATCGGCGGCGGGCCGGGCGAGTCCTCGGCCGCCGTCCGCGACCGGGTGTGCGCGGCGCGCGAGCGGCAGGAGGCGCGGCTCGGGCCGGGGCGTTGCAACGCGGAGATGACCGCATCGGAGGTGCGGGCCTGCGAGCTGGACCCTGGCGCAGCGATGCTGCTCGCCGACCTCTACGCGCGACGGCGGCTGAGCGGGAGGGCCCACGACCGTGCTCTGCGGCTGGCGCGAACGGTCGCCGACCTCGCCGGCGCGGCGCGGATCGGCGAGGAGGAGATGGCGCAGGCGCTCCAGCTCCGAAGGAGGGACCGTGTCTGAGCGCCGGGCCTGCGTGGCCTGCCTGCGCCGCTCGTGGCTGCTCTCGCTGCTCGGTCCCTTCCTGGAGCGAACGGCGACGGGCAAGGTCGGGCGGCGCTCCCCGGAACTGCTGCGGCTGAGCAACGAGGACCTTGTCGAGGTCGTCGCGCCGGGGGAGGGGGAGCGGTTGATCGCCGAGGTCGAGGCGCTGCGCGAGGACTGGTTCGCGGCACGGCTGGAGGAGTCCGGGTGCTGGGCGATCTGCCGGCACGACGACCGCTACCCGCCCGGTCTGCGGGACGCCGCCGACGGCCCGCGGGCACTGCTCGGACGGGGCGATCCGACGTTGCTCGAGGCGATCGAGCCGCAGGCGGCGGTGACGATCGTCGGCTCCCGCCGCGCCACGTCCTACGGGCGTGAGGTGGCGCGCGACCTGGCGCGGGAGCTCGCCGCCGCGGGCCTGGTCGTGGTCAGCGGCCTCGCCTTCGGGATCGACGCCTGCGCGCATCGCGGCGCCCTCGACGCGGACGGGAAGACGATCGCTGTCCTCGGCTGCGGCCCGGACACCTCCTACCCGGCGGCCCACCGCGGCCTCTGGCGGGCGATCGGCGAGACCGGAGCCGTGATCTCCGAGCTGCCGCCCGGCTCGACCCCGTGGCGCTGGAGCTTCCCGGCCCGCAACCGGGTGATGGCGGCACTGGCCGGGATGACCGTGGTGGTCGAGGCGGCGGCGAGGTCGGGGTCGCTGATCACCGCCGACCTGGCCGCCGAGCTCGGCCGCGACCTCGGCGCGGTCCCCGGCCCCGTCACGTCGCGGGCGTCGGCCGGCCCGAACGAGCTGCTCGCCGGCGGCGCCTGCGTGGTCCGCGACGCCCAGGACGTCCTCGACGCGATGCTCGGCGCCGGCGTCATGCCACTCCAGCGCACCGGCCCGCCGCTGGACGAGGAGCTCGCTCTCGTCCTCGCCGCCGTGGAGGCGGGCGCGACCAACGCCGACGCGGTCGCCGCCGCGCTCGGGTCGGACGGCGGTGCCCGGCGCGCCTCCATCGCCCTCGCCCGCCTGGAGCTCCTCGGCTACCTGGTGGCGACGCCCACCGGGACCTTCACCCGCACCCTGCTCGGCGCGCCCGCGCCCAACGTCGCCTAGGCTCCACGGATGGCCGAGAAACCCGTACCAGCAGTGCTCTCGATCGCCGGCTCGGACTCGGGCGGCGGTGCGGGGATCCAGGCCGACCTGAAGGCGTTCGCGCGCTGCGGGGTACATGGGATGACCGCGATCACGGCCCTCACCGCGCAGAACACGGTCGGGGTCGAGGCGGTCGAGCAGGTGCCGCCGGAGATGATCGTCGCCCAGGTCCGGGCGGTCGCCGAGGACATCGGCGTCGACGCGGTGAAGATCGGCATGCTCGGCAACGCGGCGACGGTCGCGGCGGTGGTCGAGGCGCTCGGTTATGTCGGCGGCGCGCCGGTGGTGCTCGATCCGGTGATGGTCGCCGAGTCCGGCGCCCGGCTGCTCGACGACGACGCCTGCGACGCGCTGGTTCACGACCTGCTCCCGCTGGTGACGATCGCGACGCCGAACATCCCCGAGGCGCGCGTCCTCGCCCGGCTCGGCGACGACGCTTTACAGGAGGATCTCGCCCGCGCGGTGCAGGCGCTCGGGCCAGCCGCGGTCGTCGTCACCGGCGGCCATTCCGACGCCCTCGTCGACCTCTTCTTCGACGGCACCGAAGCGGTCGAGATCCCCGGCGAGCGGCACCCGAGCGACGCCGCCCACGGCTCCGGCTGCACCCACTCCTCGGCGATCGCGGCATTCCTCGCCCGCGGCGCCGAGCCGCTGCAGGCAGCGGCCGCGGCCCGCCGGCTCGCCTCGCTCGCGGTCGGCGCCGGGCTCGATGGCCTGGGGAAGGGGCACGGGCCGGTGGACGTCTTCGACCTCGCCGCCCGCGCCCGCGCCGACGCGGAGCTCGCCGCCGAGGCGCGGAAGTAGCAGGGGCGTCCCGTCAGTAGGTTTTGTCCATGAGCACCGACGCCCGCACCACCGCGACCGGCCTGCCGCGCCCCCGCTCGGCGACCGTCTTCGACGGCCCCGACCGCGCCCATGCGCGCGCCTACATGAAGGGGATCGGCTTCGACGACGACGCGCTCTCGCGGCCGACGATCGGGATCGCCAACACCTGGACCGAGGCGATGCCGTGCAACTTCCACCTGCGCGCGCTCGCCGAGCACATCAAAGACGGGGTCCGCGCCGCCGGCGGCACGCCGATGGAGTTCAACACCGTTGCGGTCTCCGACGGGGTGACGATGGGCACCCAGGGCATGAAGGCCTCGCTGATCAGCCGCGAGGTGATCGCCGACTCGATCGAGCTGATGGCACGCGGCTACCAGTTCGACGCGATCGTCGCCCTCTGCGCCTGCGACAAGACGATCCCCGGTTGCGCGATGGCGCTGGCGCGGCTGGACGTGCCGTCGGTGCTGCTCTACGGCGGCTCGATCGCGCCTGGCCACTGGCACGGCCGCGATGTGACGATCCTCGACATCTTCGAGGCGATCGGCGCCCACAACGCAGGCGAGATGACGGACGAGGAACTGCACGAGCTGGAGGGCGTCGCCAGTCCCGGCGCCGGCGCCTGCGGCGGTCAATTCACCGCCAACACGATGGCGTGCGCGTTCGAGGCGCTGGGGATCAGCGCGGGGGGCTCCGCGATGGTCCCGGCCGAAGGCGACGACAAGCCGACCGTCGCCGAGAAGGTCGGCGAGCTGGTGATCCGCGTCCTCGCCGAGGACATCACGCCGCGCAAGGTCATCACCAAGGAGTCGCTGGAAAACGCGATCGCCTGCGTCTGTGCCTCCGGCGGCTCGACGAACGGGGTGCTGCACCTGATCGCGCTCGCGCACGAGCTCGGGGTCGAGCTGACCGTCGACGACTTCGAGCGGATCTCCCGCCGGACGCCGCTTTTCGCCGACCTCAAACCGGGCGGGCGCTTCGTCGCCACCGACCTCTACGCGGCGGGGGGCGTGCCGGTGATCCTCAAGCGCCTGGCGAAAGCCGGGCTGCTGCACGGCGATGCGATCACGGTCACCGGCCAGACGATCGGCGAGGTCGCCGCCGAGGCGAGCGAGGCTCCTGGCCAGGAAGTGGTCCGGCCGGTGGAGAAACCGCTGAAGCCGGAAGGCGGCCTGGCGATCCTGCGCGGCAACCTCGCCCCGGAAGGCGCGGTGGTGAAGGTGGCGGGCACCGAGCGTCGCAGGCAGTCCGGCCCCGCCCGTGTCTTCGAGTCCGAAGAGGAATGCTTCCGCGCGGTCAAGGGGCAGCGGATCAATCCCGGCGACATCGTGGTCATCCGCAACGAGGGCCCGGTCGGCGGGCCGGGCATGCGCGAGATGCTTCAGGTGACCGCGGCGATCGTCGGCGAGGGCCTCGGCGAGTCGGTGGCGATGGTCACCGACGGGCGCTTCTCCGGCGCCACCCGGGGCTTGATGATCGGCCACGTCGCCCCCGAGGCGGCGAAGGGCGGCCCGATCGCGGCGATCCAGGAGGGAGATCGCGTCACCGTCGACATCGACGAGCGCAAGCTCGAGGTCGACCTCCCCGACGACGTGATCGCGCAGCGCGTCGCCGCCTACGAGTCTCCCGCTCGCCCGGAGGAGCTCCGGCGCGGTGTGATGGCCAAGTACGCGGCTACGGTGTCATCCGCCGCCCACGGCGCGGTCACGAGCTGAGGAAATCCTCGAGCAGCGCGCTGAACCGCAGCGGCCGCTCGCCCTCGGCAATTCGATCCGGAGCAGGTGCTCGCGCCGGTCGATCCGCGTCCACTCCCGGTCCGACCCCCCTTGGTCGTTCCCGACGACGGTCTGGGGATCGATCGAGGTCGCCTGCTCGATCGACCAAGCCCAGCCGTGCGATTTCACTTGATCGTGCCGATGTCGTCGATCTGGGCCAGCGCGATCAGCGCCGCGCGCCTGGTCGCTCCGGTCGCCGCCTCGCCCTCGCTGAACTCCTCACCCCGTCCCACGGCGGCGGCACCGTAGAACCGGTACGCCGCGCGCCACTCCTCGCCGACCGTCCGGCCGACCCAGAGGTCGGCACCTTCGGCGAAAGCCCGCATCCGCAACACCTCTTCGAGCCTCGAGTCGGAGAGGTCGTCGTAGCTGGGGATCATCGGAGGCATCGGGTTCACCGTACGCCTAGGGAGGCGTGGGTGGCAGGCCGTCCTGGGCGCCTCATGGGGGTCCTGGCAGGCTGTGACCCCCATGAGGCGCCCAGGACGTGAGGGGTGCGGGGGAGAGCCGGTACAGGGACGTGAGGCGGTCGGACTTACGTGATCGTGATGCGCGGGAGAAGGCACACCTCCGGCCCGGACTCTCCATCCCTCACCCGGTCGGTGACGAAGATGCCGGGAACGTCACACGCCCGGGCGCCTTCCGTCCCTTTCCGGGCCCCGATCGAGGGTCCCCCGGGGTGCGGTCGTCCTAACCGACCTATAGCGCCGGTTAGGACGACCGCACCTGCGTGCGTGTCGTGCGACACGGGAGGAAGCGTGGGCTTCGCACGCTCTTCGTGACGACGTCCCACCTCCGTCACGGATCGGTGACGGATCCGTGGGACTCCCGTCGCTCTCCCGTGACGCCCCCGTCACCCTCCCGCGAGTGTCCCTCCACACTCCCCTGAGCCCGGCCCTCTCGGCCACGGCCACAGCCTGCCCGGGCCGTGGCCGAGAGGGCCGGGTCCCTCGGACCGTCCCTCGGCCGTCTCTCGGACCGTCTCTCGGACCGTCCCTCGGCCGTCTCTCGGACCGTCCCTCGGCCGTCCCTCGGACCGTCCCTCTCCTCGTCCCTCGCCCCAGCCCCGCCTACCGCAGCCAGGTGCGCACGATCGCGTTCGCGAAGCCGAGCCCGTAGCGCATCACGGCCGGCTTCTTCGAATGGCCGTGGAGGCGCTGTTCGACCGTGATCGGGACCTCCTTGGCGGGGACGCCGCGCTTGATCGCCTCGATCATGAACTCGGAGGTGTGGAACTGCTCTTGGCGCAGGACCAGGAGGGGGAGGACGGTGGTGCGGACGGCCCGGTAGCCGTTGGAGCAGTCGGTGACGTGGGTGCGGGTGATGAAGGAGACGAGGCGGTTGAAGAAGACGATGCCGAGCTCACGGGCGCGGGTGTTGCGGTCGGCGTGGCCGAGGACGCGGGAGCCGTGGGCGACGTCGACTTCGCCGGCGAGGACGGGCTCGACCAGGCGTGACATCTCGGAGGGGAGATGCTGGCCGTCGGCGTCGAGGGTGACGACGACCTCCGCCCCTGATTCGACCATCAGCCGGTAGCCGGTGCGCAGCGCCGCGCCGCCGCCGCGGTTGGTGACGTGGCGGGCGACCAGGGCGCCGTGCTCGGCGGCGACGTCGCCGGTGCCGTCGCGCGAGCCGTCGTCGACCACCAGGACCTCGGTGCGCACGCCGCAGACCTCGGCGGGCATCTGGTCGAGGACGACGCCGATGTTCTCCGCCTCGTTGTAGGCGGGGACGAGGATCGCGACCTTGCCCTGGAAGCGGGCGGGCAGGCCCGCTTGGCGGAACTCCTCCCAGGCGAGGCCCTCGAGCGCCGCCGAGAGCTGGCGCGAGTTGCGCGCCCCCACCGACAGCGCCCGCAGGCAGATGATGAAGAGGACGAAGATCGCGAAGACGGCGAGGCCGAGGATCCGCCCGCCGTTGCCTTTTTCGAAGGAGAAGGCGGAGAGGAGGCCGTTGACGACTTCGGTGCCGGTGACGACCGCCAGGGCGAGCCCGGCGAGCAGCAGCAGCAGCACGTCGGCGTTGCGCAGTTGGTGGCGCCGGAGGATCGCGTAGACCACGAGGATCAGCGCGACGGCCAGGCCGACGGCGCGCAGGGCGGTCAGTTCGGCCGGAAATATGCCTGCTAAAGCGATCATTCGCGGCCAGAGGATAGGGCCGAGGCCGTGGCGGAGAGGGCAAGCCCGGCGAGCGGGAAGATCAGCGTCATCAGGATCTCGTTGCGGCGCGGGGCGGCGAGGGTGGCGGCGCCGACCACGGTGACGAGGACGATCGGGGTGGCCAGGCAGAGGGTCTCCCACCAGCGGCGGCGGAAGCCGAGCAGGACGAGGCCCGCGAACCCGAGCAGCACCAGGGCGATCTGGATCGCGCGGCCGGGCGTCGTCGACATGAACGAGCCGACCCCGCTCGACCACATCCGTCCGATCTTGCGCACGGTCATGCCGAGGTAGCCGAGCGGGTCTTCGCCGAAGTACTTGGAGAAGTTCTCCTTGCCGATCTTGCCGAGCGCCGAATCGCGCGGCAGTTCGGGATAGCGTTCGGCGACTTCGTCGAAGAGTTCGCTCGGGTTGACTTCGTTCAGTTCCTGGGACTGCGGCGGCAGCGAGATGCCGGTCTTGCGCTTGTAGAGGATCGCCTTGACCCGCTGGTATTCGCCGTCGGCGGGGTAGAAGGTGCCGACGTAGAGCGCCTTGCCGCCGCCGGTCGAGATCGGCACGAAGCGTTCGAAGACGACGAAGTTGCGGATCGTCCAGGGAACGATCGGCAGGAGCAGGGCGACCAGCATCAGGCCGACCGCGGCCGTGCCGAGGCGCCACTCGCGCTCCCGGGCCCAGCGGGTCGCGGCGAGGACGACGAAGGCGCCCGCGACCAGCGTGTACTCGGGGCGGAACATCGCGGTGACGCCGAAGAGGAAGCCGGGGAGGAGCCATGCCCAGGGGCTTCCGCGCCGGCCGTCGGTCCCGGCCGCGGTGCGGTCCCACGCCCATAAGAACGCCAGGATCGCGGCGGGCAGCGAGAGCATCGCCGGCGGCTCGCTCATGATCTCGCCGACGCTGTGGATGAAGGGTGGATAGATCGCCACGCCGAGCGCCCCGAGCAGCGCCGGCCACCGCCCGCCCAGCCGCCACCCGAGGAGGAAGACGACGAGGATCGTCCCCGCGCCCATCAGCGCCTCGAGGATGCGGATCGTCCCTTCGCGGGGGCCGCCGGTGACGACGAAGAGCCCAGCGTAGAGCCAGGGGGCGCCCGGGGACCAGTCGCTCGAGGCTTCCGAGTGGAATTCCGGCCCGCCGTAGCTCCCTTCCTCGTAGAGGGACTTGGCGAGGGCGTAGTAGGCGTGCGAGTCGTCGGCGGGGTCGGCGACCGGGTGGACCACGGCGACCCCGCGCAGCACCAGCCCGAGCGCCGCGATCAGGGCCAGCGCGATCAGCGTGCGGCGCCCATAGCGGGCGGGCAGCGAGCGGAACCAGTGGCGGAGGGCGTTCAAGGGCGCCGGTCAGGCTACTGGCGCGCGGGCAGGAAACTCCGCCGCCCCGCTGAAATCCGCAGCAAACCCCTCCGGAAAGGAAACCAACTTGAAGCGCATCTCCCTGATCGTGGCCGGCGCGCTGGCCTGCCTCGCATTCGCCTCCGTCGGCACCGCCGCCGCGATGCCGACCGAAGGAATCGTCAATACCGCGTGCAGCACCTCCTCGAGCGCGGTCGTCGGCAACAAGGTCACCGCCACGGTGGCCGGCAAGAACGTCGACCCGTCGCAGATGGAATTCGCCGAATGCAAGGTCGTGAAGAAGGTCATGAACACGGTGATCAAGCGCGTGGTCGAGAGCCCGATGGTGGTCGAAGGCTTCCGAATCACCCCGAGCATCACCTCGCAGGATCCGCTGGTTGTGAAGTACAAGGGCCTCTTCCGCGGCGCCGACACGGCGACGGAAATCCGGCTCGCCTTCAAGGTCGAATACACGGCCGCGGCCGCCGGCCCGGAACCGGAAACGCCGAAGATCGACACGACCTGCACGACGAACTCGAAAAACGTGATCGGCAACAAGGTGAAGATCACGGTCGCGGGAAAGAACGTCGCGCAATCGCAGAAGAAATTCGCCGAATGCCCGACGGTCAAGAAGGTCGCCAACAAGATGCTCTCGCTGCGGATCGAGAAGCCGAAGGTCTTCGAAGGCTACCGCTGCACCCCGACCGTCCTCACCGGCGGCGAAGGCACCGTCGAACCGCAGAAGGTCAGGTACAACTGCCTCTTCCGGGCGGCTGACGCGGCGACGGAAATCCGCCTCAAGTTCAGCGTCACCTACAACACGGACTGAGTGTCCGCCTCCCCGGATCGCCCGCGCCCGCGGAGGGCGCGGGCGTCCGTGGCGAGCCAGACCGCAGCGAATCCCGCGGAGGCCGCCAGCAGCGGGATCAGCACGAGCACGCGGCGGGGTGAGGCGACGAGCAGGGCGCTGATCAGGGTTACCGCGAGGAAGGCGGCGCCGATCAGCAGGGCCTCCCAGCGACGGAGGCAGGCGAGCAGGGCCAGGCCGAGGAGGCCGAGGCCGAGGAGGGCCCAGTGGAGCGCCTCCCAGACCGGGGTGCGCATGATCGCCCGCGGGCCGTGGGACCAGATGCGGCCGATCTTGGTGGCGACGAATTCGACGTATTCGCCGAAGTGGTGGGTGATGTCGGTGCGGAGCTGTTCCTTGCCCATCTTCGAGAGGGCCTGATCGGGTTCCATTTCTGGATAGTGGGCTTCGGCGAGGCGGGCGAGGATCTGCTCGAGGCGGAGGTTTTCGACCGCGTGGGGGCCGAACAGCTCGGGGTTTTCGGCGACCACGGCGGCGCCGACCTTTTCCGGGTTGCCGTCGGAGGGCAGGAAGGTGCCGGCGTAGAGCACCTGGCCGCCGCCGGTGGAGACGGCGACGAAGCGGTGGAAGACAAAGGCGTTGCGGACGGTCCAAGGGGCGACGACGACCACGATGCCGAGGGCGACGACGACCCCGGCGAGGAGGGCGCGC
>JBPYFM010000138.1:0-7949 GCA_051986435.1 Solirubrobacterales bacterium | reverse complement strand
GCCGCCGGCCCCCCGCCCGCTCGGGGCGCTGCCGCCGCTTCGGCCGGCCGGCGCCTCGGGCGCCTGCGGCGCCGGGAAGCTGGCGCCCCGCGGGCCTGCGGCGGGAAGCTGCCGCCTCGGGCGCCTGCGGCGGGGGAAGCTGGCGCCTCGGGGCGGCTGATCGGGGGTCCTGGCAGGCTGTGACCCCCGATCAGCCGCCCGGGTCGGGAGGGAGTGCGGGAGACGCCGGGTGTTCGTCACGCCTCCGTGGGCTTCTCCACGGATGCGTGAGGGTTCCGTGACATCTCCCGACCGCCACCGCCAACCCATAGACCTTTGTCACCCACAGGGTGACAAAGGTCTATGGGTTGCGGGCCGGAGGCCCGACCGCCGACGGAAGGCGCACGGAAGCGTGACCTCGTGCGCCTTCGGTGTCCTTCTCCGTGGTTCCGTGCGGGTTCCTCGACGCCTTCCCGCGCCCTGCGTGGATAACCCGTGCCATGGCACGGGTTATCCACGCAGGGCGTATCGCGGCCCGGATCGGGGGACGGAGGGGTGGCGTCGCTCCGTCGTCCTCCCCGCGGGCGCCCGGTGCCGGCGGCGCCTGGATCCTTCGCCTTCGGGCGCCGACCGCCATGGTCGGGAGACTGGCGGGCCTCATGGATCTCCTCCAGGCTCTCGCGGTCCTTGCCGCCGGCTTCACGGCGGGTGGGATCAACGCCATCGTCGGCTCCGGGTCGCTGGTCACGTTCCCGGTGCTGCTGGCGGTGGGGTATGCGCCGGTGACGGCGAACGTGTCGAACTCGATCGGGCTCGTGTTCGGGAACGTCAGCGCCGTCTGGGGATATCGGCGCGAGCTCGAGGGGCAGCGCGAGCGGGCGACGCTCGGTGGGGCGGGGACGGCGGTCGGGGCGATGACCGGCGGCGTCCTGCTGTTGACGCTGCCGGAAGGGGTGTTCGAAGCGGTCGTGCCGGTGCTGATCCTGCTCGCCTGCGCGCTGATGGTGGCGCGGCCGAAACCGAAGCTGAGCCACGGGTCGCTGAGCCACCATCGCAAGCTCGCGCTGGTGGCGATCGGCTTCGCGGTCGGCGTCTACGGCGGCTATTTCGGTGCCGCGCAGGGTGTGATCCTGCTCGCCGCGCTGCGGTTCCTCATCCCCGAGCGGCTGCAGCGGCTGAACGGGCTGAAGAACGTGATGGTCGGGATCGCCAACGGGGTCGCGGCGGTCCTCTTCATGATCGTCGCCCACGTCGCCTGGGATGCGGCAGCCCTGATCGCGGTCGGCTCGATCGCGGGTGCCCAGATCGGCGCGCGCTACGGCCGTCAGATCCCCGACCAGACGCTGCGCTGGACGGTGGTGACGGTCGGCGTCGCGGTCGCGATCGTGCTCTTCGTGAAGTAGCGCGGCCGCCCGCACGGCGCGGGCCGGATCGTCTTCGCCGCTAGGGTCTCGACCTATGACCGCCGCCTTCCCCGCCTACATATATGGAGTCGTCCGCACGCCCTTCGGCCGTTATGGCGGCGCGCTCTCGAAGGTGCGCCCGGACGACCTCGCCGCGGCCGCCCTGCGCGCGCTCCTCGCGCGGGTCCCGGATCTCGACCCGGCGGCGATCGAGGACGTCATCCTCGGCGACGCCAACGGGGCCGGCGAGGACAACCGCGACGTCGCCCGTATGGCGGTGCTGCTCGCGGGGCTGCCGACGACCGTCCCCGGCGCCACCGTCAACCGCCTCTGCGGCTCCTCCCTGGAGGCGGCGATCCAGGCCGCGCGGGCGATCGAGACCGGCGACGCCGACGTGATGGTCGCGGGCGGGGTGGAGTCGATGAGCCGGGCGCCCTGGGTGATGCTGAAGCCCGCGCGCCCGTTCCCGGCGGGCCACGAGACGCTGTGGTCGACGACGCTCGGCTGGCGCATGGTGAACCCTGACATGCCGGAGGGGTGGACGATCAGCCTCGGCGAATCGGCGGAGAAGCTCGCCGCCATCTATGAGATCTCCCGCGAGGCGCAGGACGAGTTCGCGCTCCGATCCCACGCGCTCGCCGACGCCGCCTGGACCGAGGGGCGCTTCCCCGAGGTGGTGCCGGTGCCCGGCGTCGACCTCGAGCGCGACGAGGGCATCCGCGCCGACACCTCCCTGGAGAAGCTGGCGAAGCTGAAGCCCGCCTTCGTCGAGGGCGGCACCGTCACCGCCGGTAACTCCTCGCCGCTGAACGATGGTGCGTCGATGCTGCTGCTCGGCTCCGAGGCGGCGGCGGAGCGGATCGGCGCGCCGCCGCTGGCGCGGGTGGTCTCGCGCGGCGTGCACGGCGTCGACCCCGACGTGTTCGGCATCGCGCCGGTCGAGGCCGCCAACGCGGCGCTCGCGCGGGCCGGCATCACCTGGGACGACGTCGACGTCGTCGAGCTGAACGAGGCGTTCGCCTCCCAGTCGCTCGCCTGCCTCAAGGGCTGGCCCGACCTCGACCCGGCCAAGGTGAACATGAGCGGCGGCGCGATCGCGATCGGCCACCCGCTGGGCGCCTCCGGCACCCGCGTCGTCGGCCGCGCGGTCGAGGAGCTGCGCGCCCGCGGAGGCCGTTACGGCCTCGCGACCCTCTGCATCGGCGTCGGGCAGGGGTTGGCGATGGTGCTGGAGCGCGTCGGCGAGTAGCACGCCGGACCACGCACGCCGGTCTCTCGAGGTCGAGCGCAGCTCCCGCGCCACCGCCCTGAACGTGACCGCGGCGCCCAGCCGGCCGGATCCGGCCTCGGCTGAGCCGTCGGCAGTCACAGTCTCTTCACAAACGCCCCCCAAAAAAGTCACGAGTCCCGCCGCCGCGGGCACCTGACCGGTCGGAATCCCGGAGCAGGAGCCTTGATGACCGAGCCCGTCCGTGGCTCGTCCACCCGTCCCGCGCGCCGCCGCGCCCTCCGCACCCTGACCAGCGCCTTCGCGATGGGCCTCGTCGCGTCGCCGGCCTTCGCCGTCGCCTCCTCCTCGGCGGCGGTGACGGAAGTCAAGCTGGCGCAGTACAAGCGCATCCACCGCTTCCCTCGGCCGTCACCGCGTCAAGCTCGAGGGGAAGGCGGGGGGCATCGGCCGGCGGCGTAACCTCCTCCGCATGGACGAGCGGACGGCGATGCGGAGGAGCCGTCAGGCGGGGGTCGGTTCGCTGGCGATCGGCGCGGCGCTCTTCTGCCTCGCGACCGAGGCCGAGAGCGAGCGGTTCTGGTCGGAGTTCATCGCCGCCTACCCCGGCTACGCGACCTACCGCGAGCGGGCCCGCCCGCGGGTGATCCCGATCGTCATGCTGGATCCGCGGGCCTGACGACCTGCTGGACCGACCAGCGGTTGCCGTCGATGTCGGCGACGACCAGCTGCAGGCCCCCGAGGGAGCCGGGCTCCATGCTGTGGGCGCCGCTGGTGAGGGAGAGCGAGCAGGCGGGGCCGGGCGGATGAGTTGGACGAAGCGCAGCTCCTCGTTCACCGAGCGCTTCACCGCCGCGGAGATCGCGACGATCGTCGACTTCCTCGAGTTGACCACGGAGATCGGCGGCCGGCATCGCGACCGGCTGGCCGAGGAAGGCGAAGAGCCGCACTAGAGTCTGGCGCCGTGGCCCCCAAAGCCCGACCGCCGATGACGCCTTCCTCGCTCGGCGTCAGCGAACGGATGTCGCGGGTGCGTCGCCGCGACACGGCGCCGGAGCTTGAACTGCGCTCCGAGCTCCACCGGCGCGGCCTCCGCTATCGCGTCGACCGCCGCCCGCTGAAGTCCGTGCCGAGCCGCGCCGACCTCGTCTTCGGCCCGGCCAAGGTCGCCGTCTACGTCGACGGCTGCTTCTGGCATTCCTGCCCCGAGCACGGCACCATGCCGCGCTCCAACGAAGCCTTCTGGCAGGAGAAGCTCGCTCGCAACCGCGAGCGCGACGCGACCGTCAACGACTTCCTCGCCGCAGCGGGTTGGACCGTCGTCCGGATCTGGGAGCACGAGGAGATCGCCGCCGCGGCCGACCGGGTCGAGGCCGCGGTGCGCGAGTCCCTAGGCCGCGATCGCTGAGCTGTTCTCCCTGCCGACCCCTCCCGCATAAGGAACAGCGGAATCGACCTCACCACGGAGGGAGGCGGCGAGGGCCTCGGCGATGCGGCGGGCGAGGAGGGGCGGGACGGCGTTGCCGACCTGGCGGGCGACGCTCGACATCGCCTGGTCCTCGGGCAGGACGAAGTCGTCGGGGAAGCTCATCAGGCGGGCCGCCTCGCGGACCGTGATCGGACGGTGCGCGGAAGGGTGGAGGTAGCGGCCTTTCTCGGGCTTGTAGAACTCGGTGCGGATCGTCAGCGCGGGGCGGTCCCACCAGAGGCGCCCGAAGACGTCGGTCGTCCCGGTCGGCTTCTCCCGCCAGCAGCGCGGCACCAGGTGCCCGAGCCCGGCCCGGTCGAGGTTCCGCTGCATCGCGAAGCGATCGCCGCCGTCCCGGGGCACCGCCTTGTAGCGGCGCACGCTCTCCGGCCGCGGCTTGCGCGGTCGATGCCACCGCCGCCCGTCCGGCTGCAGCGGCAATCCCTCGACCGCCTCGCGGAAGGTGACCCACGCCGCGCGTCGGTCTGGGGCGTCGTTCAACCCCATGTCCTTTGTCGCCCGCCGGGCTACCAAGGACATGGGGTTGGGACGGAGGCCGGAGCTTGGCTCGGCATGGGTCGGCTGCGGCCACCGAACGGCGCCGGCGGCCGGGTCGCGCAAGCCGATGACGATCGCGCGGCGGCGGCGCTGGGGGACGCCGAAGTCGGCGGCGTTCAGGACCTCGCCCTCGACCGCGAAGCCGAGCTCCTCGGCGCGGCACTTGAACTCGGCGTACTCGGCGCTCCGCAGCAGCTCCGGGACGTTCTCCATCACGAACGCCCGCGGCTCGATCGCCGCCAGCGCCCGCAGGTACTCACGCCAGAGCCCGCGCCGCTCGAAGCCGACCGCCTCGCGATTGAGGGGGCTGAAGCCCTGGCACGGCGGGCCGCCGATCACCACGTCGGCGTCGGGGAAGGAGGCGACGTCCTCGATCGGTCCGCGGATGACGTGCTCGCCGAGGTTCGCCGCGTACGTCGCCGCCGCGTCCCGGTCGAGCTCCACCGCTAAAACCGACCGAAACGCGCCCGAGTCCTCGAACCCCCGCGTCATGGCGCCGCAGCCGGCGAAGAGGTCGACGAGCGTGAGCACGCCCGCACCATATGGGGCGAGCCGGCGGCTAGATGATCGGTTCGACGGGGTGTGCGCCCGGGGTCCTCGGCCGTCCCTTCCGCCGGCTCAGCCGTCGTCCTTCAGCGACTTCTCGACCCAGCCTGAGTCGGACTTGAAGTCCTCGATGCCGAGCGCGGCGGCGACGTTGCACCACATGCCCATCTGGAAGAAGCCGTCGAGGCGCTCGTCGTCGGCACCGGTGAGCTCGCGGGCGAGCTGGACGAGGTGGGCGTAGCTGCGCCGGACGGCGGTCTGGATTCCGGGGTCGTCGCCGCAGGCGGCGTAGGCCTGGAGCTGGAGGAGGAGCTGGTCGGGATCGGCGCCGATCGCGTCCATGTAGGCGCGGCCGATCGCGTTCAGCTTGTCTTCGTCCGGTTCCTGCGGGCCGTCGCGGTCGAAGTCCGCGGCCGCCTGGCCGAAGCGCGCCGCGACCTTCTCGAAGCAGCGGTCGACGGCGGCGAGGAAGAGGTCGCGCTTGGTCGGGAAGAGGCTGAAGACGTAGGGCTGGGCGACGCCGACGTCGGCGGCGATCGAGGACACCTTGGTGCCCTGCAGGCCGCCGTGGGCGAAGTGGTGGACGGCAGCCTCGATCAGCGCGTCCCGGCGCTCGGCCGCCGGGACGCGCCTGCGAGGCTCCGTTTTGGTACTCGCCGCCACCATTCGATCCTAGTTCCTCTTTCCCACGCCTTCCTTCACTCGCCGCTTCAGTTAGCCGCGGGGAGGGGACGCGAGGGCGCGGCGCCGCGGGCTCCGTGGCGCTCGTCCTCGGCCTCCTCGAATTCCTCGACCTCGCTCGCGGTCGCCTTGCCGCCGAAGGGCAGCACCGCGGCAACCAGGGCGCCGAAGGCGAGCACCGCGGTCCCCACCCAGAGCGCCGGGACCATGCCGTCGACGAACTGCTGCGGGGTGGTGTAAGCGCCGGCGCCGCTGAACACGGTGGCGAGGACGGCGATGCCGAAGGTGCCGCCGAGCTCGCGGATCGCGTTGGTGGCGCCGGACGCCTGCCCGGCCTGGTCGACGCGGACCGAGTTGAGGATCGCGCTCGCCGAGGGGGCGAAGACCAGCGCCATGCCGGCGCCGGCGGCGAGGAAGGCGGGGATCATCGTCACGTAGCTGACCGTGGTCGACGCGGTGAGCGCCAGATAGCCGAGCGCCGCGCCCTGCAGCGAGACGCCCGCGACCATGAACCAGCGGGCCCCGAGCCTTTCGCTGAAGACGCCGGCGATCGGCGCCACGACCATCGTCGCCCCGGTCCAGACGAGCAGCTTCAGGCCCGCCTCGAGCGGCGAGTTGCCGAGCACGTTCTGCATGAACTGGCTGAGGAAGAAGATCGAGCCGAACATGCCGAAGTACATCGCCATCGAGACGACGTTGGTGACGGCGAAGCTGCGCTTGGCGAAGAACTGCATCGGCAGCATCGGCGCGTCGGAGCGCAGCTCCTGGCGGACGAAGGCGGCGAGCAGCGCGAGGCCGGCGGCGAGGCTGATCAGCACCTCGGCGGCGGTCCAGCCGATCGTCTGGGCGCGGACCAAGCCGTAGACGAGGCCGAAGAGGCCGGTCGAGGCAAGGGCCAGCCCGGGGAAGTCGAGCGGGGCCTTGGGGCCGAAGCTCTCGTCCAGCCGGCGGGCCGCCAGCGGCGCGAGCACGAGGCCGATCGGGACGTTCAGCCAGAAGATCCAGTGCCAGTCGGCGAGCTCGATCACGGCGCCGCCGACGAGCGGGCCGATCGCGACGGCGACGCCTGAGATGCCGGACCAGACGCCGAGCGCGACCCCCCGTTTTTCGGGCGGGAAGGCGTCGGCGAGGAGCGTCAGGGTGAGCGGCGTGACGATCGCCGCGCCGATGCCCTGGATCGCCCGCGCCGCGATCAGGAGGTCGGCGGACGGCGCCAGCGCGGCGCCCGCCGAGGCGGCGGTGAAGAGGGAGATGCCGGTGACGAACATCCGTCTACGACCGAAGCGGTCGCCGAGCGCGGCGCCGGTCAAGAGCAGGACGCCGTAGGCGAGCACGTAGGCGTTGACGGTCCACTCGAGCGCCTGCACCGAGGCGCCGAAGTCGTTGTGGATGCTGGGCAGCGCGACGTTCACGACCAGGTTGTCGAGAACGACCATGAAGAGCCCGACGGAGACCAGGACCAGCGTCCACAACCTCCCTCGATCCTGCGTTTCCATCTCTCGTCCCTCCGTAGTTAGTAGCGGCGACTAAGAAGAACTTAGCAGCGACTAATAATCAATGCAAGCAGGGCAGGATCGGTCGCTAACGTGAAAGGGCGCGGGCGGGATCGTGAAAAGCTGGGAAGTCCCACCCAGCGCGGCGCAGCGGCAAGGAATAGCGCCTAGTCTTTGGAACCTTCCAGCAGGGAGCCCCGATGAGCATTCTTGACGACGCGATACGCGAGCACCTTGAACTGAAGCGCGCCCACGGCGCCGACGACGCCGAGCTGAAAAAGCTCGAGGACGAGGCGTTCGGGCCGCCCCAGCGACCGGACGAGATCGACCCGTTCGCCGAGGCGCCGACCGAGTTCCTGACCTCGCCGGGGGAGGGTGCCGCCGACGCGCCCGCGATCGCCGACGAGCACCAGCGCAGCGGCCGTCGTCCCAACATCACCGACCTGCAGGAGCCGCCGCCCGCCGAGGCCGCGCCCGGCCCGAGCCCGGCCGACCCGGCACAGGTGCCGCCGCCCGCCCCGGCGGACGCCGCCGACGCTCCCGTCGATGCCGAGGCGCCCGCGGTCGAGGACGAGGACGATCACTCCGCCGCC
>JBPYFM010000137.1:0-8462 GCA_051986435.1 Solirubrobacterales bacterium | reverse complement strand
GCCCGGTGCGCGAGCGCTTCGCCCACACCTTCCTCGATTGCCCGCCCTCGCTCGGCCCGGTATCCGTCAACGCCCTGGTCGCCGCCGACCGCGTCATAGTCCCGGTGCAGGCCGAGTACCTGGCGCTGGAGGGCCTCGTCCAGTTCCTGGACACCCTGGGGATGATCCGGCGGCAGCTGAACCCGCGGCTGGAGGTGTCGGGCTTGCTGATAACGATGTACGACGAGCGCACGCGACTGGCGCAGGACGTCGAGGCCGAGCTGCGCGAGCACTTCCCGGGCATGGTCTTCGAGACCGTGATCCCGCGCAGCGTCCGGGTCGCGGAGTCCCCTAGCTATGGTCTGCCCGTGACCGACCATGCCCCTTCCTCGCGCGGCGCCGTCGCCTACCGCGCTCTCGCCAAGGAGCTCGCCACGCGTGGCTAGCTCGACGAAAAAACGGCGGCCCGGGATCGGCCGCGGGCTCGCCGCGATCCTCCCGGAGACCCCCGCCGACGCCGCCAACGGCGAGCTGCTCGAACTGCCAGTCGACCTGATCAAACCGAACCCGAACCAGCCGCGTACGCACTTCGACCCGGAGGCCCTCGCCGCGCTGGCCGCGTCGATCGAGGCGACGGGGATCGTCCAGCCGCTGCTCGTCCGTCCGCTCGCCGACGGCAGCTACGAACTGGTCGCCGGCGAGCGCCGCTGGCGCGCCGCCCGGCAGGCCGGCCTCGACAAGGTGCCGGTCGTCGCCCGCGAGCAGGCCGAGCCGGAGCGCCTGCAGGCGGCGCTGATCGAGAACATGGTCCGCGAGGACCTGAACCCGGTCGAGGAGGCGAAGGCCTGCGCCGCGCTGGTCGAGGACCTGGGCCTGACCAAAGAGGAGCTGGCGCGCCGGGTCGGCCGCAGTCGCCCTGCCGTCTCCAACCTCATCCGCCTGCTCGAGCTCCCCGACGAGGCGCTCGAGATGCTGGAGAAAGGGGAGCTCACCGAGGCGCACGGCCGCACGATCCTCGGCGCCCAGGGCAACGACGTCCGCCGACGGCTCGCCCGCGAGGCGGTGGCGGGGGGGTGGTCGGTCCGCGAGACCGAGAACCGGGTTCGGCTGGCCGGCCAGCCAAAAGCGAGGCCCCGCAAGGCGCCGATCAGCTCCGACGAGCGCGCCGCCCTCGACGACGCGACCGACGCGCTGGAGTTGGCCCTCGGCCACGAGGTGACCGTGAAAGCGCGCGCCAACGGCATCGTCGCCGAGCTCCGATTCGACAACGTCGAGGATGCGCACCACCTGGCCCGGGAGCTGCGCCGACGGGGCAAGTGAGCCGCTCGCCCTCGCGCCGCTATCATCGCCGTCCCCGGGCGATTAGCTCAGTTGGTTAGAGCGCGTCTCTGATAAGGACGAGGTCCCTGGTTCGAATCCAGGATCGCCCATTGGTAGGCACCCACCCTGCCGGGATAAGCCCCAGGCCCCGTACACTTTTTGGTCCAACCCACGTACGCGGGAGCACCCCTTGCAGCAGATGCAGATCTACGGTGTCAGCTTCGACATGGTCGGCAAGCAGCCGATCGTCCTGTTGAAGACGGTCGACGGGAACCGGTTCCTGCCGATCTGGATCGGCCACCCCGAGGCGGCGGCGATCCTGATGAAGCTGCAGGGCGCCTCGACGCCGCGGCCGATGACCCACGACCTGCTCTCCGACGTGCTCGAGAACCTCGACGCCAAGTGCGAGCGCGTCGCGGTCACCGAGCTGCGCGACAACACCTTCTACGCCTCGATCACGGTCAGCGTGGGGGGCTCGGAAATCGAGATCGACTCACGCCCCTCCGACGCCCTC
This sequence comes from Solirubrobacterales bacterium, assembly GCA_051986435.1. Taxonomy (GTDB): domain Bacteria; phylum Actinomycetota; class Thermoleophilia; order Solirubrobacterales; family 70-9; genus VAYN01. Next base: position 6,649 of record JBPYFM010000137.1, on the reverse strand, counting down.
GCCCTCGCCGTCCGCGTCGCCGCCCCGATCTTCGCCGCCGAGGAGGTCATCGAGGAGTCGGCGATCGAGTTCGAGCACGAGGTCGAGGACACCGAGGAAGTCGTCGACAAATTCAAAGATTTCTTGGATGAAGTCTCGCCGGAGGACTTCGCTTCCGGCGACAGCTGACGCCGGGGCTCCAGCGGAGCGGTAGCTCCGTCTACTGATGCAGGGCGGCGCTCGGGGCGAGCGCCAGGTCGAGGATCCTCGCGACGAGGTCCTCGAAGGACATCCCCGCCGCCTCGGCGGCCTGGGGGAGGAGGCTCGTGTCGGTCAGGCCGGGGATCGCGTTGACCTCGAGGACCCAGGGGCCGTCGGCGGCGAGGATCAGGTCGACGCGGGCGAAGCCCTCGCAGCCGAGGGTGCGGCAGGTGGCGAGGGCGGCGTCGGTGATCGCGGAACGGTCGGTGGGGGAGAGGTCGGCGGGGCAGACGAAGTGGGTGCGGCCGATCTCGTAGCGGGCCTCGAAGTCGTAGGGGTCGCCTTCGGCGGGGATGGCCTCGACGACCGGGAGGGGGTTGCCGCCGAGGACGCTGACGGCGACCTCGCGGCCGTCGACGAAGCGCTCGAGCATGACGCGGTCGTCGTAGGAGAAGGCGGCGACGAGGGCGCCGGGGACGGCGGCGGGGGAGGAGGCGAACTTGACGCCGAGCGAGGAGCCGCCGCGGCTCGGCTTGACCACGAGGGGGAAGCCGAGGGTCCCCTCGAGGTCGGTGAGGGCGTCGGCGGCGCCGAGGTCGCGGAAGGCGGTCTGGGTGAAGGCGAAGGAGTCGGGGGTGGGGATGCCCGCCGCGCGGATCGTCGCCTTCGCCATGACCTTGTCGATCGTGCGGGCGCAGGCGGCGGCGTCGGGGCCGGTGAAGGGGATGCCGAGGATCTCGAGCAGCTCCTGGGCGGTGCCGTCCTCGCCGCCGACGCCGTGCATGGCGACGAAGGCGACATCGGGCTTCGCGGCGCGCAGGCGTTTCACGAGGTCGGCGCCGACGTCGATCGGGACGACCTCGTGGCCGAGGCGGTCGAGCGCGTCCTCGACCCGGGCGCCGGAGCGGAGCGAGACGCCGCGCTCGAGGGACCGACCACCCTTCAGGACCGCGACCCTCATCGGCCGCCGGCCTTGCGGAAGGGAAGGACGTCCCCACCTTCGTCGCTCGCGGGCTGGTCCGCCTCCGGCGCCGACGGAATCAGATCGCGATCGCCGCCGGAGGCGGACTTTGCGGCTTCGCCGTCAACCGGCGCGTCCTCCGCTTCGCGTCCGGGCGCGCCGGGCGAGGGTGCCAGCGCCTCGTACAACTGGATCTGTTCGGAGATCACACGCCCGATCCGCTTCACGCCCTCGCGGATTTCCTCGTCGGCGACGCCGCTGAAGTTCAGCCGCATCGAGCTCTTGCCGCGCCCGTCGACGTAGGCCGCCTGGCCGGGCACGAAGGCGACGTCGTTGCGCAGCGCCTTCGCCAGCAGGTCGCCGGTGTCGATGTAGTCCGGCAGCGTCGCCCAGATGAAGAGGCCGCCTTCGGGCTCGGTCCAGGTCGCCTCGGCCGGGAAGTGCTCGGCCAGGGCCTCGAGCATCGTGTCGCGCCGGTCGCGGTAGAGCTCGACCAGGTCGGCGACGTAGCGCTTCCAGTCGCCCTCGGCGAAGTACTGGCGGACGAAGAACTGGGTGAGGGTCGAGGTGCAGAGGTCGGTCGCGCCCTTGCCGAGGACGACTTTCTCCAGCACCGGCGGCGGCGCCACGACCCAGCCGAGGCGGATCCCGGGGGAGAGGATCTTCGAGAACGTCCCCAGGTAGATGACGAAGTCGCCGCCGTCGAGCTGGTAGAGCGGCGGCAGCGCCTCGCCGCCGTAACGGAGCATTCCGTAGGGGTTGTCCTCGACCACGAGGATCTCGTGCTGCCGCGCCAGCTCGACCAGCCGCGCACGGCGCTCGAGCGAGAGTGTCATCCCGCCCGGATTCTGGAAGCTCGGCACGGTGTAGATGAACTTCGGCCGGCGGCCTTCGGCGCGCAGCTCCTCGAGCAGCGCTTCGAGCAGGTCGATCCGCATCCCGTCGGCGTCCATCTCGATCTGGCGGACGTCGGCCTGGTAGCTGCAGAAGACCGGCACCGCGCCCGGGTAGGTGGGCGCCTCGCAGATCACCACGTCGCCCGGGTCGACCAGGGTCTTGGTGACGAGGTCGATCGCCTGCTGGCCGCCGGTGGTGATGACGATGTCGTCGGGATCGGGCAGCATCCCCTCGGCCGCCATCACCTCGACGATGCAGTCCTTGGTCTCGTCGAAGCCCTCGGTCGGGCCGTACTGGAGCGCCGCCGCCGCGGACTCCGCGGCGACCTTGCTCATCTGCGCGGCGAGGCTCTCCGGCGGGAACGTCGAGGTGTCCGGCAGGCCGCCGGCGAGCGAGATCACTTCCGGGCGCGCCGTCACCGCCATCAGGTCGCGCATCGCCGAGGAGCGCATCACGGTGGTCCGCTCGGCGAACAGCCCGGCGTACCGCTCGAGGTCCCGGGTGGAGGTATGGGCGCGGCGTTTGTGCGGCGGCTGGGGCACCTCGGTCATGCGGGAAGTGTGCCGGATTGGCGCCGAGCTGCCCGCACCGTTAGGTTTCCGGCCGTGCATTTGCTTCGAGACCTCGGCATCGGCATCGCGATCGGCATGCTCGCGGGCACCACCGGCACGACGGGCAGCGCCCGCGGGCGGATGGTCCTGCTGGCGGCGATCGTCGGCATCGTCGTTGGCATCGTGATCGACGACATCCTCGGCGCGATCCTCGCCGGGATCGGCGGCGCGGCCGCCTGCCTGGTGATCTCCGACCTCGTCTTCGGGGCCTCGCGCCGCGAGGGCAGCGGGGCCGGGGCGCTCGGCTTCATCGTCGCCCTGGCGGCGCTGATAGTCCTGGCGATAGCGCTGCTGGTGCCGATCGTGATCATCATCGTCGCGATCGCCCTGATCTGGCTCGGCTACAGCCGCCATCGCCGCGCGCAGCGAAAACACGCCGGCCTCCGCGTCCTCCGTTAACGGGCTCGGCGAGGGCCGAGGTCGGCCGTCCAGGATGATCTGAGCAAGCGATGTCCGGCGAGCGCCGCAAGAAGCTGATCCTCACCTACGTCGACTCGCTCCGCACCGACATGCTGCGGCGCGCGATCGAGGAGGGACGGGCGCCGAACTTCGGCGCCCTGGTCGAGCGTGGCGTGCTGGTCGAGGACTGCGTCTCCAGCTTCCCCTCGGTGACCCCCGTCGCCTGCGCGGAGATGGTCACCGGGGTCGGCGCCGACCGGCACTGGATCAGCGGCATGAACTGGTACCACCGGCTGGAGCGCCGCTATGTCGAGTACGGAAGCTCGTTGGAGGCGACCCGCGCGTTCGGCGTCTTCCGCGCCCTCTACGACCTCGTCTACAACATGAACCTGGCCCACCTGAGCCCCGAGATCGAGACCCTCTTCGAGCAGCTCGACGACGCCGGCGAGCGCACCGCCTGCACCCCCTATCTGATCTACCGCGGGCGCCACCGCCACGAAGTCTCGCTCGACGGGCTGATGCGGCGGGCGGTCGACGCGACGCGGCTGAAGTTCCGCCACCACACCTGGGGCCCTGCCGAGCTCTTCTACGGCGACCTCTACGCGAGCCGCCAGACCCCCTGCAAGTCGACCTCGATCCCCGGCGTCCGCGACCCCTACGCGGCCTGCTGCGCGGTCGAGCTGATGAAGGACGACGGCTTCGACTTCCTGCTTCTCTCGCTGCCCGACAACGACAACTACTCGCACCGGCACGGGCCCGAGGCCTCGGTCGAGTCGATCGCCCGCGCCGACGACTGCTTCGGCACGCTGGTCGAGGAGGCGGGCGGGATCGACCCCTTCCTCGCCGAGCACGCGGTGATCCTGGTCGCCGACCACGCCCACACGCCGGTCGAGCGCGGCCTGCCGCTGACCGAGATCCTCGCCGCCGAGTGGTCGGTCCTGCAGCCCTCCGAGGAGCGGCCGGAGCTGGCCCAGCTCGCCGTCAGCCCGACCAGTCGCGCCGCCCACGTCTACCTGCTGCCCGGCGAGGGCGAGCGCGCCGACCCGACCGCGGTGGGGGAGAGGCTGGCCGAGATCGAGGGGGTCGACCTCGTCTGCCGGCTGCTCGACGCCGAGGGCGCGCCGCTCTACCGGCCCGAGCCGGGGATGCCGGCGGCGGGCGACGAGTGGGCGACGGTCGAGCGCCGCGGCGAGCGGCTGCGCTTCCGGCCCGGCAACGACGTCGCCGACCTGCGCGGCGGCCACTGGGAGGTCGAGGGCGAGCTCGGCGTGCTGGAGGCGCGGCTCGAGGACGGCCGCCGCATTCGCAGCGAGGCCTACCCGGACCCGCTGCAGCGCGTCTGGTCGGCGCTGACCGCGCCGCACTCCGGCGACTGGGTGCTCTCGCTGGAGCAGGGCTTCGAGGCGGTCGACTGGGGCGGTGAGAGCCACGCCGGCGGCGGCAGCCACGGCGCGCTCCACGCCGGCGACAGCCTCGGGCCGCTGCTCTTCGTCGGCTGCGGCCCCGAGTCGGCGGACGCGCGCGAGCAGTGGAGCCTGCGCGACGTCACCCCGGCGATCCTCGACCACTTCGGGCTGGGAGGGCAGTGATGGCGCGGCGGGCGCCGGCGCTGCTCGCGCTCCTGCTCGCCCTCGCGCTGCTCGCGCCCGCGGCGGCCGGCGCGGCGAATGAAGAACATCCGGCTCCCGGCGACATCAACTCGGCCGAAGCGACGCAGGCGGCGGCGCGCGACCCGAAGGTGGCGGCGGAGACGCACGTCCACCCCGACCTGATCCCGAGCCCGGTCTTCAAGAACGAACGCTGGGAAGTCGGCTGGTTCGAAGGCAACCACGAGTACGCGCTGGTGATGGTCGACCCGAAGACCGGCGAAGTCACCGAGTCGTGGACCGGCTACCAGGTCGCCTGGGAAATGGCCCGCGGTTATTCCGGCGAGTTCGCCCATTCGCTCAACTCGCCGTTCATCTGGATCCCGCTCTGCCTCCTCTTCCTCGTCGGCCTGACCGACTGGCGGCGCCTGCGGCGGATCGCCAACCTCGACCTGCTGGTCCTGATCGGCTTCGGCGTGTCCCACTTCTTCTTCAACCGCGGCGATATCGGGCTCTCGGTGCCGCTCGCCTATCCGGTCCTCGTCTACCTGCTGGCGCGATGCCTGTGGATCGGCTTCCGCGGCCGCGGCGCCGGGCTGCGGCCGGTCTGGCCGACGCTCTGGCTGCTGGTCGCGGCGCTCTTCCTGATGGGCTTCCGCGTCGGCCTCAACATGGCGGACGCCGGGGCGATCGACGTCGGTTATGCGGGCGTCGTCGGTGCCGACAAGATCGCCCACGGCGAACCGCTCTACGGCGACTTCCCCGAAGACATCCACTCCGGCGACACCTACGGCCCGGTCAACTACCTGGCCTACGTGCCGTTCGAGCGCATCTGGCCCTACTCGGGCGAATGGGACGACCTCCCCGCCGCCCACGGCGCCTCGATCGCCTTCGACGTCGGCACCTTCATCCTGCTGCTGGTGCTCGGCATCCGGATCCGGCCGGGACCGACGGGGCGCCGCCTCGGCGCGATCCTCGCCTTCGGCTGGGCCGCCTTCCCCTACACCGCCTACGTGCTGGAGTCCGACTCCAACGACTCGCTCGTCGCGGCGCTGCTCGTGGCGATGCTCGTGCTCCTCGCCAAGCCCTTATGGCGGGGCGTCGCCTCGTCCCTCGCCACCTGGGCCAAGTTCGCCCCCGTGGTGCTGGCCCCGATGCTCCTCACCCTGGACGGTTGGAAGCCGCGCAAGCCGGCCCTCTACGCGGGCGGCTTCGCCGCGGTCACGGTCGCGGTGATGCTCTGGCCCGCGATCGACCCCGGCCTCAAGGTCTTCTACGAACGCACGATCGCCGCCCAGGCCGGCCGCAGCTCCCCGTTCAGCGTCTGGGGCCAGGACGAATCGCTCGAACCGCTGCGGGTGGCGATCCTCGCCGGCACCGGGGTGCTGGCCCTCGCGCTGGCCTTCGTCCCGCGCCGCAAGTCCCTGCTCCAGGTCGCGGCCCTCTCGGCGGCCTTGATGATCGCGGTGCAGCTCACCCTGCACCACTGGTTCTACCTCTACATCGTCTGGTTCTTCCCGCTGATGCTGGTCGCCCTGGCGCTGCTGGAGCGGACCGATGACCCGGGCCCCGACGACGTGCCGCGCCTCCGCCGGCCGCTCAGGCGCCGGGGGCGGCAGCCGGAACCATCACCGGCTCGATCGAGTCCGCCAGTCCCGACCGGTTGACGTCGACCACCGCGCCCATCACCCAGACGTCCTCGTCGGCGGTCTCGAAGCGGGTCGGCATCTGCGTGATCAGCGCCCCGAGCGCGTCCTCGATCCGCACCCCGAGGATGCTCTGCCGCGACCCGGTCATGCCGACGTCGGAGATGAACGCGGTCCCCTTCGGCAGCACCCGGGCGTCGGCGGTGGGGACATGGGTGTGGGTGCCGAGCACGGCAGCGACGCGGCCGTCGAGGTGCCAGCCCATCGCCACCTTCTCGCTGGTCACCTCGGCGTGGAAGTCGACGATCACCGCGTCGGCCTCGATCCGCTCGAGGATCGCGTCGACCGCGTCGAAGGGCGAGCGCGCGA
>JBPYFM010000136.1:0-10803 GCA_051986435.1 Solirubrobacterales bacterium | reverse complement strand
GTTAGGACGACCGCACCCCCGTGCGTGTCGTGCGACACGGGAGGAAGCGTGGAGATCCCACGCTCTCCGTGACGAGGTCCCACCTCCGTCACGGATCGGTGACGGATCCGTGGGACTCCCGTCGCTCTCCCGTGACGCCCCCGCGTCCCTTCCTCCGCTCATCGAAGACCCGGCCCTCTCGGCCACGGCCACAGCCTGCCCGGGCCGTGGCCGAGAGGGCCGCGTCCTTTGCCGTCCGTTCCCTCGTCCCTCGGCCGTCCCTTGCCCGCCCCCGGGCGCCGGCTCCGCCGGGCGCCAGCCCTGAGATCGCTCAGCCGCCGCAGCGGCTGTAGATCAGCCAGCTCTCGTTCCCGGCGACGCGGTGGAAGCCGGGGGGCGGCTGGATGTGGAACTTCGTCTTGTCGTTCGGGTCGAGGATGTAGTTGTGGATGACGAATTCGCTCGCCGGCTGCACCCAGTAACCCGCTTCTTCGAGCTTTTCCTGTTCTTCGCCGGAGACCGCCTCGCTGGCGCTGACGATGTCGGTCGGCTTCACTTCGAGGCTGAAGGCGAGGCGCGGCACGGCTCGGTGGTTCGGCACCGCGATCGGCCCGCATTCCGGTGAGAAGGCGCCTTCGTTCACCAGGTCGGTGAGGTCGTTCTCGATCTTGCCCTGGTTGGTGAGGTCGGTGTGGACCTGGCGGTCGAGGTCCCACTGGTTCGGCAGCCAGATGAGGACCATGAGGAGGACGATCCCGGCGAAGATCTGCCAGCGCAGGCGCCACGGGTTGCCGCGGTCGACGAAGCGCCAGCCGAGCAGGGCGAGGGCGAAGAAGATCGAGAGGATCGCGCCCGCCAGCATCGTGTAGCGGGCGATGATCGCCAGCCCCGCCGCGGCGAGGACGGCGAAGGCGAGCAGCGCGAGGACGACCGCGGCGAAGCCGAGCGCGGAACGGCGGGGCAGGAGCCAGATGCCGAGCACGAGGCCGCCGAAGCCGCCGATCATCCCCGGCCACTGCATCACTTCGCCGAGGCGCCGCGGCCCGTAGAGGACGAGGTCGACCGGCCCCGTCTGCCGTTTCAGCGATTCGACGGTTTCCTGCGTGCCGGTCAGCGAGTAGAGCGGGTTGCCCGTGGTGATGGCGTCGAAGAGCACCCAGATGATCGGGCCGCCCAGCGCCAGCAGCCCGAGCCAGGCGAGCTCCCGCGTCCCACGCTCCCCGCGCCACCCCACTTCCCACCCGGCGACCGTGTTGATGGGCCGAAAACCCACGATATACGTGGTTTTTCGGCCCATCAACGTCGAGCCTTCGCGGGGCTCGGGGCGGCGGACGTCGAATGCCAGCCACAGCCAGTAGGCGATCGCGAAGCCCCAGGCCTCTGGGCGCAGCAGTCCCGCCGGGACCAGCAGGGCGAGGACCGGCCAGCCGGCCCGCGGCTTTCGCGCCTCGATGTAGAGCGCGCCGAGGCAGAGCGCGATGTAGGGCAGGTCGACGTAGGCGCGCAGGCCGTTGGAGAGGAAGGGCGCCCGGGTGAGGACGATCACCGCGGCGATGACGCCGACCCAGCGGTCGAACCAGACCGTCCCCAGGCGGTAGACGAAGTAGGCGATCAAGCCGAGGCTGACGTAGGCCAAGACCATGATCACCGTGATCGGCGCTTCGCCGAACGGCGAGGCGACGAGGCCGATGAGGTCGGTCAGCGGATGGGGCGTGGGGGGGAGGGCGGCGCCGTAGTCGGGGCTGACCCCGTGGGCCAGTTCGCGCCCCCAGACGAGGGCGTAGATCGTGTCGTAATTGGGGAAGCCGACCGGGAAGACGATCAGCAGCGCCGCCGTGACGGCGGCAACCCACGCCGCCGGCGTGAGCCACTTGCGGAGGCTCGGTGGCACGGCGGGCAACCTACCGACCCGCCATGAAGTGCGAACGCCGGCGGCGGAGCGGCGCCGGGACAGGGGGCGAATCTGCCCTGGATACACTGGCTGTAGGCCCTTTTATGAGCACTGAGTCAACGTCCCTTTACCGCCGCCACCGCCCCGGCTCCTTCGACGAGGTGGTGGGGCAGACCCACGTCGTCCGCACGCTGCGCAACGCGGTCGAGCAGGACAAGGTCCACCACGCCTACCTGTTCGTCGGCTCGCGCGGGACGGGGAAGACGTCGATGGCGAAGATCCTCGCCCGTTCGCTGAACTGTGAACGGGGTGGCCCGACCGTGACGCCGTGCGGCGAATGTCAGTCCTGCGTGACGATCGCCGCGGGGACCTCGATCGACGTGATCGAGATGGACGCCGCCTCGAACCGCTCGGTCGACGACGTTCGCGATCTGCGCGAGCGGGTCGCCTACGCGCCCGCGGGCGGTCACTGGAAGGTCTACATCCTCGACGAGGCGCACATGCTCACGAAAGAGGCATGGAACGCCTTCCTGAAGACGCTCGAGGAGCCGCCGCCGCGCACCGTCTTCGTCCTCGCGACGACCGAGTCGCACAAGGTCATGGCGACGATCGCCGATCGCTGTCAGCGCTTCGACTTCCAGCGGCCGAGCCTCGAGCAGATCTCGGAGGTGCTGAACCGGGTGGCCGCCCAGGAGTCGATCCAGCTCGACGACGGCGCGGTCGCGATGATCGCCCGCTCCGCCCAGGGGAGCTTCCGCGACGCGCTCGGGACGCTCGACCAGCTGGTCGCCTTCGGCGGCGACACGGTCGGGCTCGACGAGGTGCTGGAGATGCTCGGCGCCGCCGACGCCGACCTCCTCTTCGAAGCCGTCGACGCGGTCGCGGCGTCGGACCCGCGGGCGGTCCTTCTCGGGGTCGAGATGATGGCGCGATCCGGGCGCGATCCGTCGCAATTCGCGCGCGATCTGCTCGCCCACCTGCGCCACCTGCTGGTCACCCAGACGACTGGCGAGGTGCCAACCACCTTCGTCGTCACCGCCACCGACACCGAGCGGATCAAGCAGCAGGCGAGCACCGTCGGCGCCGCCACCCTGGTCCGCACGATCGACGAGCTGGCCGCCGCCCTGACCGCGGTCCGCGAGGGCGACGATGCCCGCATGGCGGTGGAGATCGCCCTGCTGAAGGCCGCGCGCCCCGACCTCGACCCGACGACCGAGGGCCTGCTGCGCCGGATCGAGAAGCTCGAACAGCAGCTCGCGGGGGCCCCTCTGCCGCCACCCACGATCCCTCCCCCGAGCGTCCCGAACCGCCCGACCGAGCCGACCCCGACCACCCCGCACCCCTCGCGCCCCGAACCGCAGGCGTCCGCGCCCGAGCCCGCCGCGAGCATGCCGCCCGAGCCACAGGCATCGGCGTCGGAACCCTCTGCCGCCCAACCCACCGTGGCCGAGCCGGAAGCGCCCGAACCCTCGCCGTCGCCGGCAGACGCCCCACCCGCGGATGGCGCCCCGACGGCGGCCCCCGACCGCGCGCAGACGGTTTCGCCGCCGAGCACGGTGGGGGATGTCGGCGCGACAGGACCCGCGGCCGCAGCGCCATCCGACCCTTCACCCGAAGCGCCTCCAGGCCCGACGTCCGCCGACGCCCAGAACCTGGCCCAGGTCCAGCGCATCTGGCCGACAGTCCTCGACAAGCTCGCCGAGAAGGCCCCCGCGCTCGCCGCGACCTTCGAGGGCGCCGGGCCGATCGCCTTCGCGGGCGACGACCTGACGATCGGCTTCCCCGCCGACCAGCCCTTCAACAAACGCAAGGCGGAGTCGCCGGATCGGCGCCAGGCGCTGATCGATGCGTTCGCCGTGGTCACGGGCGGGCCGGTGGCGCCGCAGTACGTCCTGCTCGAGGAGGACGCCCCTTCGCCGACGCGTGCCGCGGCCCCCGACACCCCGCCGCCCGGCAGTGAGCGGATCGACGAGGATGAGTTGCTTGATCGGCTGAAGAGCGAGTTCGACGCGGAGGAGGTCAGTTAGGTGGCACGAGGAGGCCCCGGGGGGTTCGACGTGAACGCCCTGATGAAACAGGCCCAGCAGATGCAGGCGCAGATGCTGGAGGCCCAGGAGAAACTGAAAGACGAAACGGTCGAGGGCAGCGCCGGCGGCGGCATGGTGAAGGTGACCGTGGGCGGCGACCTGACGCTGCGCCAGATCACGATCGACCCGGAAGCCGTCGACCCCGAGGACGTCGAGATGCTCCAGGAGATGGTGCAGGCGGCGGTCAACGAGGGGCTGCGCGCGGCTCAAGACCTGGCCGGGTCGAAGATGGGCGACGTGACCGGCGGGCTGGGCGGCGGCCTCGGCGGGATGCTCGGCGGTTGAGCACCCGCCTCTCGACGGAGGGCCACGCGTGAGCACCGAGGGCCCGGCACCGCTCGCGCGGCTCGTCGCCGAGCTCTCCCGCCTGCCCGGGATCGGGCAGCGCACCGCGCAGCGGCTCGCCTTCCACCTGCTGCGCGCGCCCGACGAAGAGGCGTTCGCCCTCGGCGACGCGATCCGCGAAGTGAAGGAGAAGGTCGGCCTCTGCGAACAGTGCTTCAACCTCGCCGAGGGCCCGCTGTGCCGGATCTGCGCCGACACGACCCGCGACCGCACCACCATCTGCGTGGTCGAGGAGCCGGGCGACGTGATCCCGATCGAGCGCACCCACGAATACCGCGGCCTTTACCACGTCCTCGGCGGCGCCCTCTCGCCGATCGACGGCATCGACGCCGAGGACCTGAAAATCGCCGAGCTCCTGCGCCGAGTCCAGGGCGGCGACATCGCCGAGGTCGTCCTCGCCACCAACCCCACCACCACCGGCGAGGCGACCGCCCTCTACATCGCCGAACTGATGCGAGGGCCCCACCTCACCGTCACGCGCCTGGCGAGCGGCCTGCCGGTCGGCGCCGACCTCGAGCACGCCGACGAGGTGACGTTGGGCAAGGCGCTCGCCGGTCGTCGCAGCCTCGATTAGCCGCGCGTCCACTACCAGGCCCGAAAAATGCGGGCGGAAATCTCGACGAATGTAAATCCGCAATTTGCGAGTCGGTGCGGAATCGCTGTCCGGTCCGTTCGCCAATCTGCCGGCGTGGCAGGAACCTTGGACGACTTGAACGGGCGACTGCAGGAGCCCGGCGGCCGGCTGGACCGACCCGGTCGGCTGGCGATCGAGGTCGCCGAACGGCACGCATCGTTGCTCGCGGCGCTGCGCGAGGAGCTCGGCGAGGCGGCGGGGAAGGAGTTCGCCGCCGCCGCCCAGCGTCTGGCCGAGGATTTCGGCGAGGTCACCGCGACCGCCGTCGAAGCGGCCTATGAGTCGGTCCGCGACGAGGGCCGCGCGGGCGGCACGGCCGAGTTCGTCAATTCACCGCGCGAAGAGCTCCCGAGCCTCTACCGGCCCGGCCACATGCGCCGCCGGCTCGACCAGCTGATCGAGACCAACCGCCGCTATGGCCACCCGTTCGGCCTCGCCGTCTTCGACACCTCCGGTCCCGATACCAAGGACGGGGTGGACGCCGAGATGGCGCTGGCGATCGTCTCGGCGGCGCTGCGCGACAGCATTCGCATCGTCGACGAAGCCTTTCGGCTCGAGGAGCAGGCGATCTGCGTGCTCGCGCCGAACCTGCGGACCGTCGAAGGGATGCAGATGTGCGAGCGGCTGCTCGGCCAGCTCGACGAGCTGGAGCAGGCGGGCGGCCTGCGGATCGCGGTGACGGCCGGCGTCGTCGCCTGCCCCGACCACGGCGCCGACGCGGACCAACTCCTACACAAAGCCGACGCGGCGATGTGGCGGGCCCGCGCGGTGGGCCAGCCGGTGGGCGTCGGCGGCCTCGCCGACCGGTGAGGCCGAGGTCCGTCCGGCGGGCCCACGCCGACCGCTGAGGCCGAGGTCCGTCCGGCGGGCCCACGCCGACCGCTCGGCGCGCCCGCCGGTCGCCGCTTGGCATCGCTGCCCGCACCCAGACGGTCGGCGGCCCCGACCTCAACCCTTTGCAAGATCGCTAACGGATTTCGCAAATTTGTCGATAACTGGCGTAAACCTGTGAATTCGCTGTCAAGATTTCGCCACACATGCCCGGAATCCGCACCAACGCCGCCGCCGAAGTTCTAGGCGTCAGCCCCAACACGCTGCGCAGTTGGGAGCGCCGTTATGGCTTTCCGACGCCGAAACGGACGGTCGGCAACCATCGCAACTACGACCTGATCGAGCTGCAGACCCTGCGCGACGCGCTCGCCCAGACCGGCAACATCTCCTCCGCGATCCAGCTGGCCCAGCAGCGCCAGGCGGCGCCGGTCGGTAACGACTCGCTCCTCGGCGCCTTCCAGTCCTTCGACGAGGCCGCCGCCGACCGCGCGATCGAGGAAAGCCTCGCGGTGCGGCCGTTGGAGCGGACCGTCGAGGAGCTCTTGCTGCCCGCCGTCGACCAGCTCGCCGCCGATCCCGGTGCCGAGGCCGAGCTGGAGTTCGCCGCCCGCTGGGCGACCGGCTGGCTGCACGGCGCTCGTCGCCTCGCCGCGGCGGCTTCGCGCCCGGCCGGGATCCTCTTGATCGACTCCAGTAAGGGCCTCGACGCCGAGGAGGTCCACACCCAGGCGCTCGACCTCGCCCTGCGCCGCGCCGGCTTCCGCGTCCTCGTCCTCTCCAACGAGCTCGGCGACGAGCGCCTCGAGCGGGCCCTCGGCGCCCTCGACCCGACCGCGATCGTCCTCTGCGGCCCCAACGCGGAGACCCGCGACGCGGTCGCCCTGGTCCGCAAGATCCGGGACCTCGGCTTCGTCGCCCCGCTCTTCGGCTTCCGCGCCAGCGGCCTGATCGGCGCCGCCGTCCCCTCGGCGGGCGAGTCGCCGAGCCAGGTCACCGGGATGCTGAACGCGGACCTGCGCCGCCGCGCCTCCCAGGCCTTCGCCTAGCCGCGCTCCGGCTCGCCACAAAAAAGCCGGCACGAGGCCCGAAGGCCCCGCGCCGGCGGGAACTGCTGCGCTTTGCGGCGCGTGCTGCGGTCTTCGCTCAGATCGAGGCGATCGCGGCTTTCGCGGCGTTCAGCACGACCTTCGGCAGTGGCGCGAAGTCGAGCGCGGCGCCGTAGGCCTGGCCTTTGGTGATCGCATAGGTGAGGAACTGCTTGATGAACTGCGTCTGCGGACCACCGTGCGGCACGATCGCGTACGTGAACGTCGAGATCGGGTACGCCTTGGCGGCCTTCTTCGGCGGGTTGGTGATGCTGATGCCGGTGTTCGGCTTGGACGACTTCACCGTCGAGGCAGCTTCCTCGATGTTTTCGAGGTTCGGCACCTCGAAGTTGCCCGCGGCGTTTTCCACCGCGACGGCGCCGAGGCCGGCGGCGATCAGGTAGGACGCGGAGATGTAGCCGATCGCGCCCGGGGTCTTGGTGACCGTCGAGGTGACGCCCGAGTTGCCTTTGGCGCCGACGCCGGCCTTGAAGCCGACGGTGGTGGCGTAGCCGACTTCCGACTTCCAGGCGGGGCTGATCTTCGACAGGTAGTTGGTGAACGCGTAGGTGTCGCCGGAGCCGTCGCTGCGGTACACCGGGGTGATGTTCAGGTTCGGCAGCTTCGCTTTCGGGTTCAGCTTCGCGATCTTCAGGTCATTCCACTTCGTGATCGTGCCGAAGTAGATGCCGGCGATGGTCTTGCCGTTCAGGTTCAGTTTCTTGACGCCGGGGACGTTGAAACCGAGACCGGTGGCCGAGAGGGCCCACGGAACCGTCACGCAACCGTTGCAGGCGGCAGCCTGTTCGGGAGTCATCGGCGCGTCGGAGGCGCCGAATTCGACCGTCCGGTTCGAGACCTGTTTGATGCCTTCTCCGGACCCGACGGCCGCGTACTTGACCGGGATGCCTTCTTTGATTTCGAAGCCGTTGATCCAATTCGCCATCAGCGGGGCGACGAGGGTCGACCCGGCGCCGGTGAGGCCGGGACCCGCCGCTGCGGCGGTCGCGGTCGCGACGGCTGCCGTGCCTCCAACCGTTCCTCCGACCGCGATGAGGATTGCAAGCAACCTATTGCGAATCAAAAGTGTTCCTTTCAACCAGGGTGGGATTATCGGCGCGTAGGTTCTCCTCCCTCAAACCCGATTTTGTTTCATTCTCGTGAATAAGTTCAGTAACAAAGTTGTTACAGAAATGTGACAGTGACTCGAGATGTTTCAATCTTGTGAAAATCGCCGATAGGTGTGGTCCATAAGCCACGCCCTGCTCTACATTGGCGCCGTGAGCGCGGAGCGACCAAGCATCACGATCTGGTTCTCCGCGCCGGGAGCGAAGCGCGAGGAGTCACGATGAGCGCCACCCCGCCCGCCGGCACGGCGTCGCTGAAGCTGGCGCGATCGAATCGGCAGAGTCCCGCCCGGAAACGCGCCGACCGATTCGGCGACGTCGCATTGATGCTGATCTGCGCCGCCGCCGCCCTGCTCGCGCTGCTGGTCCTGGTCCTGATCGCCAAGGAAGTGATCGAAGGCGCGCAGCCGTCGATCTCGAAATACGGCCTCGACTTCATCACCCACGGTGAATGGGCGCCGCCGCTGGAAAAATTCGGCGGCAAGGGGGTCATTCTCGGCACGCTGATCACCTCGGCGATGGCCCTGCTGATCGGCGCCCCCGTGGCGATCTCGATCGGCATCTTCCTGGCGCTGCTCGCACCGACCTCGGTCCGCAACGTGGTCTCGCCGCTGGTCGAGATGCTCGCCGCGGTCCCGAGCGTGATCCTCGGCTTCTGGGGACTGCTCATCCTCGGCCCGGTCCTGGTCAACACGATCGAGCCGTTCCTCCACGGCACCTTCGGCTTCATCCCACTGTTCGGCGCGCCGCAGACCACCGGCAACAGCGTCTTCAACGCCGGCCTGATCCTCACGATCATGGTCATCCCGATCATCGCCTCGGTCACCCGCGATCTCTTCATGGCGGTGCCGCGCGAGCTTCAGGACGGCGCCGCCGCTCTCGGCTCGACCCGTTGGGAGGTGATCCGCGGCGTCGTCCTCCCGGGCACGATCTCGGGGATCACCGCGGCCTGCCTGCTCGCCCTCGGCCGCGCGCTCGGCGAGGCGATCGCCGTCGCTCAGGTGATCGGCGGCGCGACCGAATCGCACCTATCGCTGTTCAAGCCCGGCGGCACGATGGCCTCGCTGATCGCGCTGCAGTTCCCCAGCGCGGTCTCGAAGCTGCACACCTCCTCGCTCTACTACCTGGCCGCTCTCCTGCTCGTCATCGGCATCTGCTCGAACGTGCTCGCCAGCTGGATCGGGCAGCGCTTCGGCGGTGCGGCGGGAGCGATGCGATGAGGTTGCTGCGCCGCAACTTCCAGCAGGAGCTCGATCCGACCCAGCCCCTCGTCGCGACCGGCAACCTGGGACGGCGCCACATCGTCAGTCGGCTCGCCCAGGCGCTCGCCGTCGCCGCCGCGGTCGGCGCGGTGGCGGTGCTGGCCATCGTGATCATCGCCGTGGTCTCCCACGGGGCCAAGGCGATCAACTGGAACTTCATCACCGGCGGCTATCCGACCGGGGTCGGGCCCTATCTGGTGGGGACGGCGGAGATAGTCGCGATCGCGACCTTGATCGCGATGCCGATCGGGGTCCTCATCGCGCTCTTCCTCAGCGAGTACGCGGGGCGCCGGTGGACCCGCCCGGTGCAGTTGGTCCTCGACGTGATGAACGGCCTGCCCTCGATCATCGTCGCCGTCTTCGTCTACATCCTGATCGTCGAACCGACCAAGCAGGAGTCGGGCTTCGCGGCGGCGATCGCGCTCGC
Source organism: Solirubrobacterales bacterium (assembly GCA_051986435.1). Classification (GTDB taxonomy): domain Bacteria; phylum Actinomycetota; class Thermoleophilia; order Solirubrobacterales; family 70-9; genus VAYN01. The sequence goes on along the minus strand of JBPYFM010000136.1, from coordinate 1,135 downwards.
GATCATCGAGGTCCCGCTGATCGCCCGCGGCACGCAGGAGGTGCTGAACCTCGTGCCGTCCCACCAGCGCGAAGCCGCCGACGCGCTCGGGGTCGCCCGCTGGCGCAGCATCCTGACGATCATCCTCCCGGCAGCCGTCGGCGGCATCGTCACCGCCACGCTCCTCTCCGTCGCCCGCGCCGCCGGCGAGACTGCCCCGATGCTGCTGATCAACTCGCTCGCCAAAGGCGACGCGGTCCAGCTCAACCCCCTCAAGGAAATCCCGAACGTGCCGGTGCGCATCTTCCAGCTCTCGGAAGAAGCGAACCCGGAAGGCTTCACCGAAGCCTGGGGGCTCTCGCTGATCCTCATCGTGATCATCCTCGCCCTCGGCCTCAGCTCCCGATTCCTCCTCAACCGCAGCAAGAGAAAGTTGACTCGATGAGCATCGACGACCAGACCTTCGAATCGCAGCCGGCGACCAACGGCCGCGCCGGGGCGCCCGGCCGCGTGCGCATCCGGACCGAGCCGCTGCCCGGGGTGATCGGCGCGCCGGCGGCCACCGAGAGCGCCGCCAAGTCCCACGTCCACATCGCCCCCGAGTCGGTCTTCGAGGCGGAGAACGTCGGCATCTTCTACGGCAAGAAACAGGCGCTGATCGACGTGACGATGCGGATCCGCCGCGGCCAGGTCACCGCGCTGATCGGCCCCTCAGGCTGCGGCAAGACGACCTTCCTGCGCAGCCTCAACCGGATGAACGACTCGGTGCCGAGCTTCCGCATCGAGGGCCGGATCTCCTACCACGGCCACGACATCTATGGGCCCGGCGTCGACACCGTCGAGGTGCGTCGCCGCATCGGCATGGTGTTCCAGAAACCGAACCCCTTCCCGAAGTCGATCTACGACAACATCGCCTGGGCGCCGCGCAACCTCGGCATGCGCGCGGGCCTCAAGGAGCGGGTCGAGAAAGCGCTGCGCGGGGCGGCGCTCTGGGACGAGGTCAAAGACCGCCTGAAGGACTCCGCCCTCGGCCTCTCCGGCGGCCAGCAGCAGCGCCTCTGCATCGCCCGCGCGATCGCGATCGAACCCGACGTCCTCCTCCTCGACGAGCCCGCCTCGGCCCTCGACCCGATCGCCACCGGCGCGATCGAGGACC